>CADECO010000040.1:12548-25766 GCA_902825905.1 uncultured beta proteobacterium
GCGGCGGATTATAGGAGGCGCCGCCTACCGCAGCACAGGCAAGGTCTTGCGCGCCGAGAATCCAAGCAGATCGATCGCGCCATCGCTCGGCTTGACCGATTCGACGCGCGAGACGAACGCCACTTCATCGTGAATCGCGACGCCGAGCCGGCCCGCCGTCTCGATCAGGCGCGACTGTCCCGCGAGCACCAGTGGTCGCGCCGAAGCGGCAGCGATCGACGCATCCGGCGCGGCCCGTACGCCTTCTGCCGCGGCCACCAGCGTAAAGCGCTCGTTGCGACCGGCTTCGACCACCACCCTGTCGCGCACCATCGTCATCGCGCGTCCCGAGCGCAGATGTCCGGCGACCTCGTGTCGCAAGGTGAGCACATAGAGCTTGTCCGCCGGCCCGGTCACGCGCACGCACGGACCGAGCATCGATCGCTGGCTCACCTTCGAGTCGGTGAACAGCGGGAAGCTGATCTGCAGCGGCGCGCTCGGATCGTGCGCATTGAACGCCAGCACCGCGAAAGTGAGGTCGCGCACGATCGCGCGCTCCTGGTCGGGTTGCAGCACCAGGAAGTCGAGGTGATCGGGAACGTCGGATGGCAACGTTGCTGGCATGCTGGCTGCGTTCGAGCAAGCACTGCGAAACGCGATGTATCGTGGCGCTTCGTCGTACTTCCTTGCAATCGGGGATAGCTCTACTCTACGCATCCGCGCATCGACAGGCCACTCACAATGTCGCAGCCCGCATCGAGCCATGCAGCAACGGCGCAGGATGAACACCGCCTGCAGCAGTTCGTCGCTACCTACCTCGCCGGCGAACGTCAGGCGCAGTCGCGGTTCCTTGCCGAACTGGTCAAGGTGCCCTCGGATAATCCGCCGGGCGATTGTCGCGCGCATGCCGAACGCGCCGCGACGCTGCTCGAGCAGCTCGGCTTCACGGTCGAGCGATACCCGGTCCCCGATGAAGCGGTGAAGGCCAACGGCATGGTCTCCTGCACCAACCTGATCGTGCGCAAGCAGTTCGGCACCGGCGGGCCGACGATCGCATGCAATGCCCATGGCGACGTGGTGCCGCCGGGCCGCGGCTGGAGCGTCGATCCGTATGCCGCTGAAGTGCGTGACGGATGCATGTTCGGACGCGGCGTGGCCGTGTCGAAGTCCGACTTCGCCACCTATACCTGGGCGTTGCTCGCGCTCGATCGGGCGGTGGCTGCCGGGCACGTTCGCGCCAACGGCGCCATCGAGCTGCACTTCACCTACGACGAGGAAGCGGGCGGGGCGATCGGGCCGAAGTGGCTGCTCGATCATGGTTTGACCAAGCCCGATTTCGCCATCAGCGCCGGGTTCGCGTACGGCGTCACCACGGCGCACAACGGTTGTCTGCACTTGGAGGTCGAGGTGATCGGCAAGTCCGGGCATGCGGCCGAGCCCGACAAGGGGCACGACGCACTGGAGGCCGCGACCGAAATGCTCTCGGACCTCTATGCCTATCGCAAGGCGCTGTTCGCGCTCGAATCGGCGATCCCGGGGATCGGCAGTCCGACGATGGTGGTGGGCCTGATCTCCGGCGGCATCAACACCAACGTCGTGCCCGATCGCGTCGTGTTCCGGCTCGATCGACGCATCATCCCCGACGAGATTCCCGGTGCGGCCGAAAAATTCCTGCGTGCGCTGATCGAGCAGACCGCCCGCAAGATGCCGGGCATCCGTGCCAACGTGCGGCGCATCCTGCTGGCGCAGCCGTTCGTGCCCCGACCAGGGCAGGAGAAGCTGGTGGAGTCGATCAGCCGCCATGCCGGGCGCGTGTTCGGCGTCGAAGTGAAACCGCACGGCGTGCCGCTCTATACCGACGCACGCCACTACAGCGAGGCGGGCGTACCGACGGTGCTGTATGGCGCTGGTCCGCGCACGCTGGAAGAAGCCAACGGTCACCGCGCCGACGAGAACCTCAAGCTCGACGATCTCTACCGGGCCACCGAGGTCATTGCGCTGACCTTCGCGGATCTGCTCGGCCGGATTTAGAAGACCGAGCCCCAGCGGCGCAGCCCCGCGGTATCGAGCCCCACGCCGCGCATCGCGCCCCACACACCGATCGACACCGAATCGATCACAGGAATGCCGAGTGCTTGCTCCAACCGATCGACCACCGGCGCGCCACGCGTATTCGTGCCGTACACGATCAGCGCGTCAGGCCGCGCCCGCGCGCAGTCGAGTGCCATCGCTTCGATCGCTTCGGGCGCGACTGCCGCCATCGCGAAGTTGTCGGCGATGTCGGTCCGGTGTGAATCGAACACGCACTCGTAGCCTGCGGCCGCGAAGTGGCCCTTGATGGTGTCGTTCATCGCCGGAGGGTTGAGCGTCACCATGGCGAAACGCCTGACGCCCAGCTGCTCGAACGCAGAGAGGATCGATAGCGTCGAGGTGGTGGCGACTGCACCGGTGCGGCGCGCGATGTCGGCCACGAGTTGCCGGTCGCGATCGATCCCCACGACGCCGCCGGCGCTGCCGTTCCAGGTGATGACGTCGCAATGCGCATCGGCGAGCAGTAGCGCAGCCTCGAGGATGACGCCCGAATCGTAGTAAGCGCGCGCCGGATCGTCGACCGTCACGGCCGTAAGCTTGAATCGCGCGAAATGCACGGTCACGTCATCGCGCGCGGCCAGCATCGTGATGCAGGTGGGCTCGACGACGGTGTTGGACGAGGGCAGGATCATGCCCAGTCGTTTCATGGCAGAACCGGCTTCGCGAGGCATGGATGGGGCCGTGCGTCAGGTACCGTAGCCGAGCATGCGCGGCAACCAGGTGACGATCGGCGGAAACAGCATGCACAGCAGCAGCACGCCGTACATGAGTGTGACGAACGGCCACAGCGCATACACCAGCTCGCGCATCGGTACCTTGGTGATGCCGCACACCACGAACAGCACCACGCCGACCGGCGGAGTCAGCATGCCGATGACCAGATTGAGCACGAACAGAAAACCGAAGTGCAGCGGATCGATGCCGTACTTGAGTGCAATCGGGTGCAGCAGCGGCACCAGCATGATGTAGGCCGCATTCGATTCCAGGAACATGCCGACCAGGAACAGCAGGATCGTCACCAGCAGCAGGAACATCATTGGACTGCTGGTGAGCGCCTGGATGAATGTCGTGAGCTTCTGCGGCAGCAGATCGACAGTGAGCATGTAGGTCACCACCGACGCGCACGCGATCAACGTGCCCACCATCGCGGTGGTGAGCGCCGAGCGCAGCAGCACCTGCGGCAGGTCGGCGAGCTTGAGCCGGCGGGTGACGAAGAAACCGATCGCCAGCGCGTACACGACGGCGATCGCCGAGCCTTCAGTGGCGGTGAATGCGCCGCCGACGATGCCGCCGATGACCACGATCGGCATGAGCAGGATGATCCACGAGCGGCCGATCTCGCGCAGCACGTTGCCCAGGCGGAAGCCGTCACCAGTGAGCGGATAGCCGCGGTGCCATGCGTACCACGAGCAGATCAGCATGAAGCCGACGGTGATGATGAGTCCGGGGATGACCCCGGCCATGAACATGCCACCCACCGATACCGACGCACCGGCCATGAACGCGTAGACGATCATCGCGCCGCTGGGCGGAATGATCGGACCGAGATTGGCGGCAGCGGCGATGATCGAGGTGGCGAAGCCGCGGTCGTAGGCTTTGGTGAGCGATGGACCGAGGATGGTGGCGAGCGCGCTGGCATCGGACACGGCGGCACCCGAGACGGTCGCCAGCCCGGCGCCGGAGAGCATGGTGACGTGCGCCAGGCCGCCCGGCACGCGCCCGACGATGGCGTTGGCCAGCGCGATCAGCCGCTCGACGATGCCGGCCTTGATCATCAACTCGCCGGCGATGATGAAGAACGGAATCGACATGAGCGGGAACGAGTTCACCGCGTGCATCATCCGTTGCGGCAGCAGGTTGAGCGAGACGTCGCTCACCATCACCGCGCCCAGTGCCGAGAAGCCGAGCGCGAACGCGATCGGCATGCCGAAGGCCGCAAGCAGCGCGAAGCCGATGAAGATCGCTACGCTCACTCGATCGCTTCCTTGGCCTGCGGCTGGACACCAAGTGCAACCAGGCGAAGCAGGTGCAGCACGCTGTGCGCCGCGCCGATCGCCACCGGGATCATGAAAATGGCGACCGTCACATCGAGGGTGGGTAGCAGCTCATCCCACTGATCGATCGTCACCATCACCGCCTGGTAGCACACCACGGCCATCATGATGATCGTGAGCGTGCCCATCAGGCGGAGCAGTGCGCGCTGCACGGCGGGCGAGAACAGCTTCACCACCAGCTCGATGCCGATGTGAATGCCCTCGCGGATGCCAAGCGGAATGGTGAGGAAGATCGCCCATACGAACAGCAGGCGCCCAACGTCGTCGGCCCAGTCGATCGACGTGTTGAACGCGTAACGCAGAAAGACCTGCAGCGATACCACCACCACCATGGCCGCCATGATCGCGATGATCACCACGGCGGCAACGCGATCGATCGCGCCGAGCGCGCGCTGCGCGGCGCCCGGCGGCGCAACCGGTGATTCGGGTTGCGGCTGGTTCATCGTTCAGCGCGCCTTGGCCACCTCGGCGACCACCTGATCGACCAGCGCGGCGCCGGCGCGCTTCTTCACCTGATCGGCCACGCCCGCGGTGGCCTTGCGCATCTTGTCGAGTTCGGCGGCCGGCAGCTCGTCGTACTGCATCTTCTTCTTGAGTTCGTCCAGCGCTTCGCGGTCGGTGTCGACGGCGAGCTTGCGCTGATGCACGACCGCGGCCGTCATCGCCTCGCGGATCGCCTTCTGGTAGTCCGGCTTCAAGGCCTCGAAGCTCTTCTTGTTGGCGATGATGGCGATGAAGTCGAAGAAGTGGCCGGTGTTGGACAGGAACTTCTGCACCTCGTTGTAGCGCGCTGCGCGGATGATCGCGTACGGATTCTCCTGGCCGTCGAGCACTTTCTGTTCGAGCGCGGAGTAGAGCTCCTTCACATCCATGGCCACTGCGTTGGCGCCCAGCGCACGGAACGTCGCCAGATGCGTTTCGTTGGGCTGTAGCCGTATCTTCAGCCCTTTCAGGTCTTCGATGGTCTTGATCGGCCGGCGATTGTTGGTGAGGTTGCGGCTGCCCAGATCCATCCAGCCCAGCGAGATCAGGTTCTTCTCGGCGAGCTTGGTATCGAGGAGCTTGCCGACGTTGCCGTCCATCACCTTGAAGGCTATGTCGCGCGACGGGAACAGGAACGGCAGGCTCACCGCCTCCAGCTCGGTGACGATGCGCGACAGATACGCCGCGCCCACCCAGGTCATGAGCAGGGTGCCGCTGCGCACGCCGTCGACGTTTTCCTTGGCGCCGCCCAGCTGCATCGCCGGGAACAGGTCGACGTCGAGTTGTTTGCTGGTCAGTCGCTGCAGCTCGGGCTTGAACACCTTCTCCATCGCGACACTGGAGGGGTGGTTGATTTCGAAGTTACCCGCGAGGCGGACTTTGTCTTGAGCGTGCGCGGGCAGCATCACTGCGAGTGCGATGGCGCCGAGTGCCGCGAGTAGACGGCGAGCGGGGCGATGGCTTACGGGGTGAGTCATGAGGGCTCCTTTGTGATCGAACTGGCTTATCCGGGCAGGACCGAAGTCGACTGCGTCCAGGGCGTGATCTGGAATGGCAGATGATGCGGCGCCTTCGCGTCGTAAACCTCGAACTCGATGGTCAGCTTGGTGTGGTAGCCACTGGGTAGTTTGGCGCCGATCTTCTTGTAGTAGTCGCCGACGTGCAGCACCGCCTGGTAGCGGCCGGTCTTCATCTTCTCGGGGGGCACCAGTGGCCCCTCAGGTGGACGGCCATCGACGTTCGTGACGGCCGACTTCACCAGCTGGTACGACTTGCCGTCGTGCATGTACAACTCGACCTGGATGCCGTTGGCGGGCATGCCGGTGTACAGATCGAGAATGTGAGCGGTGACTCGACCGGCAGGCTGCTGCGCGGACGCGGGGTTGATAGCGCACAAGCTGAAGAGGGCGACGGCGATCGCCAAAGCGAGTGCGGCAAGGGGACGCGAACGGGAAGTAATGCTGTGCATGGTGGGCTCCGTGGCTCGGGTGCGAAGGGTCAGCTGCCGCGATACGTCATGTAGCTCCACGGCGAGAAGTAGAGCGGTACGTGATAGCGCTGGGCGGCGTCGTAGATCGCAATGCGAATCGGCACTACGTCGAGGAACTCCGGCGCGGTCTGCTGAATGCCCATCCGGCGGTAGTACTCGGCGACGTGGAACACCAGCTCATAGCGTCCGACTTTCATGTCTTTGTCGTCGAGCAGATTGCCCGGTACGCGCCCGTCGGCGTCGGCCTGAACCGACTTGATCAGCTTGCGGCTGTCGCCTTCGATCGCATAAAAGTCGATGCGGATGCCGGCCGCCTGCTTGCCGGTGTAGGTATCGAGCGCGTGCGTCGAAAGTTTCGGGGGCAGCTTCTGCTGCGCCTGGACGGTGCTCGCACCGAACGCGATGATGCACGCCCCCAACAGGGCACCCACTGTGGCTGCTATCGAGAGAACTCGTCGTTGCATGGCTGCCTCCTTGGTCAAGTGTGGCGAATCGGCGAATCGGTGAATCGGTGAAAGGTCAGCGAACAGCGTCGCCGGCGCTGACGAAGTGGTCGGCGATCGCGCCGGCCGTGGTGAGCCAGACGTCATCGCGTGCCCGAGCCAAGTGCGCCAGCGCGCGCCGAAAGTGGTGCAGGCGAAACGGCTGGCCCGCGCAGTGGGCGTGGAACGAGACACCCATCACCAGCGGTTGCGCCTGCGCCTGCACCCGCATCTCCTCGAAGTTGTCGATGATCATCTGCGCGAACGCATCGGCGTTCACGCGCCGGCCGATCACCGTATTCGAGTCGTTCAGCTCCTGGGGGTAGGGCACCGCGAGGATCCGTCCGCCGCGTGCCTTGAGCCAGATCGGCTGGTCGTCGCAGCACCAGTCGAGCACGTAGCGGTAGCCGGCTTCGGCCAGAAGATCGGGCGTGCGAGGACTCTCGGAGATCCACGGGCCGAGCCAGCCGTATGGGCGTTTGCCCGCGCCTTCCTGAATCGCCGTAGTGGCCGCAGCGATCAACGCGGACTCTTCCGGTTCCGGGAGGTTGCCCTGGCGCTCGGAGTTGGTGCGCCCATGTGCAGCGATCTCGGCGCCGATCTCCTGGAACGCGCGGGGCAGTTCGGGGGCGTGCCCGTACAGCGCCGAGTTGACCAGCAGCGTGACTGGCAACTGCAGCGCACCGAACAGATCGCGCAGCCGCCACGCACCGACGCGATTGCCGTACTCGAGCCACGACCAGTTCATCACGTCGGGTGCAGGGCCCGGGCCGGGCGTGGCAATCTCCTCGATCAGACCTTCACCGAACGAATACGCTTCGACGTTCAACGCGAGGTACACCGCCAGCCGCTTGCCGTGCGGCCAGCTGAACGCGGGTCTTCGATGGATCGGCAGATAGTCGAATCGTTCGTGGTGTTTGAGCATCGCGTGGTTCGAGGCGTGTCGAAATGAGGTGCCGAGTTCGTTCAGGGTGTCATCGGTGCGACCCAGCGATCCAGCCCGACGTCGGTGGCTGCTGCGCGCAGGACCATCTCGCGGTAGTAGGGCTCGAGCTCGGCTGCTGCCTCAGCGGTTGCCGCGAGCCCTGATCGGAACTCGATGGCCAGCTCGCGCACCTCGGCCTTGAGTTGTGCTTCATCGACGGTGAGCACCCTGCCGTTCTCGACCACCACGCGTCCAGCAACCATGGTCATCGTGACCGAGGAGCCGTTCTCGCAGAACACGAGTTGGCGGCGCAGATCGTTGAGGGGTGTGAAGGCAAGCGTGTCCAGATCGACCAGGATCAGATCGGCCTGATAGCCCGGGGCGAGGGCGCCGATGTCGTTTGCCCGGCGCATCCCGCGCGCGCTGCCGCGTGTGGCGCAGGCGAGTACTTCGGCGGCGCTTGGCCAGTCGCGGTAGTCGCGTTCGGCGATCTTGTGGATGAGCCCTGCCGTCTTCATGGCGCCCCAGACGTTCACCGTGTCGTCGGTGTTGCGCTCGTCAGTGCCCAGCGCGATCGGAATGCCATGGTTCACGAGCCGCCGGAAAGGCATCACTCCGCTGCCCAACTTCAGGTTGCACACGGGATTGTGGGCGACGGTGCAGCCGGCCTGCGCCAGCGCTTGCATATCGTGCTCGTCGACCCAGATGGCGTGGATCACCAGCATCCGCTCATCCAGAAATCCCAGCTCTTTCACGTACTGCACCAGCGACTTGCCGAACTTCTGCGCGCCGAGCACTCGCTGCAGCTTGGTCTCGAGGATATGGATATCGAAGGGCAGGTCGTGGCGCCGCGAGAATGCCGACAGCTCGCCGAAGTACGCCGGCGTCACCCGCTGCGGCGCCGAATTCGACACTGCGATGCGCAGGCGATCGTCAGCCGCGCCGTGCCAGCGCCCGTGAAACCAGCGATACAGCGCACCGATCTCGTCCGGCGTCCAGGGCTGGACGCTATCCATCTGGCGAATGACCTCCGCCGGCAGCAGCTCGCGCAGGAACGGATACTTCTCGTGCTCGATCTTGTTCGGATGATTGATCGAGACCGTGGCCCGTATGCCGCTGTCAGCGTACGCCTGCATGATCGCGTCGATGCCGTCCTGCGTCGGTGCCGGGTTGTGATACGGGTCGTCGTGCACCGCGGTGACGCCGCACTTGAGCATCTCCACCGCGCCCAGCAGGGTCTGTACGTACGCGAGGCGCTCACCTACCGCACCCTGGCCCAGCGGCGGCACCTCGAACAGCATGAACAGCTCGAGCGGCATGTCGCGCAGCGCGCCGGCCATCATGTTGCCCGGCGAGTGGAAGTGACCGTTGATGAGCCCCGGCATGGCGAGCTTGCCGCTCGCATCGATCACCTTGACCTCGCGGGCCACCGGCGGTGGGGCGACATCGACGCCGATCGCAGTGATGCGCTGGTCTTCGATCAGGATGTTCGCTCGGTCGAACTCGCGGTCGTTGGCATCGAGCGTCAGCACGCGTGCGTTGCGGATGAGCGTGTGACGCGTCATCGCCGAGGCTCAGCCGAACGAGACGCGCGGCAGCCAGAGCGCGATGTCGGGCCACGCCCACAGCATCACGACAAGCAGCAACATCATGAGCAGGAACGGCAGCACGCCGATGATCACGTCGGCAATCGACCCCTCCTTGCGGATGCCTTGCACGACGTAGAGATTCATGCCCACCGGCGGCGTGATGAGCGCCAACTCGGCCATCAGCACCAGATAGATGCCGAACCACACCGGATCGATCTTCAGCGCGATCACCAGTGGCATGACGATCGGTATGGTGCCGATCACCATGGCCAGGGCATCCATGAAGCAACCCAGGATGAGATAGAGGATCGTGAGCACCAGCAGCAGCTGATTCGGCGTGGTGCCCAGTCCGCCGACGAACTCGGCCATCGCCTGCGGCACGCCCATCAAGCCCAACACGAAATTCAAGTAGAACGCCGACACCGCGATGAGCATGATCATGGCGCTCACGCTGATGGTGACGACGAAGCACTCGTGCAACATGCGGATCGACAGCGTGCCGAACGCGCCCGCCAGGGCGAGTGCCACCAGCACGCCGACCGCCGCCGCCTCGGTGGGCGTGGCCCAGCCGAAGTAGATCGTGCCCATGACCAGCGCGAAGATCAGCAGCGGCGGAAACAGATCCACCAGCCGCCGCAGGCGCAACGCGAAGGCGACACTTGGCTCCTTGGCGCCTGCGTACGCTGGATTGAACCTGCACATCACCACGACCACGAGCACGAACATCGCGGTGAGCAGCAGGCCGGGGACGATGCCCGCTGCGTAGAGGCGTCCCACCGAGGTGCCGGTCATGGCGCCGTAGACGATCATGTTGATCGACGGCGGGATGAGAATTCCAAGCGTCGCGCCGGCTGCGACTGTGCCCAGCACCAGGCGCGGGTTGTACCCGCGGCCGCGAAACGCCGGGATCGCTACGGTGCCGATCGTCGCCGCAGTGGCTACCGACGATCCCGACACTGCCGCGAACACCGCCGAGGCGCCGATGTTGGTGTGCAACAGCCCGCCCGGCAGCGGATTGAGCCAATCGGAGAGCGACTTGTACATGCGGTCGGTGAACCCGCCGCGCACCAGCAACTCGCCCAGCAACACGAACAACGGGATCGCCACCAGCACGTAGTTGTTGGTCGCGCTCCAGTATTGGGTGCCGAACGAGAGCAGCGCCGAGGAGCCCAGATACAGACCCGACGCGATCCCGGCTAGCGCGAACATGACGGTGGCGACATGAAGGCCGATCGCCATCAGGCCGACGAGCAGGAGCAGGCCGGTGAGGATCAGGGTGCCGGTGATCTCCATGGTGTCGGTGATCTCCGCGTGCGGGGCTAGGTGCGGTCGGCCGGCGTGCCGGTGTGGATGTCACGGTCGCGCGCGGCGGCCAGCTCTTCGTCGAGTTCCTCTTGCACGGTGTGCGGGCCGTACCAGCGATTGAGTTCCGGCGCGCCGCGCAGCAGCAGCACGACGGCGTGTGCGGCATACGCGATGGCGAATACGGCGAACAACGTCAGCCCGGCGAGCCACAACGTCTGCGGTGCCCACAGCGGGGTCTGCGCCGGCGTACTCGACACGCTCGGGAATTCGATGCTCTCAGCCAGCACTGACCAGCCACGCAGCGCCGAGTACGTTGCCAGCGCAGCCAGTGTGAGCATGGCGAGCACGTTCAGCCAGCGCTGCACACCCCTGGGCATGCGCAGCAGGAACAGATCGATGCGCGTGTGTCCGCGCTGCGCCATGGTGTAGCACGCCCCTACGGCTGCGGTGATTGCGAGCACATAGCCGCCGTAATCATCGACACCTTGCAGCGAGAAGCCGAAGAACTTGCGGCCGATGATCTCGATGCCGGTCAGGAACGCGATCGCCAGCACCGCGTAGCCCGACAGGATCGCGGCAATGCGTGCGACGGGCTGAACGATCCGGCTGACCGGGTTGTCGTCGTGCATGACAGGGAGTGCTAGGCGGCGCCCGAGGGCGCGCCAGAAGCGGCGTGTGCTACTCGATCCGGAACCCGGCGACCTTGCCCGCGGTGTTGTTCCACGTCTCGGCGCATTTCGGGTCGACCTTGTTGCAGGTGTTCTTCCAGATCGGCAGCACCACCTTGGTGACGGCGTCCTTGATCTTCTGCTGATCGGCCGCGGTGACCTCCACCAGCTTGAGCTTGAACCGGGTGTGGTCCTTGCACGACTCCTTGTCGACCGTGCAATTCACCGCGTCGGCATTCGACGTGTTGGCGAGCTCCCACATCTGATCTTCCATCCGCTTGAACTCCGCCAGGAGCTTGTTCTGCGACTCCGGCGAAAACTGCTTCCAGTAAGCCAGGTTCATGAAGTGGCCCTGCACCGATCCGGACACTGCGAGCGGGAGAAAATGGGTGGTGACTTCACCCCACTTGCCGGTGTTGCCCGAGGTGGGGGAGGTGACGCCGCAGTTGGCGACGCCGCGTTGCAGTGCCGGATACACCTCGCTGAACTGGAGCGTGATCGGCGTACCGCCGAAGTGCTGCACCAGCGCGGCCATCGACGGAGTGAAGCTGCGAACCTTCAAGCCCTTCAGATCGTCGATCTTGGTGATGGCCGAATTGCACCAGAACACCTGCGGTCCGAACGGCCACAGCGTCATGGCTTTGGCATTGAAGCGCGCCTGCAGCCGTTGATCGAATGCTTCGCGATAGGCCTCGACCACTTTGCGCAACTGGCCCATGTCGGTGGCCACGCCCATCAGATCGATGCCCTCGAAGAACGGATCGTCGCGTGAAGCCATGCCGATCTGCACCGACATCACGTCGAAGGTGCCCGCACGCAGCAAGCGCAGCGCGTCGGCGGCCTGCACGTTGACCACGTCCATCGGGTTGTAGTTGACCTTCATGTTCACGCCGGTGGCCTTGGGCAAGCCGTTGAAGAACGGCCGCTCGATGCCGTCGACGTGCTTGCCGTTGGATGAGAAGTTGCCGGCAATGCGCATCGTGTTCGGATCAGCGAGCGCACCACAGGAAAGCATCGCGGCGAAAAACGCACCAGCCAGGGGCGCGAGGGGATGGCGTTGCATGGGTTCTCCTTCCTTCGGTTCTGATAGCGAATCGTTCTTCGGTATCTCGATGCGGGCTGCTGCTAATCTGCAGGAGATTTCGCAAGACTTCGCAAGAAGCGTGCCGCTACGTCGACCGTCGTTCGCAACCTTTGTCGAGCGGATTGTCGACAATCCGCGTTGATATTGTCAACCAATCTGACTAACATCGCCCGGTCATGGGTACAGGCAACATGAGCAGGGTTCAGTCGAGTTCGGTCGCATGGTGGCAGTGCGGCATGGGGCGCGCAGCATGAATCGCCGCGCAGAGCCCGAAGCGCTCAGGCGCGCGCCGCGTCGGCGCCCGGCCCGCGACGCGTCGCTCGAGACCATCTACGATCGCATCTTCAGCGCCATCGTCGAGCATCGCATCGCGCCCGGCGCACAACTCGTCGAGGAGAAACTCTGCGCCGCGCTGGGCGCGAGCCGCGCGCGTATCCGCCAGGCGCTCGCGCGTCTGGCGCACGAGGGCGTGGTGACGTTGCAGCCCAATCGCGGTGCGTTCGTGGCCGAGCCGACCATCGAGCAGACGCGCGATCTGTTCGAACTGCGCCGTATGATCGAGCCGCCGCTGGTGCAGCAGGTGGCCAAGTCGATCGATCGCGCCGGACTGATGCGACTGCGTGCCCATGGCAACGCGGAGGCTGCGGCCCGCCGCGCGGACGATCGGCGTGCGTTGGTTCGCCTGTCGGGCGAATTCCATCTGCTGCTCGCCGAGTTGCACGGCAACGCATTGCTGCTCAAGACGCTCCGCGAGCTGGAGTCGATCACCTCGATCGCGATCCACCTCTATGACGCGCCGGCCATGCCGGCGTGCCGCGGCGATGATCATGCGGCGATCCTCGCGGCGATCGAGGCGCGCGATGCGGCGAAAGCCGCGCGCCTGATGCTGCACCATCTCAACGAAGTCGAATCCTGCCTGCGTCTGGAAATGCGTCAGACCGCACCACTCGATCTGCACGAGGCATTCGCATGAAGCTGCCCATGGTGGCCATCAACGCGATGGGCGCGCGTGAATTCGGCGCTGCCTTCGGGCGGGTGTTCGAGCACTCGCCCTGGATCGCCGAGCGCG
>CADECO010000041.1:0-13613 GCA_902825905.1 uncultured beta proteobacterium
AGTCGCGCCGCCGGTGGGATCCGAAGAATCGACTTCGTCCCAGTCGGACGAACAGGCGGACGCTCAGCAAGCGCAGGCACCTAGCGCCCCGCCGCTGCCCGAAGGTGTGCGCAAACTGCGATTCAAGTTCGATCGCGAGTCGTGGGTCGAGGTGCGTACACGTGAAGGAACGGCATTGCATCTGGGACTGAACGCGGCTGGAACCGAGCGGGTCATCGAAGGCAAGCCGCCGTTCGTGATCGTGATCGGTGCCGCTGCGGGTGTGCAGCTCACCTACGACGATCAACCGGTCGACCTCGCGCGCTACATCAAGATCGATGTGGCGCGACTCACCCTCGAATAACCCGCGAGAAGGCCTCGACGGAGCAGCTGGCCATGAGTTCGGAAACATTGATCGAGCGTCGCAAGACCAGACGCGTGCGTGTCGGACAGGTCGACGTCGGCGGCGGGGCGCCGGTCGTGGTGCAGTCCATGACGAACACCGACACCGCCGATATCGAGCGCACCGTCGAGCAGGTATTCGCGTTGTCGCAGACCGGGTCCGAGCTGGTACGCGTGACGGTGAATACGCTGGAAGCCGCGCGCGCCGTGCCGGCGATCCGCGAGAAGCTCGATGCGCGCGGTTGCAACGTGCCGATCGTGGGCGACTTCCACTTCAATGGACACAAGCTGCTCACCGAAGTGCCTGACTGCGCGACTGCCCTCGCCAAGTACCGGATCAATCCGGGCAATGTCGGCAAGGGCGCCAAGCGCGACGAGCAGTTTGCCCAGATGATCGAGACGGCGTGCCACTACGGCAAGCCGGTGCGCATCGGCGTGAACTGGGGCAGCCTCGATCAGGATCTGCTCGCGCGGCTGATGGACGAGAACGCAGCGCGCTCGGCGCCACTACCGGCCCAGCGCGTGATGCGCGAGGCGCTCATCACCAGTGCCGTCGAGAGTGCTCAACGCGCCGAGACGCTCGGCTTGCCGGGCGATCGCATCATTCTGTCGTGCAAGGTGAGCGGGGTGCAGGACCTCATCAATGTGTATCGCGATCTGGCACAGCGCTCCGACTATCCATTGCACCTCGGATTGACCGAGGCAGGAATGGGGTCCAAGGGCATCGTCGCATCGAGTGCGGCGATGGGGGTGCTGTTGCAGGAAGGCATCGGCGACACCATCCGGGTCTCGCTCACGCCTGAGCCTAATGGCGATCGCACGCGCGAAGTCGTCGTTGCCCAGGAACTGCTGCAGACGATGGGATTGCGCTCGTTCGCGCCGCTGGTGATCGCCTGTCCCGGATGCGGCCGCACGACCAGTTCGTATTTCCAGGAACTGGCATCGCGCATCCAGAGTTACCTGCGCCAGCAGATGCCGCTGTGGCGCAAGCGCTATCCGGGTGTCGAGACGATGCACGTCGCGGTAATGGGGTGCGTGGTCAACGGCCCGGGGGAGAGCAAGCACGCCAATATCGGCATCAGTCTGCCCGGCACCGGCGAGCGTCCGGTGGCGCCGGTGTACGTCGACGGGCAGAAGACCGTCACGCTCAAGGGCGATCACATTGCCGAGGAGTTCCAGGCGCTGGTCGAGGATTACGTACAACAACGCTTCTCGGCCACGGCAGATACGGCCGTGGCGATGACTGAAGCGGCGGGCGCGAGCTGAATCGCCGGTGCCCCGAAGCCATAACATCAAAACAAGCCGGGCCATCCGCTCGACACCATGACGCAAACCCTGCAAGCGTTGCGCGGGATGAACGACATCCTGCCCGACGAGGCCGATCTCTGGCTCGAATTCGAGGAGATCGTCCGCACCTGGCTGCACCGATACGGCTACCGCAATATCCGGACGCCGTTGCTCGAGCACACCGTGCTGTTCCGCCGCTCGATCGGTGAGGCGACCGACATCGTCGAGAAGGAGATGTACAGCTTCACCGACGAGCTCAATGGCGAGCAGCTCACGTTGCGTCCGGAGGCCACCGCCTCCACCGTGCGCGCCGCGATCGAGCACAACCTGATCTACAACGGGCCGCAGCGCCTGTGGTACGTCGGGCCGATGTTCCGGCACGAGCGTCCGCAGAAAGGCCGCTACCGGCAGTTCCATCAGGTGGGCGCGGAGGCACTGGGATTCTCCGGTCCCGACGTGGATGCGGAGTTGCTCGTCATGTGCGCGCGGCTGTGGCGCGATCTGGGGCTGGAGCACATCACGCTCAGCCTCAACTCGCTGGGCAGCCTGCCCGAACGTCAGCGGCACCGTGAGGCGCTGGTCGAATTCCTGCGCAAGCACGAAGCCGATCTCGACGGGGATTCGAAGCGGCGTCTCACCACCAATCCGTTGCGCGTCCTCGACAGCAAGGTGCCGCAGACGCAGGCGATCGTGGCGCAGGCCCCGCGCCTGTTCGACTTTCTCGGGGACGAGTCGCTGCAGCACTTCGACGGTGTGCGCCGGCTGCTGGAACAATCGGGAATCGAGTACGCAATTGATCACCGACTCGTGCGGGGACTCGACTACTACAATCGCACCGTTTTCGAGTGGGTGACCAACCAGCTCGGCGCTCAAGGGACGGTCTGCGGCAGGGGCCGCTACGACGGCTTGTTCGAGCAAATCGGCGGCAAGCCCGCACCGGCTGCCGGATTCGCAATGGGCGTGGAGCGACTGCTCGAATTGATGCGTGCTTCCAAACGGGTGGCCCGCATCGCGATGCCGGACGTGTATGTCGTGCACCAGGGCGACGAGGCGGCCCGGTACGCGTTCAGCCTGAGCGAGACGTTGCGTTCCGCCGGCTATGCCGTCGTGCTGCATGGCGGCGGGGGTGGTTTCAAGTCGCAGATGAAGAAGGCCGACGGCAGCAAGGCGGTCGTGGCCGTGATCGTCGGTGATGACGAGGTCGCGGCGCAGGCGGCCACGATCAAGACGCTGCGGCGAGATATGCCGCAACAACGGGTCGCGCTGGCCGACGTCGCGGCCACAGTGGGCGAACTGCTGCAACCGCGCGGTCAAGGCTGACCGGGACCGCGCAGGCAAGGGGAATGGCAATGAAAGAACGCGATGTGATGCGCACGCTCGACCTGGAGGAGCAGGAGCAGGTCGCGGCACTGAAGGCATGGTGGGAGAAGCACGGCAACGCGATCATGGTGGGCGCCACCGTGGTGTTGCTTGCGATCGCCGGATGGAATGGCTGGCGCTGGTACGAGCGCTCGCAGTCGGCCAACGCCGCAGGGCTGTACGACGCGGTGCAGAAGGCGGCAGCCGAGAAGGACACCAAGAAAGTGCGCGACGCGGCCGGCGCGATCCTCGAACAGTATCCGTCGACGACCTTCGCGCCGATGGCGGCGTTGATCTCGGCGAAGGTGCATTTCGACAGCGGCGATCTGAAGACGGCGCGGGCCCAGTTGCAGTGGGTGATCGATCGGGCCGCCGAGTCCGAACTCAAGTCGATCGCGCGCCTGCGCCTGGCCCACGTGCTGGTCGACGACAATGCCGCCGAGGAAGCGATCAAACTGCTCGACGGACCGGCCGATGGCGAGTTCGCCGGCCAGTTCGCTGCGCTGCGCGGCGACATCCTCGCGCTGACCGGCAAGAAGTCCGATGCGCGGGCCGCCTACAAGACGGCTATCGACAAGACCGATACGAAGAACATGCAGCAGCGTGAGCGACTGCAATGGAAACTCGACGCGCTGGGCGACGGATAGTCGCGCCGGATGCGCCGATAAACATTACAAAGGCGGGGATTGCATGAACGTGGAGCTCTTCCACAAACGGGCCGCTGCCCGCGGCACGACGCGCTGCGCGTCGTCGGCATATTTATTCCGCGCCATACTCAGGTCGACGGTCCTCCGGGTTGGCGTGATCGTGACCGCGGCGAGTCTGCTCGGGGCCTGCGGCGGGTCCTCGCGAAAGGTCGAGCCGCTGCCCGAGATCAGTGGACCTAGCCCGGCGCGCGTGCTCTGGCAGACGCGTATCGGCTCGGGCCGCGAGTTTGATTTCGTGCCCGCGGTGGTCGATGAGGCGATCTTCGCCGCCACGCGCGACGGCACCGTGGTGCGCCTGGATGCAGGCAACGGCCGCGAACGTTGGCGCGTCTCGGTCGATGCGGTGCTCAGTGCCGGCGTCGGTGCGAATCAAAAGCAGGTCGCGATCGGCACCTCCGACGGCGAAGTCATCGCCCTGGACGCCGCAACGGGTAGGCGGCTGTGGCGCGCGCGTGTCTCGAGCGAACTCATCGGGCCGCCGCTGGTGCTCGACGATCTGATCGTGGTGCGCACCTCCGACACTCGCGTGTTCGCGCTCGACGCGGGCGATGGCAAGCGTCGCTGGTTGTATCAGCGTGCCGCGCCCGCATTGGTCGTACGGACCAGCGTCGGGACCGTCAATGCGGGCAATCTCATCTACAGCGGCTTCCCCGGCGGCAAACTGGTTGCGCTGAACCGCAACAATGGCGGTATTCGCTGGGAAGGTACGGTTGCGCTGCCGCGCGGGGCGACCGAGGTCGAGCGTGTGAGCGATGTGGTCGGTTTTCCCTGGCTGCTCGAGCGCGAGATCTGCGCGGTCGCCTACCAGGGACGCGCGGCCTGTTTCGACAGCAACACCGGCGCGCCACTTTGGACCAAGGACATCTCGAGCGGATCGGGGCTTTCGGGCGACCGTCGCGTCGTCATCGTGAGCGAGGCGCAAGGAGCGGTGCTGGCGCTGGAGCGCTCCACCGGCAACAATCTGTGGCGGCAGGCCAAGCTCGGCGGTCGTACGCTGAGTGCACCGGTGACCCTCGAGGGCCATGTCGCGGTCGGGGATAACAACGGGTTGATCCACTTCCTGCGGCGTGACGACGGCGAGTATGCCGGGCGCGTCGCCACCGACGGCAGTCCGATCGCCGCACCGCCGGTGCGGATCGCGAGCGGTTTCCTGGTCCAGACCCGAGCCGGGTCCCTGTATGCCATCGGCATCTGATGCTCGCTTCCGCGCCACGCTCCGCGTAAGCGTTGGAGTGCGGGCGCCGGGTCACGACTGCGGCGGTTCGGTTCCAGCATGAAACCGACCGTCGTCATCGTCGGCCGGCCCAACGTGGGCAAGTCCACGCTGTTCAACCGTCTGACCCGTTCGCGCGATGCGCTGGTGGCCGATACGCCCGGCCTCACGCGCGATCGCCACTACGGTGAAGGGCGCGTCGGCGACAAGCCCTACCTGGTCGTCGACACCGGCGGCCTGGAGCCGGTTGCGAAAGAGGGATTGCTCGCCGAGATGGCGCGCCAGACCCGGCTGGCGATCACCGAAGCCGACTGCGTCATCTTCATGGTCGATGCTCGCGACGGCGTCACGCCGCACGACAAACGCATCGCCGACACGTTGCGCACGGTCGACGTTCCGGTGCGGGTGGCCGTCAACAAGGCAGAAGGGCTCGACCGCTCGATTGCCGTGGCCGAATTCTTCGAGCTGGCGCTGGGCGAGCCGGTGGCGATTTCCGCGTCGCACGGCGAGGGCGTGAAGGCGCTGATCGATGTGGTGCTCGATCCGTTTCCGGAGCCCGAGGCCGAAGTCGAGCCCGACGAGCGTTGCCCGCGTATCGCCATTGTCGGGCGACCCAACGTGGGCAAATCCACTCTGGTGAACAGCCTGCTCGGCGAGGAGCGCATGATCGCCTTCGATCAGCCCGGTACCACGCGCGACGCGATCGAAGTGGAGTTCACCCGCGACGGGCACCGCTACGTCCTGGTCGACACGGCCGGGCTGCGGCGTAAAGGCAAGGTGTTCGAGGCGATCGAGAAGTTTTCGGTGATCAAGACGCTGCAGGCGATCGACTCGGCCAACGTCGCGGTTCTGGTGGTAGATGCCCGCGGCGAAATCGCCGATCAGGACGCGCATCTCGCGGCGTTCATCGTGGAGCGAGGCCGCGCGCTGGTGGTCGCCGTGAACAAATGGGACGGGCTGGAGGCGTACTCGCGCGATCAGATCAAGCGCGGGCTGGAGCGCAGGCTGGGCTTCGTCAGTTTCGGTCGCACTCACTTCATCTCGGCCCTCGAGCACACCGGACTGAGCGCGTTGATGCGATCGGTCGACGAGGCGTTCCAGGCGGCGATGACCAAATTGCCGACGCCCAAGCTCACACGACTGCTGCACGATGCCGTCGAGCGGCAAGCGCCACCGCGGGAGGGTTACTCGCGCCCGAAGTTGCGCTATGCGCACCAGGGCGGCCGTAATCCGCCGATCATCATCATTCACGGAACGGCGCTGCACGCGGTGCCGGATACCTATCGCCGCTATCTCGAGGGTGTGTTCCGGCGCGCGTTCAAGCTCACCGGCACGCCATTGCGCATCGAGTTTCGTACCGGGCGCAATCCGTACGTCAATGCGCGCGATTGATCCGACTCCGCCGAGTGCCGTCGCGTGTGTGCGCTCCGAAAGGGCACCGGCTCCGACATACGTCTGGTTCCGGCTGAGCTAGCGGCTATCCACGCCGCGACGCTACGATTGAAGATCGGTGCACAGGACGAGCGTGTGATGGTGCAGTGCGTTGATGCAAAGGGCGCTGCCGCCTACGACGAACGGCCCGCAAAATTCGTCGTCGACAGGATAGCGTCGGCGCGGGAAATCAATTACAGTACTGACACAAAAATCGGCCTGGAGTCGCCATGAGCAACAAAGGACAACTCTTACAAGATCCTTTTTTGAATACGCTGCGTAAAGAGCACGTGCCCGTTTCGATCTATCTCGTGAACGGGATCAAGTTGCAAGGGCAGATCGAGTCGTTCGACCAATACGTGGTGCTGCTCAAGAACACCGTGACGCAGATGGTCTACAAGCACGCGATCTCCACGGTCGTACCGTCACGCGCGGTCTCCATTCCCGCCGAGGGTGGCGAAAGCAGTTGATGCTGCGCGCGCTCCACGGTCCCGACACGTGCCTCGCGGAGCCGCACCCCTGAATGTTTGAACGGCCGGCTGGCGGCGACTCCGCCGTGCTCGTCGCGATCGATTTCGGCTCTCGCCGCAATGGCGCTCACGATTTCGCCGAAGGTCTCGAAGAGTTCGAACTGCTGTGTCGCAGCGCCGGCTTGGGCGTGGCCGACATCATCAAGGGCCGACGATCTTCGCCCGATCCGGCAACGTTCATCGGCTCTGGCAAGGTCGAAGAGATCGCGCAACTCGTTGCCGCCCGGTCTGTGTCATTGGTGGTGTTCAATCACGCATTGAGCCCTGCGCAGGAGCGCAATCTCGAACGCAAACTCAAATGCCGCGTGATCGATCGCACCAGTCTGATCCTGGACATCTTCGCGCAGCGCGCCCAAAGCCATGAGGGCAAGGTGCAGGTCGAACTGGCGCAACTGGAGCATCTGGCCACGCGGCTGGTCAGGGGCTGGACCCACTTGGAGCGCCAGCGCGGCGGCATCGGATTGCGAGGTCCGGGCGAGACGCAGCTCGAGACCGATCGCCGGCTGCTGGGCGCTCGGGTCAAGACGCTGCGCGCGAAGCTGGTGCGCTTGCAGCGCCAGCGCGACGTTCAGCGCCGGGCCCGCGCGCGACGCGACGTGCTCTCGGTATCGATCGTCGGCTACACGAACGCCGGCAAGTCGACTCTGTTCAACCGCCTCACCCACGCCGGCGCTTATGCCGCCGACAAGCTGTTCGCCACGCTCGATACCACCACGCGCCGCCTCTACATCGAAGGCGCGGGTAACGTCACAATCTCGGATACCGTAGGATTCATACGGGATTTGCCGCACGCCTTGGTTGCGGCGTTTCGCGCTACGCTGGAGGAGACGATCCACGCCGATCTGCTGCTGCATGTGGTGGACGCTTCATCCGAAGTGCGGGATCAGCAGATCGAACAAGTCAATGGCGTGCTTGCGGAGATCGGTGCGGCGCAGATTCCGCAGATGCTCGTCCTCAACAAGATCGATCTGACGCCGATCGAGCCGGGATTCGACGCGGACGAGTGTGGTAGCATCGCGCGCGTCCGCGCGAGTGCGAAAACAGGTGCGGGGATCGATGCTCTGCGAGGAGCCATTGCACGCTTCGCCGCAAATCGTGGCAGCGCGTCGAAACCGAATCCCGCCGCCGAAACGACAGCCTCCACCGCGCACTCCGCTTCGCTCTCCGATTCTCCTAATCCTTCCTCCTCTGGGCAGGCCTCCGAAATGCTCGGCTCCGCTCCTTCGAATCTCGGGAATAGCCATGTCGGTCAATGATCCGCAATGGGGACGCCGCGGCGGCTCCGGCGGCGGCGACGGCAATAACAACAACAGTGGTGGAGGCGGTGGTGGTGGACGCGGCGGTCCACCCGATCTCGACGAGCTGTGGCGCAACTTCAACCAGAAGCTTTCTGGCATGTTCGGCCGGCGAGGCAGTGGCCCCGGGCAACCGGGTGGTCCGAATCCGCCGCCGCCGAGCCTGCGTCAACTGGGTGGCGGCGCGGGAATGCTCATTGGCCTGGCCCTGATCGCATGGCTGGCGAGCGGCGCGTTCATCGTCGACCCGCAGTTTCGCGGCGTGGTGACGCGCTTCGGCAAGTACGAACGTACCGCCACCGAAGGCCTGAACTGGCGCTTCCCCTATCCGTTCGAAGCGCACGAGATGGTGAACGTGTCGCAGGTTCGCAATGTCGAGATCGGATTCGTCGAGATGGGCGGCGCCAAGCGCCGCAACCCGAAGGAATCGCTGGTTCTGACCGACGACGAGAACATCATCGACATCCAGTTCGTCGTGCAGTACGAAATCAAGGATTCATTGGAGTATCTGTTCAACAACCGCTACCCAGACGAAGCCGTCAAGCAGGTGGCCGAGACCGCGATGCGCGAGGTGGTCGGCAAGAGCAAGATGGACACGGTGCTGGCCGAGGGCCGCGGCAAGGTCGCAGCCGATACGCAGAAGCTCATGCAGGACATCCTCGATCGCTACAAGACCGGCATTCTCATCCGCCGCGTCAACCTGCAGGCGGCGCAGGCGCCCGAGGAAGTGAAGGCCGCCTTCGATGATGCGGTCAAGGCCACCCAGGACCGCGAACGCCTCAAGAACGAAGGTGAGGCCTACGCCAACGACGTGATTCCGAAAGCGCGCGGTGCCGCCTCGCGTCTGATCGAGGAAGCCAACGGCTTTCGCCAGACGGCGGTCGCAAACGCAGAGGGCGAGGCCGCGCGATTCAAGCAGGTGCTCGCCGAGTACGAACGGGCGCCTGCGGTGATGCGCGAACGGATGTATCTCGAAACGGTCCAGCAGATCATGTCGGTGACTTCCAAGGTGATGGTTGACTCGCGCCAGTCGGGCAATCTGCTGTTCCTGCCGCTCGACCGGTTGATCCAGATGGGCGGGGGCAACGCGATCAATCCGGACGGCTCGCCGGTGACCACCATGAAGCCCCCGGGCGATGTGCCCGAGCGGATCGTCGAGCCGCCAGTGCGCGGGCGCGAAGCGCTGCGCGGGCGTGAACGGGAGGTGCGCTGATGAGAGCCGGACTGGGCGGCATCGTGGCCGCGGCAGTGGTACTCGTGCTGCTTGCATCGACCACGTTGTTCACGGTCGATCAGCGCCAGAAGGCGATCATCTTCCAGCTCGGTGAGCTGAAAGAAGTGGTCGATCAGCCCGGCCTGCACTTCAAATGGCCGCTGATCCAGAACATCCGCTACTTCGACACCCGCATCCTCACGCTCGACACGCCCGAGGCCGAGCGCTTCATCACCGACGGCAACATCCCGATCCTGGTCGACTCGTTCGTGAAGTGGCGCATCAAGGATGTCAAGCAGTACTACCTGCGCACCGGCGGCGACGAGCGCATCGCGCAGAACCGGCTCTCCTCGGCCGTCAACGCCGGCTTGCGCGACGAATTCGGCGTACGCAAGCTGAACGAGGTGATCTCCAAGGAGCGCGACAACATCATGGTGTCGATGCGCGACAAGGCCAACGTGGTGGCCGCCGAACTGGGAATGGAGATCGTCGACGTGCGGCTCAAGCGCGTCGAGTTGCCGCAGGAAGTGAGCGAGCGTGTATTCCAGCGCATGGAATCGGAGCGCAAGCGCGTGGCCAACGAGTTGCGCGCAACCGGTGCAGGCGAGGCCGAGCGCATTCGTGCGGAGGCCGATCGACAGCGTTCGGTGTTGCTGGCCGACGCCTACAAAGACGCGCAGCGAACGCGCGGTGAGGGCGAGGCGCGCGCGGCGGCGATCTACAACAAGGCGTACGGCGAGAACGCCGAGTTCTACGCGTTCTACCGCAGTCTCGAGGCGTATCGCGCGAGTTTTCGTAATCGCTCCGACGTGATGGTGGTCGACCCGAATTCGGAGTTCTTCCGTTACCTGCGATCGCCCAACGCGCAGCGCGGTGCGCGATAACCTCGCGGCGACCGGCGCGCGGTGCTCACGACGTTGCTGATGGCGCTCGGGCTCGCCCTGGTATTGGAGGGGATCCTGCCGTTCGCGAGTCCGGTGCTGTGGCGTAACGTGTTCGCCCAGGTTGCACGCATGACCGACGGCCAGATTCGCAGCTTCGGGCTGATCTCGATCGTGGCCGGCTTGGTGTTGTTCACCCTGGCCAGTTGAGCGAACCGCACAGGTTCGCGCGTTTTCCGCTCAGCACTCCGTACGCTTTCGATCATGCGCAAGTGGCTGCTCCCCGAGCACGTCGAAGACATCCTGCCGCCTGAAGCCGAGCGGATCGAGGCGCTGCGCAGCCGTCTGCTCGAAGTGTTTCGCGTGCACGGTTACGAACTTGTCGCTCCGCCGATGCTCGAGTACATCGATTCGCTGCTGACCGGCACCGGCAGCGACCTCGATCTGCGCACCTTCAAGCTCGTCGATCAACTCTCCGGCCGCACCATGGGGCTGCGGGCGGACATCACCCCGCAGGTCGCGCGCATCGATGCGCATCTGCTCAATCGCAGCGGTATTGCCCGGTTGTGCTATTGCGGAACGGTGTTGCATACCCGTCCGCGCAATCTCAATGCAACGCGCGAGCCGCTGCAGCTCGGTGCTGAACTGTACGGCCATCCCGGCATCGAGGGCGATCTGGAGATGCAGCGCCTGGTGCGCAGGACCCTGTCGGCCGCCGGAATAGGGAATGCGCGGCTCGATATTGGTCACGTGGGGGTGTTCCGGGCACTGGCGCGGCGCGCTGGCCTGAGCAGCGAGCTCGAACTGGAGGTGCTCGAAGCCTTGCAGCAGAAGGATCGAGCCGGGATCGAGGCGCTGACTCGTCAGGTTGCTGAACCATCGCGCACCGCGCTGATCCAGCTCACCAGCCTGTACGGCGGGGCCGATGTGATCGAGCGAGCACGCATGACACTGCCGCGTGACGCTGACATCGACGCAGCGCTGCACGCACTCGATGCACTCGTGCGCGACAGCGACGAACCGGTCAGCATCGACCTGGGCGATCTGCGCGGCTATCACTATCACAGCGGCGTCGTATTCGCCGCCTACAGTTCCGGCGTGCCCGGTGCCATCGCCGTCGGCGGTCGCTACGACGAAGTCGGCAAGGCATTCGGCCGGGCGCGTCCCGCCACCGGGTTCACGGTGGACCTGCGCGACCTTGCTCGCGTCGCGTCGCAGGGGATGAAGCCGCGCGGTATCCTCGCGCCGATCGAGCGCGATCGCGATCTCGAGTCGCGCGTGGCGACGCTGCGCGCCGCGGGCGAGATCGTCGTTTACGATCTGCCCGGACACGTCGACGCCGTCGCTGAGCTCAATTGCGACCGCCGGCTGGTGTTGCGCGCGGGCGGCTGGGTGATCGAGGCGCTTTGATCGAGCGCTGCATCGCAAACTGACTTGGATCCAAACCAGGGAAACATGGCACGCAACGTCGTGGTGATCGGCACCCAATGGGGTGACGAGGGCAAGGGCAAGGTCGTCGACTGGCTCACCGAGCACGCCCAGGTCGTCGCGCGTTTCCAGGGCGGACACAACGCCGGGCACACGCTGGTCATCGGCGGGCGCAAGACGATCCTGCGGCTCATCCCCTCGGGAATCCTGCGCCAGGGCGTGGCCTGCTATATCGGCAACGGTGTGGTGCTCTCGCCCACGGCGCTGCTGCAGGAGATCGATGAACTCGCCGTGGCCGGCGTCAATGTCGTCGAGCGGCTGCGCTTGAGCGGTTCGTGTCCGCTGATCCTTCCGCACCATGTGGCGCTCGACCTGGCTCGCGAAGCCGCGAAGGGCGCGGGCAAGATCGGCACCACCGGCCGGGGCATCGGACCTGCGTACGAAGACAAGGTCGCGCGTCGCGCATTGCGGGTGAACGATCTGTTCGACGCGGCGCGTTTCCGCACGCAGCTCGGCGAACTGCTCGATTTCCAGAACTTCGTCCTGACGCGGTACTTCAACGCCGCACCGGTCGATCTGAACAAGACCTGCGACGAGACGCTCGCGCTCGCACCGCGGCTCGCTCCGTTGGTGACCGACGTCTCGCGCGCGCTGCATGAGGCCAGTGCAGCGGGCCGGAGCATCCTGTTCGAAGGGGCGCAGGGGTCGCTGCTCGACGTCGATCACGGCACGTATCCGTTCGTCACTTCGAGCAACACCGTCGCGAGCGCTGCCGGTGCGGGGGCCGGCGTCGGCCCGCAGATGCTTCACTACGTGCTGGGCATCGTGAAGGCGTACGCCACGCGCGTCGGGTCGGGGCCATTTCCGAGCGAGCTGGAGGATGCGACCGGTGAGGCACTGCGCAAGCGCGGCAACGAGTTCGGCTCGGTCACCGGGCGTCCACGGCGCTGCGGCTGGCTCGATACCGTTGCATTGCGCCGCTCGATGCAGATCAACGGCGTGTCGGGCATGTGCGTGACCAAGCTCGACGTGCTCGATGGCATGCCCGAGCTCAAGGCCTGTGTCGGCTACGAGCTGGAGGGTAAGCGCATCGATCACGTCCCGATCGGTGCCGACGCGCTGGCGCGTTGCAAACCGGTGCTGCAGAGTTTCGCCGGGTGGAAGGACAGCACGGTAGGCATCAAGCGTTGGGAGGATCTGCCGGGTGCGGCGCGTGACTACCTCACCAGCATCGAGCAGGCCTGCGCCGTGCCGATCGACATGATTTCCACCGGCCCCGATCGCGACGAGACGATCGTCCGCCGCCATCCGTTCAAGTAGAGTCCTGTGCGGCCGCGGCGATCGAGGGCGGCCGGAACCACGAAGACGAGAACGAAGCCGAGAACAATTCCATGGGAGACCTGTACGTAAGCTGGTCCGACTATCACAAGTCGATCGAGCGGCTCGCCGCCAAGATCCATGACTCGGGCTGGCACTTCAATCAGATCGTGTGCATTGCGCGTGGCGGGCTGCGCGTGGGCGACACGCTGTCGCGCATCTTCGACACGCCGCTCGCGATCATCTCGACTGCGTCGTACACCGGCGAGGCGGGCAACGTGCGCGGTGACATCACCGTCGCCCAGCACATGACGATGACCTCCGTTGCGCTCGGATCGAGGGTGCTGATGGTCGACGATCTGGTCGATTCGGGCGTCACTCTCGACGTGGTGAAGAATCACGTGCGCAACGGGTATGCGCACATCGAAGACATCCGCACGGCGGTGATCTGGTACAAGGCGTGTTCGAAGTTCGTGCCCGATTACCACGCCGACTATCTGGCGGAGAATCCGTGGATTCACCAGCCATTCGAGCCCTACGAGCGGATGAAGCCCGAGGATCTCGCGGCGCG
>CADECO010000041.1:13713-20751 GCA_902825905.1 uncultured beta proteobacterium
CGCTAGGGCCGCGTGAACTCCGGCGGGCGTCGCAACCAGGCGTTGCGACGCGATGATGGTGCCGAGAAGAGGACTCGAACCTCCACAGGGTTGCCCCCGCTAGGACCTGAACCTAGTGCGTCTACCAATTCCGCCATCTCGGCGAGGAGGGGTGGGGCGCGATCGTCGATTTCCTGATGGGTGTTGTCCGACCGGACGTGCCCGACTGGAGAATCGTGTACAAACCTCGCTGCGGGTGAAGCTCGCAGCATAAACACAATGGATGCGCCCCAAAAGCGGCCGCGCATTGTAAGAAAGAACCGAAACTCATGTCAACGAAGCGGCCTGCAAAACGCCGCCATGCAACCAGCGAGTCGCCTCAGATCGTCGAAAAAGGCGTCTCGATCCCCACACGCGAGGCGATTCTGCTCGCACTCGCCGACTCTCCGACCCCTTACGACGAAGCCGAGCTCGCTGCGGCGCTGAATGTCGCATCCGAGGCGCTCGACGCATTCCATCGTCGTCTGAACGCGATGGCCCGCGACGGTCAGGTGCTGCGCAATCGCAAGGGCGCGATTCTCGTTGCCGATCGCCTCGATCTGATCGGCGGCCGCGTGATCGGCCATCCTGACGGCCACGGATTCGTCGACGGCGACGATGGCGTCGAATACGTGTTGGCGCCGCGCGAGATGAATCAGGTGCTGCACGGCGATCGCGTGCTGGTACGACCGGGCCGCGTCGATCGGCGCGGGCGCCGCGAGGCGGCGATCGTCGAGGTGCTCGAACGGGCGCAGCGGCGCATCGTCGGGCGGTTTCATCGCGAGCGCGGTGTGGCGTTCGTGATCGCCTCCGACCGGCGTATCACTCAGGATGTAGTGATCGAACCCGAGGGCACCGCCGGCGCGCGTCCGGGCCAGGTGGTGACCGTCGATCTGGTCGGCCAGCCGACCAAGTACGTCCAACCGATCGGTCGCATCGTCGAAGTGCTCGGGCAGGCTGCCGATCCGGGTATGGAGATCGAGATCGCGCTGCGCAAGCATCATCTGCCCTTCGAGTTCTCGCGGGCAGCACTGCGTCGCGCCGAGCAACTCCCCGATTCGATTCGTCCTGCCGATCGTGCAGGACGCGTCGATTTCACTGCAACGCCCTTCGTGACGATCGACGGCGAAACGGCCAGGGATTTCGACGACGCGGTGTTCTGCGAACCCGACGGCAAGGGCTACCGGCTGCTGGTGGCGATCGCCGACGTCAGTCACTACGTGCGCCATCGCGATCCACTCGATCGCGACGCGCATGAGCGTGGCACCTCGGTCTACTTCCCGCGGCGCGTGATCCCGATGCTGCCCGAGAAGCTGTCGAACGGGCTGTGTTCGCTCAACCCCGAGGTGGAGCGCCTGGTTCTGGTGTGCGAGATGCACGTGTCGCGCGCCGGCAAGATCGGACCATACAAATTCTGCGCGGGCATCATCCGCTCGGCTGCGCGGCTTACGTACACGCAGGTTGCGCGCGCACTGTACGGGCTCCAGACCGAGGCGGACAGCGCGGACACCGCGCACACCACCGCCGGTGGCAAGTCACAGCCACCGATGCCCGAACCATTGCTCGGCCATCTGCGCTGTCTCGACGAAGTATTCCGGGCGCTGGCGCGCGCACGGGCGCAGCGCGGCGCGATCGATTTCGAATCGACGGAGACCGAGTTGCTGTTCGACGACCACGGCAAGATCGAATCGATCCGCGCGCTCGAGCGCAACGACGCACACCGGCTGATCGAGGAGTGCATGCTCGCGGCCAACGTGTGCGCAGCGGAATATCTGGCTACGCACGAGCAGGGGTTGCTCTATCGCGTGCACGAAGGGCCGACCCCGGAAAAACTCGAGACCGTGCGCGAGTATCTGGGCGGCTTCGGGCTTGCGCTCGGCGGCGGCGCCAAACCGCAGGCCAGGGAATACGCGCGGCTGATCGAGGCGATCAGGGAACGGCCCGATCGGGCGTTGCTGCACACCGTGCTGCTGCGATCGCTGCGTCAGGCGGTCTACAGCGCTGCGAACGCCGGCCATTTCGGGCTGGCGTATCCGGCGTACACGCATTTCACCTCGCCGATCCGACGCTATCCCGATCTGCTGGTGCACCGCGCGATCAAGGCGGTCATTGCCGGGGAGCGCTATGAACCAGGCGACTGGTCGGCGCTGGGTGATCACAGCTCGAGTACCGAGCGGCGGGCCGACGAAGCCTCGCGCGACGTGGTGCAGTGGTTGAAGTGCTATTTCATGAAGGATCGGGTGAACGACGAGTTCACCGGCCTGATCAGCGGCGTGACCGGCTTCGGTATCTTCGTCACGTTGGAGTCGATGTACGTCGAAGGACTGGTCCATATCGCCGAACTGGGCAACGACTATTTCCGCTTCGACGCCGCGCGCCAGGAACTGCGCGGCGAGCGCACCGGCCGCATGTTCCGGCTGGGCTCCAAGGTGCAGGTGCGCGTCGCGCATGTGGATCTCGATCTGGCGCGCATCGATTTCCGACTGGTGGGTTGATGGCGATGGCCGAGCGCTCGATGATCTTCGGCTTCCATGCAATCACGGCGCGCTTGCGCGCCGCGCCGCAATCGGTGGTGGAAGTGTGCTGGGATGAAAAGCGTTCCGATGCGCGCATGCAGGCGCTGCTCAAGCTGGCCACCGAGAAGGGTGTGCGCACGCTGCAGATGGATGGAGCTCGGCTCGATGGCATGGCCCGCGGCGCGCGGCATCAGGGCGTGGTGGCGAGCGTCGAAGCCGCACCGCTTGCGCATTCGCTCGACGATGTACTGGACGGCCTCGAGGAGCCGGCGCTGTTGCTGGCCCTCGACGGCGTGACCGATCCGCACAATCTGGGCGCGTGCCTGCGCGCGGCCGATGGCGCCGGTGCGCATGCGGTCATCGCCCCGCGCGATCGCGCCTGCGGATTGAACGCCACCGTCTCCAAAGTCGCCTCGGGCGCCGCCGAATCGGTGCCCTACATCATGGTCACCAATCTGGTGCGTACCCTCGACGAGCTCAAGGAGCGCTCGATCTGGTCGGTCGCGGCAGCGGACGATGCCGAGCAGACGTTGTTCGAAGCGCAGTGGCCGGAGCCGACCGTCTTCGTGCTGGGGGCCGAGGGGGCAGGGCTGCGCCGCCTGACCCGCGACAAGAGCGACATCGTCGTGCGGATCCCGATGCTCGGAGCGGTTGAAAGCCTGAACGTTTCGGTCGCTTGCGGCGTTTGTCTTTACGAGGCGAGGCGCCGCCGTCTGGGTACGGTGTGAGCGAACACCGCGTTGCGCTTGTTTCAGCGACGAAAAGCCCCGTATAATCCTTGGCTTGCTTCGCTTCCGACGCGGGAGTGAACAATCCAGGCTGCCCCAGGTATTGACGTCTTCATTGCGGTGTCGACTGCGTTTCGCGGTCGCGTTCGCAGCGGGGTAGGCCAGTCGCCCTTGCTTCACCGGTCGCCGCCACGCGGCGTTCTACGGGAAGCGCCATCCACAAGGAGCACCATGCGTCACTACGAAATCGTATTCATCGTCCATCCCGATCAGAGCGAGCAGGTGCCCGCGATGATCGAGCGCTACCGGCAGACGGTCAGCGCGCGCAACGGCAAGCTGCACCGCCTCGAAGACTGGGGACGCCGCCAGCTCGCCTACCCGATCGACAAGATCCACAAGGCGCACTACGTTTTGATGAACGTCGAGTGCGACAACGAAACGCTCGCGGAAATCGAGAACGCTTTCCGTTTCAACGACGCGGTGCTGCGCCATCTCACCGTGAAGATGAAAGCGGCCGTGACGACGCCTTCGCCGATGATGAAGGAGGAGAAGGCCAAGTCGGTGTTGCACCCGGGCGAGGCGAAACCGGCCGAATCCGAAAAGCCGGCATCAACACCGGCAGCGGCACCGGCAGCAGCGGCACCGGCAGCAGCGGCGCCCGCGCCGGCGGCTTGATCAGTACGACGGCTGGTTCGATCGGTGCAGCCGATACGATCGGTATGACCGGTGCGACCGGCGCGAACCATGCGAATCACTTCGAGGTCGTCGGCCGCATCGTCGCCATCGAACCGCTGCGTTACACGCCAGCCGGCGTCCAGATCGTGCGTTTCACACTGCAACATGCCTCGGAGCAGCAGGAGGCTGGAGCGGTGCGCAACGTCGGGTTCGAGATGAGCTGCGTAGCGACCGAATCGCTGGCACGGCTGACGGCGCAGGCTCCTTTGGGAACGAACGCGCGGCTGGGCGGGTTTCTCGCGCCACGCACCAAGGCGGGTCGCACCCTCGAGGTTCACGTTCAAAGCATTCAATTCGAGTGAGGTTGATATGGCAACGTTTGGTGGCCCGCGCAAGGCGGGCGCAAAAGGCAAGGGTGGACGGCGCGACGGGCGCACGCGTGAGCGTGGGCTGTTCAAGCGGCGCAAGTTCTGTCGGTTCACCGCCGAGAAGGTGGCGTGGATCGACTACAAGGACATCGACGTACTGAAGGATTTCGTCAGCGAGAATGGGCGGATCATCCCGGCGCGCATCACCGGCACCAAAGCCGGCTATCAGCGCCAGCTGTCGCTGGCGATCAAGCGGGCCCGGTTCCTGGCGCTGTTGCCGTTCACCGATCTGCACTGACGCGCCTGGGAGAAGCCGATGCAAGTCATTCTGATGGAGAAGCTCGTCAACCTGGGCAACCTGGGCGACGTCGTGAAGGTCAAGGACGGGTTCGCGCGCAATTTCCTGATCCCGCAAGGCAAGGCCAAGCGCGCTACGCCTGAGAACCTTGCCGACTTCGAGAAGCGCCGCGCGGAGCTGGAAGCCGCGCAAGCCGCAGCCTTGACCTCCGCGCAGGGTATCGGCGCCAAGGTCGATGGCCTGATGCTGCAGATCACCCGTCGCGCAGGCGTCGATGGTCGACTGTTCGGTTCGGTGACGACCGCCGATATCGCCGACGCGATGAAGGCACAGGGTCATGAGATCGAACGCGCTCAGATCCGCCTGCCGCAAGGTCCGCTCAAGTCGGTCGGGGACACTTCGGTCGCGATCGCTCTGCACTCCGACGTGCTCGTTCACGTCACCGTGTCGGTGCTGGGCGAGCAGGTCGCCTGAGCGGGCAGACCGCGATCTACCTCCGTTCCCAGCGGCAGCAAAAAAAACGGCCCTTGCGGGCCGTTACAGGGAGGAAGAGCGCGATGTTTCAGCGCTCTCGGAGGTAACTGGTCGAACTCGATCGATCTGGGCGAACTTCCTGGTTCCGCGACGTCTTGGTCTTCACCACACCGATGAGCGGTCAATCGCTTGAGACCACCGGAAGCTTGTTGACTTCTCTGTCGCAGTCTCGACAAAAAGCAATGTAGCACACATTTTCCGGGCGATGCGATATTTTTTGAAAGTGTTACCTAAGTCGTTGATTTGACGTTTAATTCACCGGGGTGACGCAGGCGTCAATCGCCCCGAATCACGATCTCCAAACGCGTCGTCGGCAAGTGTTCGAGTCTGTCGAACGAATGGCGAAACCGCAGAGGAATCGACGAGCAACAAAGGAGGCGACAACGATGATCTTCGATCTGCGCATCTACACACTGCGTCCGGGAATGCTCGCGAAGTGGCTCAAGATGTACGAAGAATTCGGACACGCCACCCAGGTGGAGCATTGCGGTGAGCCGGTGTTCTACGCGACGACCGAAGTCGGGCCGCTCAACCAGGTCGTGCACGTCTGGAAATACGCCAGCCAAGCCGATCGCGAGCAAAGACGCGCCGCGCTGATGAACGACCCGGCATTTCAGGAGTACCTGCGTCGCAGCGCCGAGATGGGGGCGCATGCTCAGCAGGAGAACCGCATCCTGAAGTCGGTATCGTTCTCGCCGCTCTGACCGGCCGATGCCGCGCTCGCGGTGCCGCATGGCGCTGCAATCACGTCGCTGAATCCGGAACGCACCGTGGACTTCGCATTCAGCGCCGAACAGAAGCTTCTGATCGAAACCGTACGCCGATTCATCGACGCGGAGCTTCGTCCGCTGGAAGATGAGGTCGAGCGATCGGGGCAACTCGATCCGGACACGGCCCGGCGCATCCACGAACGCGCCAAGGCGCTCGGGCTGTACGCGATGAACATCCCGACCGAATTCGGCGGAGGCGGGCTCAGTGCGCTCGATACGATGCTGGTCGAGGAGCAGTTCGGTCACACCACCGACGTCCTCATCCGGCGCGCATTCGGCAACGTCTACGAGGTGCTGCTCGAGTGCCGGGGGGCGCAGATCCAGCGCTGGCTCGAGCCCGCAGTGCGCGGTGAGCGGGTCTGTTCGATCGCGTTCACCGAGCCGGGCGCGGGGTCCGACGCCGCCTCGATCCAGACGCGTGCGGTGCGCACCGAACGTGGCTGGCGTCTGTCGGGCTCGAAGCATTTCATCAGCGACGGTGCGTTCTCCGATTTCTTCATCGTCTCGGCGGTCACCGACCCCGAGAAGAAAGCGCGCGGCATCTCGCTGTTTCTGGTCGACAAGGGATTGCCCGGCTTCACCATCGGCCGCGACCAGCCGATGATGGGCGTGCGCGGCACCAGCCACCTGGAACTGTGGTTCGACAACGTCGACCTGGGTGCAGAGTGTCTGCTAGGCGAGGAAGGCAGCGGCTTTCGCCTCGCGCTCGAAGTGCTCGGCAGGGTGCGCCTGGCCCAGGTTTGCGCCCGCGCGATCGGCAAAGCGGCGCACGTGCTGAAGCTGGCGATCGACTACGCCGACGAGCGCAAGCAGTTCGGCCGCCCGATCGGCGAGTTCCAGATGATCCAGCAGATGCTCGCCGACAGTGCGATCGAGATCAATGCCGCGCGATTGCTGGTGCTGCAGGCGGCGTGGATGATCGACGAGGGCCGCGACGCCCGCGAGTGGATCTCGATGGCCAAGGTGCAGGCCTCCGAAACACTCGGGCGGGTGGTCGATCGCGCGGTGCAGATCTTCGGCGGCATGGGATTCAGCAAGGACCTGCCGATCGAACGCTACTACCGCGACGCGCGCATCTATCGGATCTTCGACGGCACCTCCGAGATTCACCGTTCAGTGATCGCGCGCGGC
>CADECO010000041.1:20851-25510 GCA_902825905.1 uncultured beta proteobacterium
CTATCGGATCTTCGACGGCACCTCCGAGATTCACCGTTCAGTGATCGCGCGCGGCCTGTTCAGGCAAGGTGCGTCATTGTTCGACACGCCGTGGTGACGGTGCCGCCTCCAATGACTCAGCCACGAGGCGGCGGGCGCCGCAGGTGATGGCAACGGAATTGCGATGGCGCTGCTGGTAACCGGAGCCTCGGGCCATGTCGGCGGCGCGATCGTGGCGCACGCCCTGCAGCGCGGTGTGCAGGTGGTCGCGGTGTATCGCGGCAATGCGCCTCGCGAAAATCTGCCTGCTGCGCGGCTCGGCGCGGCGACATGGGTGCGCTGCGACCTCGATGACGTCGCAGCGGTGCGCGCACTCGCCGCTGCACACCCGATCGATGCGTGCATCCACGCTGCCGCGGTGTCGAACGAAGCCTATGCGCGACCGGCGCCGCACGCCGCCATCGTCACCAATATCGGGGCAACGGCGAATCTGCTCGAAGTGGCACGGGTGCATCAGTGGCGACGCTTTCTGCTGGTGAGCACCGGGTCGGTGTTTCAGCGTCGCGCCGACGTCGTCACGCCGATCCTCGAAGACGAGGTGGTCGCACCGGGCAACATCTACAGCACCACCAAGGCCGCGGCCGAATCGCTCACCGGCATGTATCGCAGCGAGTTCGGATTGTCAGCGGCCACGGTGCGTATCTCCTGGGTGTTCGGACCGCCGATCGTGTCCGAGTCGGCAACGCGCGGACCGATCCCCTCGTTTCTCGCGCGCGCGCTGCGTGGCGAGCCGATCCGCGAGACCGGCGGCGAATTCGCGGCGAGCTTCACTTTCATCGATGACGTCGCTGCGGGACTGTTCAGCGCCGCCGTCGCGCCCGCGCTTGGTCATGCGGTCTATCACCTTGGCCCTGGCCGGAACCTGTCGACGCACGAGGTGGCTGGCGCAGTGGTGCGCGCGGTGCCCGGTGCTGTCATCGAGCTTGCTGGCGGGACCGAACCGTGGACGCGATACACCGCGATGCGCGCGCCGCTCACGGGCTCACGTTTGCTCGATGACACCGGCTTCGCGCCGCGCTATTCGCTCGACGAGGCCGTGTCGCACTACGCACATTGGATGCGGGATCAGGCCCGGTGACGCAGTAGCGCGCAACGATGGCGAGTGGTTGGTTCGGGCGGACAGGTGGCCCGAGCCGCCGCGAGGCCGCGCCTAGAATCGCTCGCGATGCGAGCGCGCTGTTGCCGCAGCTCGTCGCGTGTTGGCAACCATCGACACACCGTACATCGCCATGCACTGGACCTCGATTCGACGCTCCCTCGCGTTGTCCGCGATCATCGTCGCGTGCTGCGGCAATGTAGCTGCGCACGCGCCTGGCCAATCACGCAGCCACTCAATGATGAACGATCGGCCGGTTCAGGGCGTGATTGTTGCGCGCAATGATCATCACGATCGCGGGCGTCACGACAAGGGATTGCACAAGGGCTGGTACAAAGGCAAGGGCCACCACCGCGATCATGGCCGCTCGCTGGAAATGCGCGGACCCACCGTGGTGCTGCCGACGCCGCCCAGGCCGCCGCTGCCGCCGTTACCGCGGCTGCCCTCGCCGCCGCTCGATCCGCGCGATCTGCCGCGTCCGCCGATGCCGCATCTGCCTCGACCCTGATACCTCGACCCTGATACCTCGACCCTGGGCTGCATCCGACCATCATCGATTCAGGCGCCCGGCGCCTGACCGGCCTGTCGGGCCGCGAATCGTGCCGCGCCGAGCAGCGCGGTCTTGTCGTTGAGGATCACGCGCACCGGCATCGATTCCATCAGTGTGCGCATCCGGCCCTTGGCGAAGAACGCCTGCAGGAACGCGCCGCCCCGCAACTGATCGACAATGCGCGGCGCGATGCCACCACCGATGAACACCCCTCCGGTGGCCAGCATCTTCAACGCGAGGTTTCCGGCTTCAGCGCCGTAGATCGACACGAACATGTCGAGCGCCTTGACCGCGACCGGATCGCTCCGCGCGATCGCGGCTTGCGAAATCGCTGCGGAGGCGTCGCCGCTCGCCATTGCCGCAGCGAGCGCATCGGTCAACGTGCCGGAGCTGCCCGCATCGCGCAGGAACGCGAGAATCTGCTGCAGCCCCGGCCCCGACACGACGCGCTCGTAGCTCACCCGCTCGAACTGCTTCGACAAATACGCAAGCAGCGCTGCTTCTTCGGCGTCGCGCGGCGCGAAGTCGGTATGACCCCCTTCGCAGGCGAACGGGTGATGCATCCGGCCGTCCCAGAACAGGCCGGCTTCACCCAGCCCGGTGCCTGCGGCGATGACGGCGCGATTGCCGGCGGGATTGGGTGCGCCCGGATGCAGCGTCACGAAGTCGGTCGGTGACAGCTCGGCGATGCCCCAGGCATTCGCTTCGAGATCGTTGATCAATCCGATGCGCGGCAAGCCGATTGCGCCGGCGAGCGCGGCGCCATCGATGACCCAGGCGAGATTCGGCGTGCGCACGACATTCCCGACGACCGGGCCCGCGATGCCGAACGCGGCAGCCCGTGGCGAGGCCGGATGCTCGGCGAGGAACTTCGCGATGATCGCTTCGAGCCCCGGGTGATCGGGCGACGAATAGGTCTGCTCAGCCACGGCTCGCAGGCGCGGGCCAGCCGATTCGAACAGGCCGAGCCGGGTCGAGGTACCGCCGATATCGCCTGCGAGGATCATGTCGAGGCTCCGTGGGGTTGCATCAGGCGACGCAACGAACGCGGTTGATCGTAGCCGCCGTTCGTGTTGCGGGAGACGGGGCGAGGCCGCGTGCGATCAATCTATCTTGCGCCAGCGCCGGCCGTCGCGCGCGAGCAGCTCGTCGGCATCCTTCGGCCCCCACGACCCGGCGGCATAGTTCGGAAAGTCACGCGGGGGCAGGGCTTCCCACACGTCGAGCACCGGCTGGATCACGCTCCAGCCGGCTTCGACCATGTCGGCGCGCTGGAACAGCGTTGCATCCCCGCACATGCAGTCGTAAAGCAGCCGCTCATAGCCGGTGGTGGGCGTCGAGCCGAAGTGATCGGCATAGCAGAAGTCCATGTCGACCGGCCCGACGTTCATCACCGGCCCGGGAACCTTCGCGCCGAAGTGCAGCTCGATGCCCTCGTCGGGCTGGATGCGGATGATGATGCGATTGGAGTGCAGCCGCTCGACCGGGGTGTTGCGAAACAGCACGAACGGCACGCGGCTGAACTGGATCGCGATCTCGGTGACGCGCTTGCCCATGCGCTTGCCGGTGCGCAGGTAGAACGGTACGTTGGCCCAGCGCCAGTTGTCGATGGTCAGCTTGAGCGCGGCGAAAGTCTCGATGCGCGAATCCGGCGCCACCCGCTGCTCGCTGCGATAGCGCGGCACCCGTTCCCCCGCGTGCGTTCCGTCGCCGTACTGTCCGCGCACCGCGCGCTTGAGCACCTCGTCGGGGGTGAGCGGCTGGATGGCGTTGAGCACTTTCGCCTGTTCGTCGCGCACCGCGTCGGCATCGAACGAGATCGGCGGCTCCATCGCGGTCAGCGACACCAGCTGGAACAGGTGATTGGGCACCATGTCGCGCAACGCACCCGAGGTCTCGTAATAGCCCCCGCGGCGCTCGACGCCGACGGTTTCAGCCGCGGTGATCTGCACGTGATCGATGAAGTGACGATTCCACACCGGCTCGAAGATCGAGTTGCCGAAACGGAACACCATCAGGTTCTGCACCGTCTCCTTGCCCAGGTAGTGATCGATCCGATAGATCTGCCGCTCGGCGAGCACGCTGCGGATGTCGTTGTTCAGGGCGCGGGCCGAGTCGAGATCGCGACCGAACGGCTTCTCGATAATCACGCGGCGCCACTGACCGTTGTCCTCCCGCGCCAGCCCGAGCGCGCCGAGCTGCTTGACGATCTCGCCGAAGTAGTCGGGCGCGACCGCCAGATAGTAGAAGTAGTTGCCTTGCGTGCCGTGCTCGCGATCGGCCTGCGCCATCGTGTCGCGCAGACGCTCGTAGGCGGCCGGGTCATCGAAGCTGCCGGCCACGTAATAGATGCGGCGCAGGAACCAGTCCCACGCTTCGCTGTCGACCGTGCCGGTCGTGGCGAAACTGCGGATGTCGGCCGAGAGCTGAGTGCGGAACTCGTCAGTGGAGATCTCCTGGCGCGCGAACCCGACGATCGCGAACTCGTGCGGCAGCAGGTTCTCGCGCGCCAGGTTGTAGAGCGCCGGGATCAGCTTGCGCTTGGTGAGATCGCCGCTCGCGCCGCAGATCACCATCACGCATGGTTCAGGGCGCTCGCCTGCGATGAGGGGTTGATCGGCCGGGGCAGTGTGCAGTTCGGTGGGCGGGTTCATGTTCCATCTTTCGACGCTGTACCTGTCGCGATTGTCCCCGCCGCGGCTTCACCCGTCGAAACCCCTCCCGTCGACGATGCGCTCGCCGCACGTTCGATGTGACCACCGAATTCGTAGCGCATCGCCGAGAGGATCTTCGCGGCGAACTCGCCCTCGCCGCGTGAGCTGAAGCGCTGGTAGAGCGCTGCAGTGAGCACGGGGGCGGGTGTGCCTTGCTCCACCGCGGCGAGTACGGTCCAGCGGCCTTCGCCCGAGTCGGACACGCGGCCATGGAACCGACTCAAGTCGATGGCACCGGCGAACGCCTTCGCGGTGAGGTC
>CADECO010000042.1:0-3573 GCA_902825905.1 uncultured beta proteobacterium
CAGCGGCTCATTGTCTTCCTGGTTGTCCTTGTTGTACGCGAGCGGATGGCCCTTCATCAGCGTCAGCAGCCCCATCAGATGACCGAACGTCCGCCCCGTCTTGCCGCGTGCGAGTTCGGGGACGTCGGGATTCTTCTTCTGCGGCATGATCGAGGAGCCGGTGCAGAACCGGTCGGGCAGTCGAATGAATCCGAAGCGCGGGTTCATCCACAAGATCAATTCCTCGGACAGCCGCGACAAGTGCATCATCGCGATCGACGCCGCGGCACAGAACTCGATACCGAAATCGCGATCCGACACCGCATCGAGCGAGTTGTCGCACACGCCGTCGAAGCCCAGTTCGCGTGCCACCCGCTCGCGATCGATGGCGAACGACGTGCCGGCCAGCGCCGCCGCTCCCAGCGGCAGCCGGTTCATGCGCTTGCGGCAGTCGGCGAATCGCGCATCGTCACGCGCCAGCATTTCGTAGTACGCCATCAGGTGGTGCCCGAACGTCACCGGCTGGGCGACCTGCAGATGCGTGAACCCAGGCATCAGTGTGGCGCTGTGCCGATCGGCCTGATCGAGCAGCGCGCGCTGTGCGCCACGGATGAGCACGCGAATCTCGTCGATCGCCCCGCGCAGATAGAGGCGGATATCGGTGGCGACCTGATCGTTGCGCGAGCGCGCGGTGTGCAGGCGCTTGCCGGCATCGCCTACCAGCGCGGTGAGCCGGCGTTCGATGTTCAGGTGCACGTCTTCGGCATCCAGCGACCATTCGAACCGACCCGCTTCGATCTCGGCGCGAATCGTCGCCATGCCTTGCTCGATCGCACGCAGATCGTCGGCCGACAGGATCGAGCAGGCATTGAGCATGCGGGCGTGGGCGAGCGAACCTTCGATGTCGGCCATCGCCAACCGGCGATCGAACTGGACCGAAGCGGTGTAGCGCTTCACGCGCTCGGCGACGGGTTCGGCGAAACGACCCGACCAACCGGCCTGGGCGGAAGCGGTGTGGGGATTTTCCGGATGTGCGGCCATGGCGCCTTGAAAACGGGGACACTGCGTTCGACAATGCGGGCCGTCGCGCAGCATCACCCCTGCGATGCCGGAGACTCGCTGCAGGCCCCGGCATGCAAACACGTCGTCAGGCCCTCGGCGCAAGCGATACGGCGGGGCGCCGCGTGGACCGCGTCGCGCGATGCGCCGGAAATGCCTGGATAGCGGACCTTAGTCGCGATCGAAATGCCGTTCAACCAAGCATTCTAGCGCCAACTCCGGCACGCTCCGCCCTCAGCGCACCTCAACCACAAGACAGCCCTCGCGGGGCTGTCCCGAGTCTTTCACGCTTGCTCAGTACATGGTCAACCAAGACGGCGAACCGATCGACAGCCTGCCCGACTTTCGCAATGTCGGCGTGATCGCTCGCATCCTGGTCATCGTCAATATCGCGATGCTGTTCGCGGTGGCGTTGTCTGTCGACTCCGATGCCGAGCTGGTGCCGTCCGCGCTGGCCAAGGCCACGATCGTCGAGCCGATCCTGATCGCCTGCTTGGTCGGGCTGTATCTGGGCTATACGCGTCTGGCGCCATTGCGCTACGAGTTCGCGGTCGTGCTGGTGACGATATTCGTGGTGCTCGTCACGTCGTTCATCTACGGCGCGGTGTCGGTGTTCGATGCCAGCGCGAGTCGTTTCGGTCTGGCCCGTGCGCTGTTGATGGCTGCGATCGGCGCGCTGCTGCTGCTCGAATATTTTCGGATGCGCAATCGCGCACTCTCGCCGGCGCTGGTCGAGGCGCGGCTGCAGGCGTTGCAGGCGCGCATCCGCCCGCACTTCCTGTTCAACTCGATCAATGCGGTGTTATCGCTGATCCGCTCCGATCCGCGTCGCGCCGAGGCGGTCATCGAGGACATGGCGGATCTCTTTCGGACGCTTATGGCCGACAGTCGGCAACTCGTGACCCTCGAGGACGAGATTAAACTAGTGCGGGGCTACTTGGACATCGAGCAACTTCGGCTCGGTGATCGACTGAACGTGCAGTGGCGCATCGACGGCGCGCCCAAGCACGCCATGGTTCCACCACTGTTTCTGCAGCCGCTCGTCGAGAATGCGGTGTATCACGGGGTGGAACCGGGGACCGGACCGGGGACTATCGAAATCGACATCGTCCGGCGCGACGACCGCCTGGTGATGCGCTTGGCGAATCCCTACCACCCGCAGCACCAACACCGTCAGGGGAATCGCATCGCGTTGGCGAACATCAAGGAGCGGCTCGCGCTGCATTTCGATGCCGAGGCGACGCTCACGAGCGGGGCAATCGGTGATCGATACGAGATTCACGTCGATCTGCCCTACCGTCGATCCAGGAAGGAGTCCCAGGAATCATGACCACCAGTTCGAGCCGTGTACCGACCCGCGTGTTCATCATCGATGATGAACAGCCTGCTCGCACGCGCATGAAAGAGATCTTGGGCGATCTCGCCCCGGAATTCGCCACCACGGTCGTCGGCGAAGCCACCAACGGCCAGGAAGCGCTGATCATGCTGGCCACCACGCCGGCCGATGTCGCGCTGGTAGACGTGCAGATGCCCGAAATGAACGGCCTGGAGTTCGCGCGCCACGCGATTCAGCTCGAACGTCCGCCGGCCATCATCTTCACCACCGCGCATGATCAGTACGCGGTGGCCGCGTTCGAAGTCAACGCGTTGGACTATCTGCTCAAGCCGGTGCGTGCCTCGCGCCTGCAGGCCGCGATGCAGAAGGCAGTGGCCAGTGGTCCGGCGCAGCGCGAAGCCCTCGAAAAAGCCTCGACCGCCCCGCGTCACTACCTGTCGGTCTCCGAGCGTGGACGGATCACGCTGGTGCCGATCATGGACATCATCTATCTGCGTGCCGAGTTGAAGTACGTGACGGTGCGCACCAAGGAGCGTGAGTTCCTGGTCGAAGAATCGCTCACACAGCTGGAACAGGAGTTCGGCGGTGTGTTCGTGCGCATCCATCGCTCCTGCCTGGTTGCGCGGCGCCTCATCAAAGGCTTCGAGCGCGCCACCGATCCCGATGGCGAAAGCGCCGGATGGGCGGTGCTGCTGCACGGGGTCGAAGAGCGCCTGCCGGTCAGCCGCCGGCAATGGTCGTCGGTGAAGAGCCTGGTGACGACCTGATCCTGCCGCGTCAGCGCGGCTGCCGAATGGTGCGGTCTCGGGCGGTAATGAGCCGCTCCTCGAGGTACGCGCCGTAGAAGTCCTCGCTCGCCATCCCGAGGATCGACTCGGCGAGTTCGTCGCCGCGCGCATCGAAAAAAACCACCACCGGCGTGAAACGCACGCCGCGCGCGCGGGCGAATGCGCGATGGCTTATCGATTTGCCGGCGAAATCAGTCAGGCGTTCGTCCGACTCGATGTCGATCTCACGCGCCAGAATTTTCAACTCCGCGGTGGGCTTGTTGAGCGGCGCGAGATAGTTGCGCCGCACCTTCACGCACCATGAGCAGTCAGGTGCGCCGAACAGGATCACGTACACCTTTCCGTCCACGGCAGCCTGCCTGGCCTCTGCCGACAAGTCCCGGGCCAAAGGCAACTCCGCCGCGCCCGCGA
>CADECO010000042.1:3673-7326 GCA_902825905.1 uncultured beta proteobacterium
ACCCCATGCCAGCGCCAAAACGGATCGTCATCGCCACGCGTCAGAGCCGGCTCGCGCTCTGGCAGGCGGAGCATGTCAAGCAACTTCTGGAGCGCGCGCACCCTGGCTGCGACGTGGCGCTGTTGCCGCTGTCGACGCGCGGCGACGAGGTGCTCGATCGCTCGCTCGCCAAGATCGGCGGCAAGGGTCTGTTCGTGAAGGAGCTGGAACTGGCGATCGAGACGGGTCGCGCGGATCTCGCCGTGCATTCGGCCAAGGACGTGCCGATGAACCTGCCGCCCGGGTTCATGATCGCCGCGATCCTCGCCCGGGAAGATCCGCGCGATGCCTTCATCTCCAATCGCTTCGGCGCCTTGGCCGATTTGCCCGCCGACGCGGTGGTGGGCACCTCCAGCCTGCGTCGCGAGGCGCAGTTCCGCGAGCGCTCGCCATTGCTGCGGTTCAAGCCGTTGCGGGGCAATCTCGATACCCGGCTTGCCAAGCTCGACAACGGCGAGTGCGATGCTGCGGTTCTTGCGCTGGCCGGATTGCGCCGTCTCGGACTGGAGCAGCGCGTCCGTTCAGTGATGAGCGTGGAAGACAGTCTGCCGGCGCCGGGGCAGGGTGCGCTGGCCATCGAAGCCCGCAGCGATGCCGGCGAGTTGCTGGCGAGCGTAGCGCCGCTCGCGGATCCTGCGACGACTGCATGCGTGACCGCCGAGCGCGCAGTGAGCCGCGCCTTGGGAGGCAGCTGCCAGGTGCCGCTTGCGGCCTACGCCACGCTCGACGCGGGCCGGCTGCGTTTGCGTGGCCTGATCGCGATGCCCGATGCGAGTCGCGTAATTCGCGCCGAAGTGAGCGGAGCGCCCGCTGCTGCCGAAGCGCTGGGTGAGCAACTCGCCAACGAACTGCGCGCGCGCGGCGCAGGTCCCATTCTTGCCGCGCTGGCCGACCGATGACCACCGGGCCGCTCGCCGGCCGCGCGATCCTGGTGACGCGACCCGACGGGCAGGCCGCTCCGATCGCATCGATGCTGAGCGCGCACGGCGCCGAGCCGATCCTCTTTCCGACCATCGCGATCGAGCCGCAGATCGATCGTGAACCGGCGCGAAGCATCGTCGCCCGGCTGGACGAGTTCGATGCCGCGATCTTCGTGAGCGTCAACGCGGTCGAGCAGGGCTTGGCGTGCGTGGCCGCGCACGGACGCTGGCCCGCGCGGCTGCCGGCGATCGCGGTCGGTCCGAGCACCGCGCAAGCGCTGCGGTCGGCAGGTTTGGGTCACGTAGTCGTGCCTGCCACGCGCTATGACAGCGAGGGCGTGGCGGAGCTGCCGGAGCTGGCGACGGGAACGGGTCGTCGCTATGTGATCTTCCGCGGCGTCGGCGGGCGCGAATGGCTGGCCGAGGTGCTGCGGCAACGCGGGGCGATCGTGGAGATGGCCGAGGTCTACGGCCGCGCCATTCCCGCAACCGATCCGTCCGAGCTGGTCGCGCGGTGGATCCGCGGCGGCATCGACGCAATGATCGTCGCCTCGAGCGAAGCGTTGGCCAACTTGTCCACGATGATCGGCGCGGCCGGCAAGCAGCACCTGCAATGCACGCCGACGGTCGCAACGCATCCTCGAATCGCCGCATCCGCGCGCGGCCTTGGCCTGACGAAAGTGCTCGAATCACCTACAGGCGATGAGGAAATCGTGCGGGTACTGGTGAGCTTTTTTGCTAAAGTACCGGCCGGTTCGAGCCACGACGAACGGCCATAGATGTCGGACAACGGTCCGCAGCCCCATCCCAGCGCTTCTCCCGCGTCGCCACTACCTCCAGCGTCCCCGGCATTCGATGCAGGTGCCGCTGCACCGCAAGCCGCATCGCCCGCAGCGTCACCCGCTCCCGCAGCGATCCCGGCCGATGCGGTGGTCGTCGCGAAGTCGGTGTTCAGGTCGCAGCTGCTCGCGATCGGGCTCGGCGTCGTGCTCGTCCTGGTGGGCCTGCTCTGGTATCACACCAACGTCGAACTCAATCGAGTGCGCGACGACGTCGCGCGCCGCGTGCAGCAGGCCGATCTCGAATTGCGCGAGAACCGGTTGGTGTCGCGCGAGGCGCAGGAGTCTTCGCGCGAAGCGCAGTCGCGCGTGGGCCAGCTCGAGAATCGCGTCAACGAGTCGCAGAGCCAGCAGCTCGCGTTGGAGCAGCTCTATCACGAACTCTCACGCGGCCGCGACGAATGGCTGCTGGCCGAAGTCGAGCAGACGATCGCGCTTGCGTCGCAGCAGTTGCAACTCGCAGGCAACGTACAAGGCGCGTTGATCGCACTGCAGATCGCCGATGCGCGGCTGGGCCGGTCCGATCGGCCGCAGCACATTCCGCTGCGCAAGCTGATCAGCCGCGACATCGAACGCCTGCGCGCGCTGCCGCCGGTCGACGTGGCTGGCCTGACGCTCAAGCTCGATGAGCTGATCGGCGCCACCGATCAGTTGACGCTGCTCGCCGAGGGTCGTCCGCAGCTCGTGCAGGACGATGCAGGCGAGGGCAGCTCGATGTGGGCGCGGCTCACCGGTCTGGTGTGGACCGAGGTCAAGCAGCTGGTGCGAATCCAGCGCCTCGACAGCTCCGATCAGGCGCTGCTCACCCCGGAGCAGAGCTACTTCCTGCGCGAGAACCTCAAGCTGCGCCTGATGCACGCGCGCATCGCGCTGCTCCAGCGCAACGATTCGCTGTATCGCGCCGACATCGCATCGGCACGGCAGTGGCTCGACCGCTATTTCGACGCGCGCCAGCCGCGAGTGAGCGGCGCGTTGGCGGCGTTGAGTGATATTTCGGTCGCCACGCTCGACGTGCAGCTGCCCACCCTGGGTGAGAGCCTCACCATGATCCGCACGCTCAAGTCGAGCGGCGACAAGGGGGAATAGCCATGCGCGGGCTGATCTGGTTCCTGGTGGTGGCCGCGCTTGCCGTGGGGCTGGGCCTGCTCGCGCGCATGAACGAAGGCTACGTGCTGGTCGTCTCGCCGCCGTGGCGTGTCGAGGTGTCGCTCGCGCTGGCACTCATCACGCTTGTGGCCTTGTTCGCACTGGCTTATTCGATCATGCGATTGGTGGTGAACACGTTGCGTCTGCCATCGTATGTCGCGGCCTTCCGTGCGCGACAGCGCGAAGCCCAGGCCAACGACGCGATGCGCGGTGCCTGGCAGGCCTATCTCGAAGGTCGCTTCGGGCGAGCGCACAAACTTGCCGCGCGCGCCTACGATCTCGATGCCTCGCCGGGGCTGGCGGCGCTGCTGGCGGCTCGCGCCGCGCACTTCATGCGCGACACCGGCCGGCGCGACGTGTGGCTTACTCGCGCCGAAGGCTCGGTCAACGAACTGCGCAATGCGCGGCTGGCCACGCAGGCCGAACTGCTGCTCGACGAGCGCCGTTTCGAGGAAGCGCGAGCGATCCTGCGCGAGCTGCATGGCACCGGGCCACGTCACGTCTCCACGCTGCGCATGCTGTTGCGCGCCGAGCAGGGCCTGCAGAACTGGGATGAGGTGCTGCATCTGGTGCGCCAGCTGGAAAAGCGCGGCGCGCTCACCGCCGAGTCGGCGCGACAGATCACGCTCACCGCCACGGTGGAGAATCTGCGCAAGAAATCGCTCGATGCCGAGAGCATCAAGCACTTCTGGCGCGCGGTCGAGGACGA
>CADECO010000042.1:7426-17678 GCA_902825905.1 uncultured beta proteobacterium
GCGCAGAGCTATTTCGAGGCGAGCCTGTCGGTGGGGCAGTCGAAAACCGCCCACATCGAATTGGCGCGCCTGCTCGAGCGCCTGGGCAAGCAGTCCGATGCCCACGCGCACTACCGCGCGGCGACCGATCCGCAGCTGCCGGCCTGAACGGAAAACGCAGCGGCTGCGGAGCTGGCAGCCCGCCTCGTTGCGGCAAGCGCTACGCCCACTCGCGCGGACGCAGGAATTCGGTGTAGAGCGCCGCTTCCGGTGAGCCCGGTTCGGGGTGCCAGTCGTAGCGCCACTTCACGAGCGGCGGCATCGACATGAGGATCGATTCGGTGCGACCACCCGATTGCAGCCCGAACAGCGTGCCGCGATCGAACACCAGGTTGAACTCCACGTAGCGGCCGCGACGGTACAGCTGAAAATCACGTTCGCGCTCGCCGTAGGCCATCGAACGGCGCCGCTCGACGATCGGCAGATACGCCTGCAGAAACCCATCGCCCACGGCGCGAGTCACCGCGAAGGCGTGCTCGAAGCCGCCGGCGGCGAAGTCGTCGAAGAACACACCGCCGATGCCGCGCGGTTCATTGCGGTGCTTGAGAAAGAAGTACTGGTCGCACGCCTGCTTGAAACGCGGGTACAGCGCCGGGTCGAGCGGATCGAGTGCCGACCGGCAGGTGCGATGAAAATGGCGCGCGTCCTCCTCGAAGCCGTAGTACGGCGTGAGATCCATCCCGCCGCCGAACCACCACACTGGATCGCGATCGTCCGCCTGCGTCGTCGCGAAGCAGCGCACGTTCAGATGCACGGTCGGGCAATACGGATTGCGCGGATGCAGTACCAGCGACACGCCGAGCGCCTCGAAACCGCGGCCCGCCAGTTCCGGACGCGCCGCGCTGGCCGAAGGCGGCAGCCTGTCGCCTTGGACGTGCGAGAAGTTCACCCCACCGCGCTCGAAGAACGCCCCGTCTTCGATCAGCTTGCCGATGCCCTCGCCACGCAGGGCTGTCGGCGTGCTCGGGCCGCGATCGCCGCCGTGATCGCCGCCGTGATCGCGATTCCATGGCAAGTGGCGCAAGGGCTGCCCGTCGAACTCACCGAGCGCCGAAGCGATGCGCTCCTGCAGATCGACCAAGTAGGTGCGTACGACTGAAACATTCATCATCGAGCCCCATCATCGCGTCTCATGGGTCGCGTGCCAGCCGCGCTCAGTCGCGTCTCAATTGCGTTTGAGCGCGCGATGGCCAATATCGCGACGATACTGCATGCCGTCGAAGTGGATGCCCTCCAGCGCCTGATACACGCGCCGCTGCGCGGTTCGCACGCTGTCGCCGAGCGCAGTCACGCACAGCACCCGCCCGCCGTTGGTGTGCACGACGTCGTTCTCGAGCGAAGTACCGGCGTGAAACACCACCAGATCGTCGCTGGCCACGGGTAGCCCGGTGATCGTGTCGCCCTTGCGCGGCGCGTCGGGATAGCCCGATGCCGCGACCACGACACCCAGCGCGGTGCGTCGATCCCAGTTGGCCTCGATCTGGTCGAGCTTGCCCGCCAGGGCACTCGAGAGCAGCTCGATCAGATCGCTCTTGAGCCGGATCAGGATCGGCTGCGTCTCCGGATCGCCCAGGCGGCAGTTGTACTCGAGCACCCGCGGATCACCGTTGGCGTTGATCATCAGCCCGGCGTAGAGGAAGCCGGTGTAGGGCATGCCTTCACTGGCCATGCCGCGGATGGTCGGCATGATGATCTCGCGCTGGATGCGCGCATACAGACTCGGCGTGACCACCGGTGCCGGCGAGTAGGCACCCATGCCTCCGGTGTTCGGGCCTTCGTCGCCGTCGCGCAGGCGTTTGTGGTCCTGACTGGTGGCCAGGGGCAGCACGTGCTGACCGTCGGCGAGGACGATGAAGCTGGCTTCCTCGCCCTCGAGAAACTCCTCGATGACCACGCGCGCGCCCGCCTCACCCATCGACTTGTCGATCAGCATATGGTCGATTGCGGCGTGGGCTTCGTCGGAGGTCATCGCGACGACAACGCCTTTGCCGGCGGCCAGGCCGTCGGCTTTGACCACGATCGGCGCGCCCTCGCGCTCGACGTAGGCGTGGGCCTGGGCCGGATCGGAGAACGTCTCGAACCGCGCGGTCGGGATGTTGTGGCGCTTGAGGAACTGCTTGGCGAAATCCTTGGAGCTTTCGAGCTGCGCGGCGGCCTGCGTCGGCCCGAAGATACGCATTCCGCGCGCCTTGAACAGATCGACGATGCCGGCAGCCAACGGCGCTTCGGGTCCGACCACGGTCAGATCGATCTGCTCACGTGTGGCAAAAGCGGCGAGCGTGCGCGGATCGGCGATCGGCACGTTCACCACGTAGCGCTCGCGCGCGGTACCGGCGTTGCCGGGTGCGACGAACACCTTCTTGACGTTGGGGCTCTGCGCGATCTTCCAGGCAAGCGCGTGTTCGCGGCCGCCTCCGCCGATGATGAGTACCTTCATACCTCGGTGATAGCTTTCAGCTCGGTGGCGCTCAATGTCGAAAATGGCGGATGCCGGTGAACACCATCGCCAGACCATGTTCGTTGGCCGCGGCGATCACCTCGTCGTCGCGGACACTGCCGCCGGGCTGGATCACGGCCTTGGCCCCGGCCTGCGCGAGGGCGTCGACACCGTCGCGGAACGGAAAGAACGCATCGGAGGCGACGACTGATCCTGCCAGTGACAGGCCCGCGCCTTGCGCTTTCATCGCGGCGATCCGGGTGCTGTCGATGCGGCTCATCTGTCCGGCACCGACACCGAGTGTGCGCTGCGAACCGCAGAACACGATCGCATTCGATTTCACGAATTTCGCCACGCGCCAGGCGAACAGGAGGTCACGTTGCTCCGCTTCGGTCGGTGCGCGCTTGGACACCACACGCAAGTCGCCCGGGCCGACATTGCGGCTGTCGGCGGATTGAATCAGCACGCCGCCGCCGACGCGCTTGAAATCGACCCCGGGCAACGCATGGTGCAAGGCGATCTGCAACAGACGCACGTTCTGCTTGGTGGCGAAACGTTCGAGTGCGGCCGAGGTGTATTCGGGTGCGATGACGACTTCGACGAACTGCTTGCCGACGGCCTCGGCGATCGCCTCGTCGACGGCGCGATTGAACGCGATGATGCCGCCGAACGCGGACGTCGGATCGGTCGCGAAGGCGTTGCGATAGGCCGCTAGCGCATCGTCGGCTTCAGCCACACCGCACGGGTTGGCGTGTTTGACGATCACGCAGGCTGGCGCTGCCAGTGTCTTCACGCACTCCCACGCGGCGTCGGCGTCGGCGATGTTGTTGTACGAGAGTTCCTTGCCCTGCAGTTGTCGGGCATGCGCGAGCGTGCCTGCGGGTGCCTGCAGATCGCGATAGAACGCGGCCTGCTGATGCGGATTCTCGCCGTAGCGCAGCTCCTGGACCCTGGCGAACTGAATGTTGTATTGCTCGGGAAAGGCGCCGCGCTCGCCCGACAGCGCCGTGCTCGTCAGATAGTTGCTGATCGCGCCGTCGTAGGCCGCGGTGTGCGAGAACGCCTTGCGCGCCAGGCGAAACCGGGTCGGCAACTCCAGCGTGCAATCGTTCGCGCGTAGTTCTTCGATCAATGCCGTGTAGTCGGCCGGATCGGTGACCACCGCGACCCCGGAAAAATTCTTCGCCGCCGCACGCACCATCGTGGGGCCGCCGATGTCGATGTTCTCGACCGCGTCGGCCAAGGAGCAATCGGGCCGCGCTACCGTCTGACTGAACGGATACAGATTCACCACCACCAGATCGATCGGCTCGGTGCCGGCCTCCTTGATGGCATTCATGTGATCGGCCAGATCACGACGCGCCAGGATCCCGCCGTGCACCTTCGGATGAAGCGTCTTGAGCCGGCCATCGAGCATTTCGGGATAACCGGTGTAGTCGGCCACCTCGGTCGCGGCGATGCCGTGCTCGGCGAGCAGCTTGGCGGTGCCGCCGGTCGACACGATCGAAACACCCAGGTCGCGCAGCGCGCGCGACAGTTCGACTGCGCCGGATTTATCGGAAACGCTGATCAGGGCCTGGCGGATGCGGAGGCGCATGCGTGGGCAAGACGGGGCTTGGAACAGGATCCGCTATCAACGCCGCGAACAGCGCCGCGATGCGGATGGCGCAAGTCTACCCGCACTCGGTGAGGAGCGCGGGCGTGACGAACGAAGGGTCCCTGGGGCGGTGACGCGTCTTGTGCGCGCTCGCGGTGCTGCGGATTCAGGAAGTCTTGATGCGGTGCTGCTGGATCTTCTTGCGCAGCGTGCCGCGATTGATACCCAGCATTTCGGCTGCGATCGACTGATTCCCCTCGGCGTGATCGAGCACGGTTTCCAGCAATGGCTTCTCCACGTTGCGCAATACCATGTCGTAGATCGCGCACGGTTTGGCCCCATCCAGATCCTTGAAGTAACGCTCGATCGAGCGACGAACGCATTCGCTGATCTCGTTATTCGTCGTGGTTCTCATGCTGCTAGCTTCTCCTCCTCACGGAATAAGCGCCCCACACATTCCTCGTCGTGCTCAAACAACGCCGCGATCGCGCCGAGCTGCTCCTCGGTACTCGCCAGGCGGTTGAACCGCTCGCGAAACGTTTCCGCCCCCACCCATCTTTTTGTATACCAGGCAACGTGCTTGCGCGCGAACCGCACGCCCAGCTCCGGCCCGTAGAAATCGTGCAACGCCTGCACATGCTGCACGAGTACAGCCTCGGTCTCGTCGATTGTCGGTGGCGCCAGGAGAACCCCCGTTGCCAAATAGTGCGAGATGTCGCGAAAGATCCACGGCCTTCCCTGTGCACCGCGGCCGATCATGATGCCATCGGCCGCTGTGTGCTTCAGTACGCGTTGCGCCTCTTCGGGCGTTGTGATGTCGCCGTTCGCGATGATCGGAAGCTTCGTTGCCGCCTTCACTTCCGCGATCGAATCATACTCCGCGTGACCGGAGAATCCGCAAGCCCGGGTGCGACCATGCAGTGCAAGCAGGCGGATTCCGCAGTCTTCAGCGATGCGCGCGACGCGCACTGCGTTTTTCGATGCCGCATCCCAGCCGGTGCGGTACTTCAACGTCACCGGAACCGGTACCGCGCGCACCACAGCGCTCAGAATATCGGCCACGAGTGCTTCGTCGCGCAGCAACGCCGAACCCGCCATGGCGTTGCACACTTTCTTGACCGGGCAACCCATGTTGATGTCGATGATCTGCGCGCCCGCGTCGACGTTGTAGCGCGCGGCATCGGCCATTTGCTGCGGATCGGCGCCGGCGATCTGCACCGAGATCGGCTCGGCTTCGCCACGATGGTCGGTGCGCCGCTGCGTTTTCGCGCTCTTCCACAGCTGCGCGTTCGAGGTGACCATTTCCGACACCGCCAGCGCGGCGCCGAACTGCTTGCACAGGATGCGAAAGGGCCGATCGGTCACACCGGCCATGGGCGCGGCGAACAGATTGCCTTTCAGCACGAAAGTGCCGAGCTGCATGGGTGATCGAGGGGATTGGAGCGGGCGAACAGCGGAGAATTCATTGTAGCTCGATTGACTTCGCGGTCAACGTCGCGACTCGTTCTAATTGTCAGCGAGCGATGCTGTCGCCACGCATTTTTCGACGCGCACCATCATGGCATCGATGAATTGCGTCTTTTTCGTGCGTTGTGCGTGGGTTGGCGCACTCGAATCGTCGCGAATCGGCGTCAATCGCACTGCGACATGCGTGTTGCTGCCTCGCGACAGCGGCCGCACGCGAGGGCGCGAAAGACTTGTTCAGATACGCCGGATGATGCAGCGATTGCTCATGGCAGCGCGCGCGCGCCGAGCATCATGCGCCGTGCGAGAAACACGCGCGCCGGCGCGCATGCGTCGAGCAGACCCAGGGCGAGTCCTCGACCAGCGCTCATGAGCGGCTGATCGTTGCTGAATACGCGCACGAACAGGTCTGTCGTGGCGATCGTGCTGGCGCGATCGCTCCAGCGCGCCCGCGCGAATCGATCCGCCAGATCGATGGATCGTTCGCGGGTCATCACGGCAGGTGGATTCGCCTGCAGCATCTCCACCAACGCCATCACATCGCGCAATCCGAGATTCAAACCCTGGCCGGCCACGGGATGAAGCGCCTGTGCGGCGTTGCCGATCGCGATCACCGCGTGGTTGTCGATCCGACGCGTGCGCTTGAGAGCAAGCGGCACGCAAGAGCGAGGGCCGGGTGCGTTGAGTCGTCCGGCACGATCGCCGAATGCCTCCTGCAGCGCCCGACGGAACGCATCGTCGCCGTCGGCCATGCGTTGCTGTGCGAAGGCATTCGGCAACGCCCACACGAACGCGTAGCGGTCGCGATAGGGCAGCAGGGCCAGCGGTCCGTGCGGTGTGAACCGCTCCCACGCGCGATGCCCATGCGGGACGCTTGCGACGATGGTGCCCAGCACCGCCGACTGGCCGTAGTCGTGGACGAGCTGGCCTGCGGCCTGGTCCGCGAGCGCGCCACCATCGGCCAGTACCAGCAGCTTCGCGTGGCGCCGGGACTCGTGTGCGGCGCCGCTTTGCCCGGTTTCCCGGGATGCCGGCTCGGTGCGCACGATCACGCCCTCGTCGTCCCCGATCCAGTCGAGCACGCGCTCGTCGAGGAAATGTTCGCCCGCTGCACCAGCGACCGTGCCATGCAGCGCGTCGATGTCGAAGACATATCCGAGCGCGTCCAGGCCGTGCTCGGCGGCGCTCATCACGGTGCGGCCGAACGCGCCACGCTGCGATACGTGGATGGTCCGGATCGGCGTCGCGGCACGATCCAATGCCACATCGAGCCGGCGCAGATACGCGTAGCTGGCCTGCGAGAGCGCGATCGGTCGGGTGACACGCTCGTGCTCGCTCGTTGCGTCGCTTGCGCCGGATTCGCCCGAGGCGCGCCGGCTCGTCGAGGCAGGCGCCGCAATGCGCACGGTGAGTCCGGATCCGCGCAGCGCAAGCGCGAGCGCACAACCCACCGGACCGCCGCCTGCGATGAGGATGTCGTGGCGCGAATCGATCGATCGCTGGCTCATGGCAGGCGACGGCCGCGGGCGTGTTGTCGATCAACCTCGCGTCGCGGCCTCGCGCATCAACGCTTCGACGTCATCGACGCGTTTGGGCGCGAGGGCCGTGATCAGGGTGCAGCCGCTCGCGGTCACCAGTGCATCGTCTTCGATCCGCACGCCGATGTTCCAGAACGGCTCGGGCACGCCGTCGGCCGGACGGATGTAGCACCCCGGTTCCACCGTGAGCACCATTCCGGGCTGCAATTCTCGCCACGCTTCGCCGCTCTTGTATTCACCGACATCGTGCACGTCCATGCCCAGCCAGTGACCGGTGCGGTGCATGTAGAACCTGCGGTAGTCGCCCGATTCGAGCACCGCATCGAGCGTGCCCTGGCACAGCTTCATGTCGATGAAACCCTGCGCGAGCACCTTCACCGCCGCATCGTGCGGCTCGTTCCAGCGCTTGCCTGGCTTCACTTCGGCGGTGGCGGCGATCTGTGACGCGAGCACCAGTTCGTACACATCGCGCTGCGGCCCGTTGAAACGCCCGCTGATCGGATAGGTGCGCGTGATGTCGGCGGCATAGCCGTCGAGTTCGCACCCGGCGTCGATCAGCATCAGATCGCCGTCGGCGAACTGCCGGTTGTTCTCGCGATAGTGCAGCACGCAGGCATTCGGTCCGCTGGCCACGATCGGCCAGTACGCCGGAAACTGCGCACCGTGTCGCCGGAACTCGTGCAGCAACTCGGCTTCGATTTCGTATTCCCAGCCGCCGGCACGCGTGGCGCGCATCGCGCGGATGTGCGCGCCGGCCGAGATGTCGGCGGCGCGCTGCATCGTGCGCACCTCGAACTCGTCCTTGATCAGGCGCATGCCGTCCAGCACCGCGTGCAAATCGTGGATCTCCGTCGGCGCATGTATGCCGGTGCGGGCCTGGGCACGCACCTGATTGAGCCAGCCCATGATGCGTGCATCCCACGCGGCGTCCGCACCGGGGGCGTAGAACAGCGCGGGCTGATTCGCCATCAGCTTGGGCAGATGCTCGTCGAGTGCACCGAACGCGAAAGATTCGTCCAGACCGAACGTCTCGCGTGCTGCCTCGGGACCGAACCGGTAGCCGTCCCAGATCTCACGCTCGAGATTCTTCTCGCGACAGAACAGGATCGTGCGCGGCGCGCTGCCGGCCACCAGAACGAGCACCGCCTCAGGTTCGCCGAAGCCGGTGAGGTAGTGAAAGTAGCTGTCGAAGCGATACAGATAATCGCTGTCGCGATTGCGCAGACGCTCCGGAGCGGTGGGCACGATGGCGATGCCGCTCCGCATGTGTTCGAGCAGGCGGGCGCGCCGATTGCGATAGGGCGTGGTGTCGATCATGGGAGGGTGTGGAACTCGTTGGAGAAACTCTGTGCGACTTCTTGAACGGCGATTCTCCATGGGGCTTGCGCGCCGGGCAACTCGCCGCGAGCAATCCGTCGGACGTTAGCCACGCGCGGAGCCGGGTTGCGTGCCTGTCCGCCCCGTGCCGGTTCGAAGCGCCAGGTCGAGCGCCTGCAGCCGCTCGACTGTGCCCACATCGATCCAGGTGCCGCGAAAATGCTCGCCGCGGAGCCGATTGTGTGCCATCGCCGTACGCAGCAGCGGCGCGAGCTTGGCCTTGTGTCCGCGCGCCGTCGCGGCAAACAACTCTGGGCGATAGACCCCGATGCCGGCATAGGTGAGCCGCGGCGCGTCATCGACGACACGACCGGATTCGCGCAAGGCGAAATCGCCGGCGGGATGATGCACCGGATTGTCGACGAGCACGATGTGCGCCTGATCATCACCGAGCATTCGGGCGCGCGCCGCCAGCGGAGCGAAGTCGAAGTCGCTGAACACGTCGCCATTGACGAGGATGAACGGCTGTTCGCCGAGCAACGGCATGGCGAATGCGATGCCGCCTGCGGTTTCCAGGGCGTCGCCCTCGCTGGAGTACGCGATCGATACACCGAGCGTGCGACCGTCACCGAGCGCGTGCTCGATCCGTGCGCCCAGGTGCGCGTGGTTGATGACCAGATCGGTGATGCCGGCGCGCGCCAGGCGCTCGATCGTCCATACGATCAGCGGCTTGCCGCCCGCTTCGAGCAATGGCTTGGGCGTGTGGTCGGTGAGCGGGCGCATGCGCTCGCCGCGACCGGCCGCGAGGATCATCGCTTTCATCGCACGGGGTGTCGCCGGCTCAGAAGGTGAAGCGCACTTCGGCGTGGCGCTCGGCGAGCGTGTCGAGCAGCTTCGCCAGTTCGGCGAGCTCGTTGTAGCGTGCGCACGCGGCATGCAGGTACTTGAGCACCAACGGCTGGTCGTTCAGATACTGGTTCTTGCCGTCGCGGTAGGACAGGCGCGCGAAGATGCCCACCACCTTGAGCTGGCGCTGCACGCCCATCCACTCGAAGTCGCGATAGAACTCGCCGAAATCGGCCCCCACAGGAATGCCTGCCTTGCGTGCCATGTCCCAGTAGCGCACGCACCAGTCGATCTGCCTGGCCTCGTCCCACTCGATGTACGCGTCGCGCAGCAACGACACCAGGTCGTAGGTGACCGGTCCGTACACCGCGTCCTGGAAGTCGAGAATTCCCGGGTTGGGCGTCGCATGCATCAGATTGCGCGAGTGGTAGTCGCGATGCACGAATACGCACGGCTGCGCGAGATTGTTAGCGAGCAGGCGTTCGAACGCGCGCTGCAGCGCGTTGCGCTGCTCGTCGCTCAGCGTCTTGCCAAGCTGGCGGGCGAGGTACCAGTCGGGGAACAGGTTCAGCTCGCGCTCGAGCAGGGCCCGGTCATACGGCGCAAGCACGCCGGGGCGGCTGATTGCCTGGATGCGTACCAGTGCTGCCAGTGCATCGCGATACAACGCATCAGCGTTGCCATCGTCGAGTTCGTCGAGATAGGTTCGGGCACCCAGGTCGCTCAGCAGCAGAAACCCGCGCGGCAGGTCTAGCGCCAGCACGCGCGGCACATTCACCCCGGCCTGGCCGAACAGCTCGGCGACGCGAATGAACGGACGACAATCTTCATGCGCGGGCGGGGCGTCCATCACGATCAGGCTGTCGTGGCCGCCGGCGCTGAACGTCACCCGGAAGTAGCGACGAAAACTCGCATCGGCCGACGCGGGTTCGATCGCGACCGATGCGCCGGGAAAGCGCTCGGCGATCCACGCATCGATCAGCGCCCGGCGTTGCGCAGGGGTGCCATCGATGG
>CADECO010000042.1:17778-23408 GCA_902825905.1 uncultured beta proteobacterium
AGCGATTACAATGCGAATCGATTCTAGCATCGCAGTCGCGGCATGCCGCGCGGCCGGTCGAGAACGAGACGATGTGGAAACGCGCCCTTGCAATCGTGCTGATCGCCACTGCGGCCCCCGCAGTGTGCGCTGACGGGCCGGCGCTCAAACTGCATCGCTCCCTCAGCCTCAGCCCTCCGAACACCGCCGAGCGCTCGACGCTGTTCGTCGCCGGCGATCGCTATAGCGGCACGATCGACGACGAGTTGGCGATCGAAGGCAGCGCCGAGCTGCGGCGCCAGGGCATGGCGCTGCGCGCCGACCGGCTGCGCTACTGGCAGGATCTCGATGAGGTCGAAGCCACCGGCGATGTGAGGCTGTGGCTGCAAAGCGATCGGATCACCGGGCCGCGCATGCGGTTGCGGGTGCGCGACTCGGTCGGAATCGTGAACCAGCCCACGTTCAATCTTGCCCCGCGCGCAAGCAAGCTGGGCTCCGCCACCGTCGTCGAAATGCGCGGGGAGGCCGAGACGCTGCGCCTGCAGGGCGAAGACCAGTATCGGCTGATTAACGGTTCGTTCACCTCGTGCAAGCCGGGCGTCGACGACTGGTACGTGAACGCGCGTGAGATGGATCTGGACTTCGCCGACGACGTCGGCGTGGCCCGCGGGGGGCAGCTCACGTTCAAGGGGCTGTCCACGCCGCGGCTGCCCTGGTTCGAGTTCCCGCTGTCGAACGCGCGCAAATCGGGTCTGCTGCCACCGTCGTTCGGCGGTCAAGGCAAGGTCGGCCTCGATCTGCTGTTGCCGTTCTACTGGAACATCGCCCCCAACCGCGACGCCACGATCTCGCCGCGCTACATGAGCCGGCGCGGACTGCAACTGCTCACCGAAGCGCGTTACGTGGAGCCCTCGCAGAACGGGCTGTTCCGCTATGAATACCTGCCCAACGACCAGGTGCTGGGCATCAACCGCTACGCGTTCAACTGGACCCACTCGCTCAACATGCCGGGGTTCCTGACCGGCGCGGCCAACGTCAACAAGATCTCCGACGACGCCTACTTTCGCGACCTGTCGGGTCGGCTGTCGATCGCCACGCAGGTATTCATGCCGCGCGAGGGTCTGCTTACCTACGCCACGTCGCCGTGGTGGAACCTGCAGGCGCGCATTCAGCGATTCCAGACGCTGCAGGATCCGAAGAATCCGGTCACGCCGCCCTATGAGCGTGCACCGCAGCTCACCGCCAACTCGCAGCGCCTGGACCTCTACGGTTTCGATTTCACCAACACGGGCGAGTTCGTCGCCTTCGACCATCCGACGCTGCTCACCGGCAGGCGCGCGATCGCCCAGTCGGCGGTGTCCTATCCGATGCTGCTGCCGGGCGCGTACCTGACGCCGAAGGCGACGCTGCATCTGACCCAGTACAGCCTGACCAACCCGGATGCGTCGATGCCGGCCAATCAGAACCGCGCGGTGCCGCTGTTCAGTCTCGACAGCGGACTGTTCTTCGAGCGGCCGGTGCAGATTCGCGGCCAGGAGGTCGTGCAGACGCTCGAGCCGCGCCTGTACTACGTGTACGTGCCGTTCCGGCGTCAGGACACGTTGCCGGTGTTCGATTCGGGCGTGGCTGAACTCAACTACGCGAACATCTTCACCGAGAACTACTACTCCGGCGGCGATCGCATCGGCGATACCAATCAGCTCACCGTGGCGCTCACCTCGCGGCTCATCCGTGCCTCCAACGGTCAGGAGACGCTGCGCGCATTGCTGGCGCAGCGCTTCTACTTCGATCCGCAGCGGGTCACGTTGAGTTCGAGCATTCCGGCGCGTACCGAGCGCTATTCGTCGTACCTGGTCGGCCTGGGCGGCCAGATCCTGCCGCGCACGACCATGGAAGCGGCCGCGCAGCTCAGTTCCGAGCGCTACACCCCCGAGCGGTTCAACGTGGGCGCGCGTTATCAGGCGGCGCGCAACCAGCTGGTGAATCTGAGCTACCGCTACCTCAAGGCCGAACTCAATCCCAACCCCGATCCGCTCAGCGCCGGCGCGACCAACAAGACGATCAGGCAGATCGATGCGTCGGTGTCGTGGCCGATCATGCGCGATGTGTCGTTCATCGGTCGCTACAACTTCTCGCTGGTCAATCGCCAGGCGATCGAGTCGCTGGTGGGGGTTGAATATAATGCCGGGTGCTGGATCGTCCGCGCCGTTTCGCAGCAGTTCGTGACCGCGACCGGCGAACAGACCCGGCTGTTCTTCGTGCAGCTCGAACTCGACGGGTTTTCCCGCATCGGTACCAATCCGCTGGAAGCGTTGCGCCGGAGCGTGCCGGGATACTCCATCGGGACCCAGACACCCAACGGCGCGCGACCGTTCGATCTCTACGACTGATTGCGATGCGATTGCGAGCTACTCGTCGACCCACTCGTCGACAAAATCGTCGACCGGATTGTCGACCTCAGCGCGGGGGCGTGAAATGCGTTGGATGAGTGCACTACTGCTGGTCCTGATCGCGCTCGGCGCCAGCGCGCAGGATCGGCGCGCGCGCGCCACGATGCTCGACCGCATCGTGGCGATCGTCAATAACGAGGTCATCACCCGCAGCGAACTCGACGAACGCATCCGCATTGCCTTGCAGCAGCTGCGCGCCCAACGCGAACAACCGCCTGCCGCCGAGGTCCTCGAGCGCCAGGTCCTCGATCGCCTGATCACCGACCGCGCGCAACTGCAGTTCGCCAAGGAGTCCGGCATCACCGTCGAAAACAGTCAGATCGATCGTGCGGTCGAGCGCGTCGCCGCGGCCAACAAGGTGAGCCTCACCGAGTTCCGCCGGGCGCTGGAGCGCGATGGCATCACGATGGAGCAGTTGCGCGACGACCTGCGCGTGGAACTCATGCTGCAGCGGCTGCGCGAACGCGAGGTCGACGCCAAGATCCAGGTGAGTGATATCGACATCGACAACTACCTCGCCGACAGCGCCTCGGTCGAACCGAAAGGTCCGATCGAATGGAATATCGCGCACATCCTGGTGCGCGTGCCCGAGAACGCATCCGCCGAACAGGCCGCTGCGCTGCAAGGCAAGGCGCGTCAGGCGCTCGACCAGGTGCGCGGCGGCGCCGCGTTCGCCAAGGTCGCGGAGACCTTTTCAGATGCCGAGGATGCGAAAGAGGGGGGCGCGATGGGCTGGCGCACGCCCGATCGCACGCCCGAGCTGTTCGCCGAGGCGGTCGAGAAGCTCAGGCGTGGCGAGGTCTCCGACGTGCTGCGCAGCCCCGCGGGGTTTCACATCGTGCAGCTCGTCGATCGTCGCGGCGCACTGGGCGACAAAGCCGAACAGGGCGACGTCGAGCAGACGCGGGTGCGGCACATCCTGGTGCGAGCCAACGAGTCGGTGTCCGAAGGCGAGGCGCGGCGACGGATCGACCGGTTGCGCCAGCGCATCGTGATCGACGGGCAGGCGTTCGAGGAGATCGCGCGCTTCAACTCCGAAGACGCCTCGGCCGCGCGCGGTGGCGAATTGGGTTGGGTGCTGCCCGGCGATACCGTGCCGGAGTTCGAGAGCGCGATGAAAGCGCTCAAGCTCAATGAGCTGAGCGAGCCGGTGCGTTCGCCGTTCGGCTGGCATCTGATCCAGGTGGTGGAGCGGCGTACCGGCGAAGTAGGTGCCGACCGGCGCCGGCTCGAGGCGCGGCGCGTGCTGCGCGAGCGCAAGAGCGACGAGGCCTACGACGAGTGGGTGCGCCAGCTGCGCGATCGCGCGTACGTGGAACTGCGGCTCGACGAGCGCTAGCTGCTCGCGCACAGCGCGGCGGGCCCGCATCGCGTCGGCTCCCGCGCGCCCGACCGTTCCACTGATGGCACACGTCGCCCGTCGCCGCTTCGGTCAGCACTTCCTGCACGACCGCCACGTGATCCGCAGCATCATCGCGGCGATCGATCCGCGGCCCGACCAGACGATCGTGGAGATCGGGCCTGGACTTGGCGCAATCACGGCGCCACTGCTCGAATGCGTGCAGCACCTCACCGTGATCGAGATCGATCGCGACCTGGTCGCCGGGTTGCGCGCCAGCTATCCGCCCGAGCGGCTGACTGCGATCGAATCCGATGTGCTGGCATTCGATTTCGGCAGCCTGCCCGCGAGCCTGCGCGTGGTCGGCAATCTTCCCTACAACATCTCCACGCCGCTGCTGTTTCACCTGGCCGGATTCGCTGCGCGAATTCGCGATGCGCACTTCATGCTGCAGCGTGAGGTAGTCGATCGGATGGTCGCCGCGCCCGACAGCGCCGCATACGGCCGGCTCTCGGTGATGCTGCAGGTGCGGTTCACGCTCGCGCGATTGTTCACCGTGGCCGCCGGTTCGTTTGCGCCGCCCCCGAAGGTCGAATCGGCGATCGTTCGGCTGGTGCCGCGGAATGATCTCGCGTTGTCTGCCGCTCAGTCCAACGCATTGGCTCGCGTCGTCACGCAGGCGTTCTCGCAGCGACGCAAGACCTTGCGCAACGCCCTGGCCGCGGTGGTCGCGAGCACCGAGTTGGAGGCGCTGGGGATCGATCCTCGCCTGCGGCCGGAGGTGCTCGACGTGTCGCAGTATCTGGCCCTGGCGCAACACGTGGTGCAGCGGGAGTCGGCCGGCGGGTAATCACGATGGATGCGCACGATGGATGCGTCGCGATCATCGGGCCCGATCGAACGAACGATCGAACAGGCGGAGTCGAGTGTGCCTGATCTAGCCGGCACGGGCCCGGTGTAAGCTCGCCCGAATCGATCCCTGGAGAATTCGTCCGTCGTGCCGCCGATGCTCAAGCTCGGTCTGTTCCTGATGCCCGCCACGGCGCCCGAGCGGCGGCTGGCCGACGCGCTCGACTGGAATCTCGAGGTGCTGCGCCACGCCGAACATTGCGGATTCGAGGAGGCGTGGATCGGCCAGCACTTCACTACGCCATGGGAGCCGATCGTCTCACCGCAACAACTGATCGCCAGGGCGCTTGGCGAAACTCGACAGCTGCGACTGGGCACGGGCGTGGAGGTGCTCTACACGTCGCATCCGGTGCGGCTCGCGCTCGAACTGGCGCAGCTCGACCACCTTGCGCGCGGCCGGTTGATGTTCGGCTTCGGCAGCGGCGGCACACCCACCGACTTTCAGCTCTATGGCGTCGATCCGCGCGCCAACCAGCACCAGGAAATGGCGCGCGAGGCGTTGCAGATCATCCTCGATTGCTGGAAGCCGGGCGGGCCGGATGCGTTCGAGGGCCGCTTCTGGCAGGTGCGCAAGCCAGCATATTCAGATCGGTATCGTTGGCATGTGCAGCCGTATGCGCCGGTCGAGCCGCGTATCGCATTCGCCGGCTTCATGCGCAACTCCGGTTCGATGGCCATTGCCGGCGAGCGCGGCTATATCCCGATGAGCTTTCACGTCGCGCCCGAGCACGTCGGCGTGCACTGGCAGACGGTGGAGCAAGGCGCGGCAAAAGCCGGTCGCCGTGCCGATCGCACCTTGTGGCGGCACATTCGCGACGTGTACGTGGCCGACACCGACGAGCAGGCGCGCCGCGGGGCCATCGACGGATTCATGGGTCGCTTCTGGAACGAGCATTTCGCGCTGATCGCCGAGCGGCTGAACATCATCGAGCTGTTTCAGCGGGGCAAGCCGC
>CADECO010000042.1:23508-25348 GCA_902825905.1 uncultured beta proteobacterium
AATGCCGAGCTTGGCCGCCGCTGAGGGGGCTTCGGATCGAGGCAGCAAGGGGAGGGCGCAACGGTGAGTTCACGCGACAAGCTGAGCAACGTGCCGGGGGAGCGCGAACCGGTCCACATTCCTGCGCCGCGGGTCGCAGTGGCGATGATTTCGGGTTGGCGCATCGTGCGCGCGACTGCATCGCTGGGTGCCATGTTCGAGTACCGCCTTGCGGATCTGATCGGCAAGCACATCGAGATGCTGTTCGCCGGTGACGCCGACTGGATGCAATTCATCCAGGCTACAACCGGGTCGGTGGGCGCAACCGGCATGTGGAGCGTGCAGCTGCGCATGGCCAGGCGCAGTGGCGAGCCGTTCCTGTGCCTGTTGCAGGGCACGCCGGTTGCACTCGGTTCGGACTCGACGGAGGCGGTCGTTACGATCACCGATCTCGATTTGATCCATCAGGCTGAGGCGAGGCTGAGCGAAGCGCTGGCCGAGGCGAACGCGATCTTCAACGCCTCGACTGCAGGCACGGCGGTGCTGCGTGATCGGGGCATCGTGCGTATCAATCTGCAGGGGGCGAGGCTGCTCGGCTGGGAGGCGAACGAGCTGATCGGCAAATCGGTGCGCATGCTCTACCGGTCGGAGCAGGAGTATGTGCAGCAGGGCTCGACGATCTACGATGCGGTCTGGCGCGGCGATACGGTGCGCTGGGAGCAACCGGTGCAGCGCAAGGACGGCAGCGTCATCGATATGCTGGTCGAGGAGGTTGCGATCGACCCGCGCCGGCCCGAGGTCGGAGCACTGGTGTCGTTCATCGACATCTCGACGCTCAAGGAACGTGAAGCCAAGCTGCAGCGCCAGGCCGAGCACTTTCGCATGGCGCAGCGCCTGGCCAACATGATCGCGATGGTGTGGCGGGTCGAACCCGATCTGATCGAGTGGACCGACGATCCGGCGCGCGTGCTCGGCCCGCGGCCCGCTTCAGGCAAGTATCCGACCATCCGCGAAATGATCCACCCGGACGATCGCGAGCGCTGGCTCGTGGCGCGCGAAGCGGCGATGGTCGCGGGCGATGAACCGGGCAACGCTTTCCGCCTGGTGCGCACCGACGGCGAGGTGCGGTGGGTGCATTTCGCATCAAAGCTGGTGGCCGGGCCCGATGGCCGTACCTCGGAGGTGCTGGTGGCGATGCACGACATCACCGAGCGCAAGGAGCGCGAAGCGCGCCTGCACGAAAGCGAGGCGCGCTTTCGCAACCTGACCGAGATGTCGAGCGACTGGTATTGGGAGATGGACGAGCATCTGCGCTTCGCGGAGATGGTCGGCAACGTGCCGCCCAGCCGCCGCTACAAGACCAACAGCGATTTCATCGGGCACTTTCGCAAGTCTGCCGGCTTGCGCGCCAATACCCCGGAGCTGGAGGCCGAGCACGACCAGCTGCTGCGCGATCGCCAGCCGTTTCGCGACCGCATCATCTCGCGCGAAGGCATCGACGGCGAGATGCTCTACCTGCAGATCAGCGGCGAACCGATGTTCGACGTGCGCGGCACCTTCAAGGGTTATCGCGGCGTGGGGCGCAACATCACCGACAAGGTGCTCGCCGATCGCGCGCTGGTGCAGGCCAAGGAGGAAGCCGAGGCGGCCAACGCGGCCAACGCGGCCAAGTCGCAGTTCCTGGCCAACATGAGCCACGAGATCCGAACGCCGATGAATGGTGTGCTCGGCATTGCCGATCTGCTGATGGAAACCGAGCTGTCGCCCGAGCAGCGGCGCTTCGCTGACACGCTCAAGCAGTCGGCCCAGTCGCTGCTGCGCATCATCGACGATCTGCTCGACCTGTCGAAGATCGAAGCGC
>CADECO010000043.1:0-18938 GCA_902825905.1 uncultured beta proteobacterium
GCCGATCAGCGCGATGAGATCCTCTGTCCGTACGACCTGGACTGGAAGGCGCCGCTCACCGACGACTGGCTGCGTCGCACGTTCGATCGTCTGCCCGTCGGCGTTGCGCTGACTCTGACCATGGACTGCTGCCACTCCGGGTCGATTACGCGCGCGGTGCAGCCGCCCGACGCACCGAGCGTTTCGCGCTATCTGCCCAGCCCGTGGGATCTGGTCGCAGCGGAATCAGGGCGACGGCTGCGCGGACGCGTCGCTAGCACGCTGCATCGGGCATCGAACGCAGCACGCGCGCGCAGCGACGTTGCGGTCGCGGACATCGGCGAGGTGCTGATCACCGGTTGCCGCGATACGCAAACTTCGGCCGATGCGCGTATCGGCGGCACGTTCCACGGAGCGATGACCTACAACCTGGTGGCGGCGCTGCGCAAGGCGAAGGGCAAAATCAGCTATCGCGCGCTGCATGCAGCGATGCTCGAGGCGATCGCCCGGGGCGGGTTCGATCAGGTGCCGCAGCTGGAAGGACGCAAGGCCAACCTGGATCGGCAGTTCCTGGCACCGATCGAGTAGCGCATCGGCCTTGGTGGGCGGGGCGCTGTACGGGGCGTTTCGAGCGAGCGCGACCTGGGCTCGGACCGCTCGCAGGGCCTGGTCAGACGATGGCTTTTGCGTTCGGCAACAACGCGCGCGGCAACATCGCGTGGATGCCCTTGTTGCCGTCGACCAGTTGGGTGACGCGCAGATCGCACGCGATGCTGCACAGCATATAGGCGTCTTCACGGCTCAGTCCGGAGAGTTCGCAGATCAACTGGATCATTTCGCGCAGTGCCTGTTTCGCTGCCTGATCGAGATCGGTGTCCAGGCCGACGGTGATGTAGTGCGTGGGCGTCAGCGCGCGCGGCATCTTCCAGTTGCGTTGCTTGTGCACCACGAATTCGAATGTGCCGCGCATCGCCGTTTCGAGCGCGGTGAGATTGACCTCACCGTCGCCTTGCACCGCGTGACCGTCGCCGGCCGAGAACAGTGCGCCGCTTGCCCATACCGGCAGAAAGAACGTGGCACCCTGCTGCAGTTCTTTCAGATCGATGTTGCCGCCGTATTCGCGCGGCTCCACCGAGCTCACGGCACCGTAGACCGGTGGCGGGGCCACGCCCATCACCCCGAAGAACGGGGCGAGCGGCACCTTGGTGCCCCACGGCATGGTCGCCTCGCGCTTGGCGCGATCGAGCGCGATGTGCACGCGCCGGTGCATCGGAAAATCCTCGGGGAGCGAGCCTTTCAACGGCCGGATCTGGTTGTACGCCCAGTTCTGCCGCAGATCGACTTCGAGGATACGGATCTCGAGCACGTCTCCCGGGTCGGCACCATCGACGGCGATCGGTCCGGTGAGGATGTGCGGACCCAGCCGCGGCTTGTGCCGCGCGTGGATGGTGCGGTACTCCGGCGGGACCTCGAAGCGCGGATCACTGGGCACTTCGTCCGGACCGCCCGAGATGCTCTCGAGGGTGACGCGATCGCCCGAGCGAATGGTCAGCACCGGTGCGAGCTTCGCGTCGAAGAAGCCCCAATGCACGGTCTCGGGTGTGGCGGCGAGCTGGTGATGCGGCATGTTTTCTTTCGCTGCGATGTTGGTCGAATCAAGCTAACAAGAAATCCGAAGCCATGTTGCAAAGGTAGCAGGCAAGGGCGGCGTCAGTATTCTTTCGTGCTGCAGTGCGACGAAGCGCAGAACCCTCCCGGCAACGATGACAAACGGGGCAATATCGCTGCTGATTGACATTGGCCGCGCGTGTCTAAGTCGATGTGCGGCAACAGAAATCCGAGATGTCCGACATGCGTGTTGGGAATCGCCGACAGTGGGTGCGCAACACGCTTGCACCACGCCTGTTGCGACCGTACCATTTATTCGTTGTGAGTTGCCTGTGACATGACTACGATGCGGGGCCTTAATGTCTGGGTACAAGTCTGGGTACAAACGAGGCACAGCTGGGGCACCATCGTTTCGCGCGTGTCGATGAAAGATCTTCGATGCGGGCGGCACGGCGGCGAGGATGGATGGGTCCTTCAATCATTAACTAAAACAAAACGGCGCGATTGAGCGTGTGCGGCCGTGAAGGACAGCTAGGGACAATCGGACAACCTTTGCGAGTCGAGTGATGGCAACCAAACCAGTAACGTTATCTGACCGGGTTCCGGGACAGTGGCTCGTTCCGGTCCTCGGTGTGGTCGGCACCTGCATTGCCTTGATCGTGTTCGGTGCACTGTTCGAGGTCTACATCGCAGACAAGTACTGCGTCTCGGGCGTCACCGCCGAGTCCGCGCCATGCGGGCCCTGGGTGGCATTCTATGGAGCGCTGTTCAAGGCGCTGTTCGCCGGCATCGCCGCGTTCGCGCTGGTGTCGATGGACGTCGACCTGATCAGCTATCAGAACAAGTTGCGTACCGCGTGGATCACCCTGGCGGTTGTCGCGGCCCTGGGCCTGGCCGGTGCCGTTCTCTGGCAACAGTGGGAAAGCTTCGTGGCGGCGCTGATAGGTGGATCGTTCGCGCTTTATCGCATCCGGCGCCGGCTTAATTCGCATAGCCATCGGCGCAGCCTGGGGGTGTCTCACCTGTCGTAAGGAGGCGTTCGCCTCGACGGCAGTTGCCGCCGTGGCTGTGACAAGAGCAAGGGGCCCGTGGGCCCCTTGTTTTTTTGGTACCGTCCCGACATTCGCACCACGTCGCACGGGCCGAATCGACGACGGACGGTCCGATCAAATCATTAGGAACAGCAGGTGATCGAATCAGTGTGGGCAAGGGAGGCGGCGCTCGCTCGGGCGGCGGCCGATGAATCCTCGGTGGGCGAGATGCCATTGGGCGAACTGATGCGCCAGGCTGCGGCGCTACGCGACCAAGGTCACGGCCCGATCGTGTCCTACTCGCGCAAGGTGTTCATCCCGCTCACCCACCTGTGTCGCGACGTGTGCCACTACTGCACCTTCGCACGTGCACCGCGTCGCGGCCGTGCTGCGTATTTGTCGCCCGACGAGGTGCTGGCGATCGCCACGGCAGGAAAAGCCGCCGGCTGCCACGAAGCCCTGTTCACCTTGGGCGACAAGCCCGAACTGCGCTACCGCGTGGCGCGCGATGAGCTGGCCGCGCTCGGTTACGCGAGCACGATCGAGTACCTCGCCGCCATGGGCAAGCTGGTGCTCGAGCAGACCGGTCTGCTGCCGCACGCCAACCCTGGTGTGCTCACGCGAGAAGAGCTCGCGATGCTGCGCAAGGTCAGCGTGTCGCAGGGCATCATGCTCGAGAGCGCGAGCGAGCGCTTGTGCGAACGTGGCGGGCCGCATTTCGGCTCACCCGACAAGCACCCGGCCGTTCGCCTGGAGACGATCCGTCTGGCGGGCGAGCTGGCGGTGCCGTTTACTTCCGGAATCCTGATCGGCATCGGCGAGACGCGCGCTGAGCGGCTCGACACGCTCCGTGCGCTACAGGCCCTGCACGAACAGCACGGTCATCTGCAGGAAATCATCGTGCAGAACTTCCGTGCCAAACCCGGTACGCCGATGGCCCGCCAGCCGCACGCCGAACGCGACGAGTTGCTCTGGACCGTGGCAATGGCGCGTCTGGTGTTCGGCGCGGAGATGAACATCCAGGCACCGCCCAATCTCAGCCCCGGCGATGCGCACGCGTTGATCGAGGCCGGCATCAACGATTGGGGCGGGGTCTCGCCGGTGACGCCTGATCACGTCAACCCCGAGGCGCCATGGCCGCACGTCGAGCAGTTGCGACGCGAGACCGCCGCGGCCGGCAAGATTCTGGTCGAGCGCCTGGCGAGCTATCCGCGCTATTGCCGCGAGGGCCAGCGCTGGCACGATCCGGTGGTGCTGCCGAAGTTGCTGCGGCATGCCGACGCGCAAGGCTTTGCCCGCACCGACGGCTGGACGACGGGGCGGATCGGCGCCGTTCCGAATCTGCGCGGTGCAATCGAACGTCCGGCGATCACGTACGGCGTGGCGGATCGAACGGTCGTCAATGCGCTGCAGCGCGCGAGCGATGGCGTGGGCCTCGACGAGGCCGAAGTGGCGCGATTGTTTCGTGCGCGCGGCGACGAATTCGATCGGGTGTGCGAAGCGGCCGACCGGGTGCGCCGCGCGGCCGCGGGCGATGCTGTGCGCTATGTCGTCAATCGCAACATCAACTACACCAACGTCTGCTACTTCAAATGCCGCTTCTGCGCGTTCAGCAAGGGACGGCATTCGGCGAACCTGCGTGGGACGCCCTATGACCTGTCGCTGGAAGAGATCCAGCGGCGCGTGGTCGAAGCCTGGGAGCGCGGCGCCACCGAAGTGTGCATGCAAGGCGGCATTCATCCGGACTACACCGGCGCTACATATCTGAACATCCTGCGTGCGGTAAAGGAGGCGGTGCCCGCGATGCACGTGCACGCGTTCTCGCCGCTCGAGGTGTCGCAGGGCGCGGCCACGCTCGGTCTGCCGGTCGCGGAGTTTTTGCGGCAGCTAAAGGATGCCGGATTGGGCAGCCTGCCAGGCACTGCCGCCGAGATCCTCGATGACGAAGTGCGCCGCGTGATCTGTCCCGACAAGCTCGACACGCAGCGCTGGCTCGCGGTGATGCAGGCCGCGCACGAAGTGGGGCTGCGATCCACCGCGACGATCATGTTCGGGCACGTCGAAACCGAGCAGCACTGGGCGCGCCATCTGCTCGCCGTGCGCGATCTGCAGTGTCGCACCGGCGGATTCACCGAGTTCGTGCCGCTGCCGTTCGTGCACATGGAAGCGCCGATGGCCTTGCGCGGAATCGCGCGCAGTGGTCCGACGTATCGCGAAGCGTTGCTCATGCATGCGGTGTCGCGGCTCGCGCTGTATCCGCTGATTCCCAATATCCAGACGTCATGGGTGAAAATGGGTCCGGAAGGCGCGAAGGAGTGTCTGCGCTGCGGCGCCAACGACTTGGGCGGCACGTTGATGAACGAGAGCATCTCGCGCGCCGCGGGCAACGAGCACGGCCAGGAATTGCCACCCGCCGAGATGGATGCGTTGATACGCGCGGCCGATCGCGAGCCGGGTCAACGCAGCACGCTCTACGGCGACCCGCCGGCCGAACAGGTCGAACGCTCGTATCGGGCCGCATCGCTCGCGCCGATCGTGCTCACGCCGCTGCCCCGACGATCGCAGCGTACCGGCGAAACCGTCGGCTAAGCATCCGGTGATGGGCTGGCGCGCTCGGGCATAATCGCGGCCCGTACGCGCACTCGAGTGCGCACCGCGGACTGTGCCACGCGGTTGTTCGGTGACTCTGACGCAGGCTCATCCCACTCATATCTTCCATGACGCAACCTCGAACCAAGGTCGCCGTGCTCGGCGGCACCGGCAAGGAAGGCTCCGGCCTCGCCACCCGCTGGGCCCATGCGGGCTACGAAGTGATCATCGGTTCGCGCTCGGTTGAGCGCGCGCAGGCAACGGTCGCGGAAATTCGCGCAATCGTCGGCGACCAGGCAGCGATCAGCGCAGCCACGAACATCGATGCGACGCGCCGGGCCGACGTCGTGGTGCTGTGCGTGCCGTTCGCCGCGCAACTGTCGAGCGCCGAGGAAGTGAAGAGTGCGCTCGCAGGCAAGATCCTGGTCGATGTGACCGTGCCGCTCGTGCCGCCCAAGGTCGATCGCGTGCAATTGCCCGCAGGCGGTTGCGCGGCGCTGCAGTTGCAGCAACTGGTCGGCGCCGAGGTGCGCGTGGTTTCGGCGTTTCAGAACGTGTCGGCCCATCATCTCAAGCAGCTCGACCACGTCATCGAGTGCGATGTCCTGGTGTGCGGCGACGATGCCGAAGCCCGCGAACGCATCGTGCAGATGGCCACTGACGCAGGCATGCGGGCCTACCATGCCGGCGCCCTCGCCAATGCCGCCGCTGCCGAAGCGCTCACCTCGGTGCTGATCGCGATCAACAAGCGCTACAAAGTGCCCTCTTCGGGCATCCGCATCACCGGAGTGCCCGACACGCGAGAAGTGAAGTAACGCGCGACGTAGCGCGTGCCCACGAGGCTGGCATGGCGGCAGGCATGGCGTTCTGGACCATCGTTCCCACGCGCGGATTGGCGCGCGGTAAGTCGCGCCTGGGCGGCGCACTCAATGACGAGGAGCGGTACGGTCTGAACGAGTGGCTGCTGCGTCATGTGCTGGGCATCGTGCAGAGCAGTCAGGGGAGTCTGGAGCGCTGCATCGTGGTCAGTCCCGATCCGCAAGCGCTCGCGCTGGCCGAGTCGCTCGGTGCGGCGCCGCTCGAAGAACCGGATCGCGCGGGGCTGAACGAAGCACTCGGTCTGGCCACCGGCATGGCGGCCATGCATGGCGCCACGCACGTGATGATTCTCGCAGTCGATCTCCCATACCTGACGCGCGAGGCTTACGACGGTGCGCTCACGGTGGCAAGAGAAGGCGAGTGGATCGTAGTGTGTGCCGATCACTCCAGTACCGGCACCAACGCGATCGTGCTGGCCGTGCCGTCGCGATTCCGATTCCGCTTTGGTGAAGGCAGCCTGCTCAGGCACCGTGAGGAGGCCATTCGCATCGGCGCGGCGGTCGTGGTGCATCGCGACCCCGCCATCGAGCGCGATCTCGACACCGCGGAGGATCTGCGGCAATGGCAGGCATCGTTGCCGGAGTAGCTGCGCAGGTAGTCGCGCGACACGCCGCCCAAGCGCGTGTCAACGTCGTTCGGGGACGAGTTTGACGAACCGGCTTTGTTCGAAGGCGAGCGTCGCCCTGGGCTGATCGTAGAAGCGGAACAGCAGCTTGGCGCCGTGCTGCACCACCGATTCGAGTTCAACGCATTGATTCGGCAACTCGCGCGTGCGCACCCGCTGACCCGGCGCCAGCACCACCAGCAGCACCCGACTGGCGGGGCACATCGCGGTGCGCTCGCCCGAATCCACCACGACGATCGTTTCCTCGCCCATTTGCGTCGCCAACACCTGACGCGCACCGTGTTGATGCTGCGGGATCAGCGCAGGTGGTGTTTCGGCACGCAAATCGCGCAAGGTCACGCTGTTCCAGCGCAACTGCCAGTACGGCGTGATGCCGGTTTCGTCGGGTGCCACGCTGACCACGCCGAGCGCCGTGCGCGTCGTGCGCGGACCAGACACGCCGGGCAGCGGCGGAACCGCACCGCCAACGGATTCATTCTCGGTCCGGATGAAGAACTCCGGCGCGGCCGGCGCGGCCGGCTCAAGGCCCGCGGGCGGATCGAAGGCGGTGCTCGGCGGACGCGCAGGGCTGAGCGCGGTATGGCCGGGCATCGGATCGGACAACAGCGTCACTGCCGCAGCCAGGGCCACCATCGCCGCCGCGTGCAGCATCGTTCGTCGGGCGCGCAGTTCGGCGAGTGATCGTTCGATCGGCGCGGCCGTTCTGTTGGTCGCGCGCCTGCCGAACACGCGTGACCGGATGAACGATGCGCTCGCAAGCAACCAGTGCACCGACCGCCGTTCGATATCGGCCAGCGTCACCAGCGCCGATTGCGCCATTGCGAGCATCGGAATACGCAGCGTGTCGAGCCGTGCGATCAGCGATCGACTTCCGGATCCGACGCGCTCGACTTCGCACTGACAGCCGGCCATGCGCAGCACGCGTTGCAGGCGTGCGGCCGACCCGGGATCGGCGACGGTGCGTACCACGAACGAACCGGCGAACTTCTCGCGTAATAGTTCCGGATCGGCACGCAGCAGGCGCGCCACCACTGCGAGCGCCGTGTCCGGATCGAATCCGGGCAGGACACCGGCGATGATGACTCGATAGGTCGCGCCCATGGTGGCGATTGCGGTAACGAGGGGAGGGTGATGGGACGGCGTTGGCTGCGGCTTGGTCGACCAACGCCGGCGGACGCCTTCAGGGAGCGATGTTGGTTGGCACGCGGGCGCGTGGCGAGGAATGTTTGCCCCAGATTGCTACAGACCGTTGCACCATGTGCAAACTAGCTGACGGAAGGCCAGACAATCTGCGGCAGCGGCCGTTCGAGCGCGATAAGACCGATATAGCCGCAGGTTAGAGGTTCGCGCGCCGCCGGACCAGTCGACCCGACGGATTACCCACGCCGGCCACGGTGCGATCGACTGAAAGGCCTGGGTCAGCGCGACATTTGTCGCCTTCGCGTGCGCAACTATTTCCGCTGTAGCACTTCGACGATGCGCAGCGCGGTGGCTTCGGCGATGCCGCCGCGCTCCAGTGCCAGCGGGACGCTACGGCGGCACAGTTCACGATAAAACTCGAGCGCACGGGCGTCGAACGCCTGCAGCGCTGCGACATGTTTGGCGACGGTGCCGACATCGCCGCGCGATACCGGACCAGGCATGCCGTGCGCCACGCCGGAACGCTCGATCGCGGCGACGGTGCCGCGCACCAGCGGCAGCAGTGCACGCACCGCGTCTTCTTCGGTGGCGCCCCACGACTGCCAGGCCAACGACGCTTCGCGCAGCAGCACGTTGATGAACTGCGAAGCGTAGCCGCCCACTGCGTGGTACAAGCCGCGTGCGCCAGGTGGCAGGCGATTCACGCGACATTCGAGTCGTGTCGCCAACGCTTGGAGCACCGCGTCGAAGGGCGGCGCCGCTTCGATCGTGATGGTGCAGCCTGGCAACGATCGCACCGCCGTATCGGGGTCGCCGAAGGTTTGCAGCGGATGAAAGCCGCCGATCCACGCACCGTCGCCTTGCGCCTTGGCGAGCACCGCGATTTCGGTAGCGGCGCTGCAGTGTGCAACGCCCATCCGTGCCCGCCATCGCAGTGCCTGCACGACCGGTTCGATGGCCGCATCGGGCGTCGCGATCAGCACCAGATCGCAGTCATCGACAAGCTGTTGCGGCGATGGCGACGCTCGACATTGGTCGATCGCTTCAGCCAACCGTGCGGCCTTGTCGGCAGTGCGGCTGTAGGTGGCGACCACGCGCAGCCCCCGCCGCGCCAACGCCCACGCCAGCGCCGTGCCGAGCCGGCCGGCGCCGATGACGCCGATGCGCAACGTATCGATCGCCGTCGCAGTCACCGTGCGCTACCCGCGATACCTTGTCGCGCGCTTTGCATGATCACTCGCCACCGCCTTTGCCACCCTGACCCCAGGTATCGCGCAGCCCCACAGTGCGATTGAATACCAACTGCTCAGGCGTGCAGTCGCGGCTGTCGGCGACGAAGTAACCGAGCCGTTCGAACTGGAAGCGCTCTTCGGGCTGGCACTGGCGCAGTTGCGGTTCGACGAACGCATGGACCACCTGCTTCGAATCGGGATTGAGGTCATCGAGCCAGTTGTATTCCTCGACCGTCGCTTCACTTTCGCCTTCGGCGTCCGCGCTGACCACCGGCACCGGCATCTCTTCGCGCCCGCGACGGGAACCAGGGAAGGGCGCGCGGAACAGTCGATCGAACACACGGATCTGCGCGGGCACTGCTTCGTGCGCGCTCAGCCAATGGATGTTGCCTTTGACCTTCCGCTCCGCGCCCGGTGTACCCGATCTGGTGGTCGGGTCGTATTCGCAGTGCACTGCCACGATCGCCCCTGAGGCATCGCGCTCGACGCCCGTGCAGCGCACCACGTAGGCATAGCGCAGCCGCACTTCGGCACCCGGAGACAGTCGGAAGTAGCCCTTGGTCGGCTGCTCCATGAAGTCGTCGGCTTCGATCCACAGTTCGCGCGAGAACTCCATCGTGCGCTTGCCAAGTTCGGGTTTCTGCGGATGGTTCGGCGCGTGGCACGCTTCGGTCTGTCCGCTCGGATAGTTGTCGATGATGAGCTTGAGCGGCCGCATCACCGCCACGCGGCGTTCAGCGCGCGCGTTGAGATCGTCGCGCATCGCCTCCTCGAGCACGCCGTAGTCGATCCACGAGTCGGACTTCGACACGCCGATGCGCTCGGCGAACAGCCGGAACCCTTCCGGTGTGTAGCCGCGCCGGCGCGCGCCGACCAGCGTGGGCATGCGCGGGTCGTCCCAGCCGTCCACGTGTTTGTCTTCGACCAATTGAATGAGCTTGCGCTTGGAAAGCACGACGTACGACAGGTTGAGGCGCGCGAACTCGTACTGGTGCGGCAGCGGCTTGTCCAGCTCGCCGAACTCCACCAGGTGTTCCAGCACCCAGTCGTAGAGCGGGCGGTGATCCTCGAATTCCAGCGTGCACACCGAATGAGTGATGTTCTCCAGCGCGTCCGAGATGCAGTGGGTGTAGTCGTACAGCGGATAGATGCACCACGCATCGCCGGTGCGATGGTGATGCGCGTGTCGAATGCGGTAGATGACCGGATCGCGCATGTTGATGTTGGGCGAGCGCATGTCGATCTTGAGCCGCAGCACGTGCTGGCCGTCGGCGAATTCGCCTGCGCGCATGCGCCGAAAAAGATCGAGGCTTTCGGCAACCGGGCGATTGCGGAAGGGGCTGTCCTTGCCCGGCTCGGTGAGCGTGCCGCGGTACTGGCGCATCTGCTCGGCCGGCAGGCTGTCCACATACGCCAGCCCGTGCTCGACGAAGCGCTCGGCGAAGCGATAGAGGTACTCGAAATAGTCCGAGGCGAAATACAGATGCTCGCCCCAGTTGCCGCCCAGCCATTCGACGCTTGCGCGGATCGCGTCGACGTACTCCTGTTCCTCCTTGGTCGGATTGGTGTCGTCGAAGCGCAGGTGGCACACACCTTCGAATTCGCGCGCAAGGCCGAAATTCAGCAGGATCGACTTGGCATGACCGATGTGCAGATAGCCGTTCGGCTCGGGCGGAAAGCGTGTGCGGATGCGCGCCGGGTCGGTGCCAGCCGCGCGCTGCTCGCGGCCGTCGCCAGGCTTGCCACGCCAGCGTCGCGACGCGTAAGCACCTGCGGCAAGATCGGCCTCGACGATGCCGCGCACGAAGTTCGCTGCGGGGGCATTCGATGCGGTTGCTGGTTTCTTGCTGGAGGCGGGACTCGAAGGCCTGCTCGACATGGCGCGGTCGCTCGGTGATCGGACTGGAGGGCGCTGACGCGCAGCGACGGCAAATTCTACCGTAGCGCGCATGGGCTCCCGCACGCCGCGTCAGCGGCAGGTTCGCGATGACCCGACTTGCCGTCGCGAGGATCCGGCCGTGAAAGATTGCGCGAGGCCTGCAGTCGGGCGGATGATGCGCGAGCAACCTCGCACAGTTGTTGGTGATCGAGTCCGGCGCCAACCTGTTAATCCAGTACATTCACGCCGATAACGCTTGCAGAGCAGACGACTCGGGCTCGAATGCATTGCGAAGGGGGCTTCGAAACAATGCATTCGCTTCCGGGCACGCTGCTTGCAACCTGCCCGCTTCGGGTCGTTCGAGGATTAGGTCCCAGGTTGCCATCCAATTCATGCGGACCTGCGAGCGTGCGTTCGCCGTACCTGGAGTCGAGAAATGTTGATCGGTAAGCATCACCAGTGGCCGGTTTGCTCCGCCGAAGGAGTGCGAGTGGCAGGTGGCGCGGGCCCTGCGAACGGGCAGGCGATGGCTGATATCGACGCCGCACTGACGTCGCTTGCCAACGACCTGGGCGCCGATACCGTGTTGGAGATCGTCGATCTGTATCTGGGTGAAGCGCCACGCCAGGTCGCCGATGTCCGCAAAGCCGCTGAAGCGGGCGAAGCGGTCGTGATGCGTCGAGTCGCGCACACGCTGAAGTCGACCAGCGCGACGGTGGGTGCCTCGGCGCTGTCGGCGGTCTGCCTGAAGATCGAACATCTGGCGCGCGATCAGCGCCTGAATGAGGCGCGCGAGTACATCGACCAGCTCACAGCCGAAGAAGCCATCGCCAGCGACATCGTCCGTGCGTTGCGCGAGAAACTCGCCAGGCAGGCCGCGGCGGTCTGAGTCTGACCCGCGGCGCCGTAGCGCCTGCTCCAACTACGGCAACGGCCCCGGCTAAGGCAATTGCAGCGTGATCGGTGCTGGCAGGGGATAGCCGCGCTCAGCGGCGATCGTGCGCAGCAGGTCCGGATAGTCCGAGATGATCCCGTCGACTCGCCAGTCGATGAGCCGTTCGATCTCGGCGCGCGTGTTGCCAGTCCAGGCGATGACCCGCAGGCCCAGGGCGTGCGCCTCGTTCACCAGCGCCGCATTCAGATCGCCGTGAAACGGTGACCAGATCGTGCCGCCCGCCGCCTTGACCATGCGCGGCACCGATCCAGCGATGCGCAATTGTGTGTCCGCCGTCCAGATGGAGTCCGCGCCGGTGTGCGCGCCGATGTTGTCCAGCCATGGCTGTTGCGCGGTGAGGTAGACGGTCGCGATCTCGGGCGCCTCGCGTTGCACGACCGCGAGCGTGCGCCAGTCGAACGACTGGATCGTCGCGCGAGACTGCATGCCCGCGTTGCGCAATGCGCCGATCAGCGAGCGGGCGAACGTGTGTGCGTCGACCGTCAGCGCCGGTTCATCGGGAAATATCTTCGTTTCGATGTTGACGCGCACGCTTGCCGCGGCTGGCGCCTGCAGCATCTGCAGCAGCGCATCGAGCCGCGGGATACGCACGCCGTCGCGACCGCGCTGGTGCGGAAACCGCCGCGCATACTCCGATGCGGGATCGATGCGACCGACGTCGTAGCGCTGCAGATCGGCAAAGGTGATGGTCGAGATCGGCCGCAGCGGCGGCTTGATCCACTTGCCGTACTCGTCGCGCGTGATCTCCGCGTTGAGCCGCGGATCATGGGCGATCACCAGTACACCGTCGCGGGTGATCGCGGTGTCCAGCTCGAGCGTGTGCACGCCGATCGCCAGCGCATGGACGAAACCGCGAAGCGAGTTCTCCGGATGCAGCCCGCGAGCGCCGCGGTGTCCCTGCAGTTCGAGTGCGTGACTCATGGTTGTCAGTAGGCAGATGGTGATGCCCAGCGCAATGCGGCCAAGCAGACCCGGACGCCCGAAGCGTTCGAACGCAGCGGCCCCGGTGATCCTTGTCCACATGCTCATCCGCTGCAAGTCGATCGGCACGGCATCAGGTGGATCGAGCGGTTCGCGCGAGGAGATGCGGCGATAGAATGGGCCCCGACGTGAGACCGCGCGCGCCGCGGGCTCAATCCACCCAACCTCATCGCATTCATGCCCAAAGTCTACTCGCTGGACGGCATTACGCCGGTCGTCGATCCGAGCGCATTCGTACACCCAACCGCCGTGCTGATCGGTGATGTGATCGTCGGCGCAGGCGTCTACATCGGACCGTGCGCCAGCCTGCGCGGTGATTTCGGCCGGCTCATCATCGGCCGTGGCGCCAACATCCAGGACAGCTGCATCGTTCACGGTTTTCCCGGCAAGGACACCGTCGTCGAAGAGGACGGTCACATCGGCCACGGCGCGGTGATCCACGGCTGCACCATCGGTCGCGGTGCCTTGATCGGCATGAACGCCGTCGTCAACGACAACGCCGTGGTGGGGGAGTACGCGATCGTCGCCGCGCTGGCGTTCGTGCGCGCCGAGGCGGTGATTCCGCCGCGGGTCATGGTGGCCGGCGCGCCGGCGAAGATCGTGAAGTCGCTGTCGGAGCCCGAGATGGCCTGGAAGCGCGAGGCGACGCGGCTGTATCAGCAACTGGCGGTGCGCTCGCTCAACACGATGCGCGAGACCGAAGCGCTTACTGCGGTGGAGCCCGATCGCAAGCGCTTCGACCTCGGTCCGGTCGTGCCGCTGTCCGAGTTCAAGAAGGCGCAAAACCGATAGCTCTGCCGGGCGTCGCCACCTCATCCCTTCAACGCATCGAGCAAGCACGCGGAGATAACCATGACCTACGAGACGATTCTGGTTGAAAAACAGGGGCGTGTCGGCCTCATCCGGCTCAACCGACCCAAGCAGTTGAACGCGCTCAACGACACGGTGATGAACGAGCTGGTCGATGCGTTGGGCAAATTCGACAGCGACGCCGACGTCGGTGCGATCGTGCTTACCGGCAACGAGAAGGCGTTCGCCGCCGGTGCCGACATCGGCGCGATGAAGGACTGGTCGTTCATGGACGTGTACAAGACCGAGTACATCACCCGCAACTGGGAGCGGGTGCGAGCGATCCGCAAGCCGATCATCGCTGCGGTCGCCGGCTACGCGCTGGGCGGCGGCTGTGAACTGGCGATGACCTGCGACATCATCATCGCGGCCGACACCGCCCGATTCGGTCAACCGGAAATCAAGCTGGGCATCATCCCGGGCGCCGGCGGCACGCAGCGACTGCCGCGCGCGGTGGGCAAGGCCAAGGCGATGGATCTGGTGCTCACTGCACGGATGATGGACGCCGCCGAAGCCGAACGCGCGGGGCTGGTCTCGCGGGTGGTGAGCGCCGACAAGCTGCTCGACGAGGCGATGGGCGCTGCGATCGCGATCTGCGAGTTCTCGCTGCCTTCGGTGATGATGGCCAAGGAATGCATCAATCGCGCCTACGAATCCGGGTTGTCCGAAGGCGTGCTGTTCGAGCGGCGCATGTTTCACGCGCTGTTTGCCACCGCCGACCAGAAAGAGGGCATGGGCGCGTTCGTCGAGAAGCGCAAGCCTGCGTTTAAACACATTTGAGCGGATGCATCGCTCCATGCGAGTCGCGCGGCAGGCCGTCCTGCGGGGGGCGCTGGTGTGTGCCCTCGGTGCCCTTGGTCAGGCCGCGCTGGGGCGCGAATTGGCACCGCCGCCCGAGCCGATCGAGATCGCCGGCAAGGCCACTGCACGCGGCTGGCCGGTGACCAGACTGTTCCTGAGCGCGCAACAGGTCGATCTGGCCAGTGGCGATCTGGCGGCGACGGCGAAGTTCGCCACCGAGACGAAAGTAGAGACGCGCGGCGAGGGTGAGGAGCGCGAACGTTGGACCTGCTATCTGGTTCTCGGTACACAGACCGACACCACGCTGTGGTTCGTCGCGCGCGGGTCACGCGAGCCCGCGCGTGTCGACGAGATCGTCGCGGTGCGCCAGGTACGCGGCGAGAAGATCCCGCTCGGCTGCGAGCGATTGCCGACGCACATGCAGCCGGCGAGCTTCGATCGATGGCTGTGGCTGGGTCTGCCCGAACGCGAAGTGGTGCGTCGACTCGGCGCGCCGTCGTCACGACGTGACGACTGGGTGCGGTACGCGTTCGATGGCGTGCAGGCGCGCAAGGTGCGCACCCAACTCGGCCGCGAGGAGACCGTGCGTTACGCCAGCGCCGCGAGTCTCGAATTGCGCTATGCCGAGGGCAGGGTGGTGTCGATTCGCGCGCGGGGCACGATCCCGCGTCAGCTGTAGCCGCGCCGGTGAACCAACCGTCCGGCGACGGCAGGCTGGTCACGGCGATGTGCCTGGCGCACTTCGCCAGCATGTGGAGCTTCTCGGCGTATCCGACGCTGTTGCCGCAGTTGCGCGACGCGTGGGGCATGACCAACACCGAAGCCGGGCTGGTGAGCGGCCTGTTCTTCGCCGGCTACATGGTCGCCGTACCGGTGCTCACCAGCCTCACCGATCGACTCGACGCGCGGCACATCTATGCCGTGGCGGCGGGCGCGGCAACGGTCGGTTCGCTCGGCATGGGGCTGCTCGCCAACGGCGCGGTCGCAGCCGGCCTGTTCCAGATATTGCTCGGGGTGGGCATTGCCGGCACTTATATGCCCGGACTCAAGGCCCTGTCCGATCGGTTGCGCGGCGCGACGCAAAGCCGCGCGATCTCGTTCTACACCGCGACGTTCGGCCTCGGCCTTGCGTTCTCGGTGTTCCTGGCCGGCAAGCTGGGTGAACTGTTCGGCTGGCGCGTCGTGTTCATCGTCACCGCGATCGGACCGCTGATCGCCGCGGCGATCGTGCTCGGACGGCTGCGCCCGATGCCGCGCGCGAGTGCGCAGGCGCCACGCTTCCTCGATTTCCGTCCGGCGTTGCGCAATCGGCTGGCGATGGCGTTCACGTTCGGCTACACGGTCCACTGCTTCGAACTTTTCGGCTCGCGCTCATGGTTCGTCGCGTTTCTCGATGCATCGCGCGGCAACACGGACTGGAGCCTGTCGCCCGCCGACATCCATGCCGGTGCCAATTTCATCGCGGCCTTTGCCAGCATTGCCGGCAACGAGGTCGCGTTGCGCCTGGGCCGCGCCCGGTGGATTCGCATCGCCATGCTCGCCTCCGCGCTGCTGTCCTGCGGCATCGGCTGGGCGTTCGGCGCGAGCATGACGTTGCTCGCGACATTGTGCCTGCTGCACATGGTGCTGGTGATGGGCGATTCGGCGGCGCTCACATCCGGCCTGGTCGCCAGCACCGATCCCGCGTCGCGCGGTACGGCCATGGCGCTCTACTCGACGCTCGGCTTCGGCGGCGGCTTCATTGCGCCGCTGGTGCTGGGAGCGGCCATCGATCTGGGCGGCGGTGCGAGTGCGGCGCTCGGCTGGCAGCTTGCGTTCATCTGCCTGGGGCTCGCGCCGTTGATCGCAGCGCTGTTGCTGCGGTTCGCCGAACCGGGCCGACGTTGAGCAATCCTCGCGGCCCGACGCATCGGGTAGTTAGAATCCGGACATGTCCCACACCCCTGATCGCGTCATCATTGTCGGCGCCGGCCCCGTCGGATTGCTGACCGCACTCGTTCTTGCCAAACAGGAAGTCCCGGTGCTCGTGCTGGAAGCCGAGCTGGGGCTTACCCACGACCTGCGTGCCGGCACCTATCACCCGCCGTCGATGGAGTTGATGGCCCCGTACGGCATCACCGAAGCCATGCATCGCATCGGCATCAGGGTGCCGCGCTGGCAGATCCGCGACAAGCGCGAGGGCGTGATCGTCGAGTGGGATCTGTCGACGCTCGCCGATATCACGCCGTATCCCTACCGTTTCCACCTCGAACAGCATCGGCTCACGCCGATCATCTACGACAAGCTGCGCGAATGTGCCAACGCCGAGATCCGATTCGGCCACGAGGCGATCAATGCGGGCCAGGATGCAGATGCCGCCTACGTCGTCGTGCGTACGAAACAGGGCGACGAGCGCCTCAGCGCGCCGTGGGTCGTGGGCGCCGACGGCGGACGCAGCACGATCCGGCGCGCGTCCGGCGTGGAATTCGAAGGATTCACCTGGCCCGAGCGGTTCGTGGTCTGCAGCACCACGCACGATTTCGAGCCGCATGGCTATGCGTTCAATGCCTATATCGCCGATCCGGACGAATGGTCGGCGATCTTCAAGATGCCCGATGCCGGTCCGCCCGGGCTGTGGCGCATCGTCTTTCCGGTGCAGCCCGACGAGTCCGATGAAACCGCGCTCAGCCTGGAGCGTTGCCAGTGGCGCATGCAGGGCTTTCTCGCTCGCAGCGAGCCGTACGCGCTCAAGTACAGGTCGATCTACAAGGTGCATCAGCGCGTGGCGTCGGACTATCGTGCCGGCCGCCTGATCCTGGCGGGCGACGCCGCGCATCTGAACAATCCGCTGGGCGCGTTCGGACTGAACGGCGGCATCCACGACGCGGTCAACCTCGGCGAGAAACTCGCCCGGGTGTGTCGTGGCGAGGTCGATGTATCAGAGCTCGACCGCTACACGCGCCAGCGCCGCACGGCGAACATCGAGCAGGTGCAGGCGGTATCGATTCAGAACAAGAAGCGTCTGGAAGCGCGCGACCCCGCGGTGCGGCAAGAGAATTTCGACGAACTCCGTCGCACCGCAGCCGACCCCAAGGCCGCACGCGAGTTCCTGCTCACCAGTTCAATGATCGAATCGGTCCGGCGCGCCGCCGCGGTGTCGTAGTTCGCCTACGGCGCTGCGGCGTTGCCGCTCTTGCCAAGGGGCGGAGCGTGCGGGAATATGGTCGCAGAGCAGCCGCGCTGCGCCGTCCGTGTGTGGTCATTGGATTGAAAGCCACCGGCGGCAGCGTTGCTCTCCGCCAAACAGCCCGCCGTTCCACCGGAGACAGGAAGCGGAATCGAACATGGAAAAAATCTGGCTGAAGAGCTATCCAAAGGGGGTTCCGCCCGAAGTGCGCTGGGACCAGTATGCGTCGGTCGGGGCGCTGTTCGAAGCGAGCGCCACGAAGTATCGCGATCGCCCCGCCTATACGAATCTGGGCAAGTTCATCTCGTTCAGCGAGCTCGATCGGCTCTCGCGCCTGTTCGGCGCCTGGCTGCAATCGCGTGGTCTGGGCAAGGGCGCGCGCGTGGCGATCATGATGCCCAACGTGCTGCAGTATCCGGTGGCGGTGTTCGGCACCCTGCGCGCCGGATGCGTCGTGGTGAACTGCAATCCGCTCTATACGCCGCGCGAGCTGGAACATCAGCTCAAGGATTCAGGTGCCGAGGCCATCGTCGTGCTGGAGAACATGGCCAACACCTTGCAGGAAGTGTTGAAGGCCACGCCGGTGAAGCACGTGATCGTCGCCTCGGTCGGCGATCTGCTCGGGCTCAAGGGCTATATCGTCAACTTCGTGCTGCGCAGTGTGAAGAAGATGGTGCCGGCCTACAGCCTGCCGGGCAGCATCCGCTTCAACGACATGTTGAGCGAAGGCGAGCGCCATCAGCTCAAACCGGTCGCGGTGTCGCAGGACGATCTCGCGTTCCTGCAGTACACGGGCGGCACGACCGGCGTCTCCAAGGGCGCCATGCTGCTGCACCGGAACATCCTGGCCAATCTCGAGCAGGCCAGCGCGTGGCTGCATCCGTTCCTCGGTGATACGCAGCACACCATCATCACGCCGCTGCCGCTCTATCACATCTTCTCGCTCACGGCGAACTGCCTGATCATGTTGAAGCTTGGCGGTTGCAACGTGCTCATCACCAATCCGCGCGACATCCCGGCGTTGGTGAAGGAACTGACCAAGCACAAGTTCACCATGTTCACTGGCGTGAACACGCTGTTCAACGCGCTACTCAACAACACCGAATTCGCCAAGCTCGACTTCTCATCGCTCAAGGTGTCGCTCGGCGGCGGCATGGCGGTGCAAAAGCCGGTGGCCGACCGCTGGAAGCAGGTGACCGGCACGACGCTGGTCGAGGCGTACGG
>CADECO010000043.1:19038-25242 GCA_902825905.1 uncultured beta proteobacterium
GGCGATGTCGGCGTGATGGACGAGCACGGCTACATCCGCATCGTCGATCGCAAGAAGGACATGGTCCTGGTGTCGGGCTTCAACGTGTATCCGAACGAGATCGAGGGCGTGGTCGCCGGCCATCCCGGCGTGCTCGAGTGCGCGGTGGTCGGTGTGCCCGACACGCATTCGGGCGAGGCGGTGAAGCTGTTCGTGGTGAAGAAGGATGCGGCGCTCACCGAGAAGGACTTGAAAGATTACTGCGAGCAGCATCTCACCGGTTACAAGCGCCCGCGGTACATCGAGTTCCGCACCGAGTTGCCCAAGACCAACGTCGGCAAGATCCTGCGGCGCGCGCTGCGCGACGAAGAGATCGCCAAGAGCAAGAAGGCCGCCTGAGCCCTGCGCGTTACCAAACGTCCGAAATTGCACCGGTAATGACGCATCGGTACACCTGTCGCACGGAAATTGCTGCGACGCAGCGTGGAGTTTGCTATAAACGCCCCGCCCCGTCGGGCGCGAAGGAAGCCGAATGCTCTACGCGTTGCACGAACTCAGTCAGACGATGCTGGCTCCGTGGGGAGCGGCCGCCCGGCTGAGCACGCAGCTGTTCAGCGATCCGCTCAGCCCGTTTTCATACGCGCCGATGGCGCGCACCGTCGCGGCGGGGTCGGATCTGTTCGTGCGACTGACCAAGCGCTACGACAAACCCGCATTCGGACTCGATCTCACCGCGGTCGATCACGCCCCGGTTGGCGTGACCGAGGAGGTCGTGCTGCAACGCCCGTTCTGCACGCTGACGCATTTTCGCCGCGCGTTGAGTGCCGAGCGCGACGCCAAGGATCCGAAAGTGCTGCTGGTTGCGCCGCTATCGGGTCACTTCGCTACGCTGTTGCGTGACACGGTCCGGGCACTGCTGCCTGCGCACCGCGTGTACATCACCGACTGGGTGAACGCGAGGATGGTGCCGCTGGCCGATGGGCCATTCCACCTCGACGACTACGTCGAGTACGTGTGCGAGTTCATCCGCACGCTCGGCGAAGACGTCCACGTGATTTCGGTGTGCCAGCCGACGGTCCCGGTGCTGGCTGCGGTATCGCTGATGGCAGCACGCGGCGAGACACCCGCGCCGCGCACCATGACGATGATGGGCGGGCCGATCGATCCGCGCAACAGCCCCACGGCCGTCAACAACCTCGCGACGCAGAAGTCGCTCAACTGGTTCGAGCACAACGTCATTCATCGCGTGCCGATGCAGTATCCGGGCTTCATGCGCCGGGTGTATCCGGGCTTCCTGCAGCACGTGGGCTTCGTCGCGATGAATCCGGAACGGCACGCGCAGGCCCATTGGGACTACTACGACCACCTGCTCAAGGGCGACGGCGAGAGCGCCGATCAGCACCGCCGCTTCTACGACGAATACAACGCGGTGCTCGATATGGCTGCCGAGTACTACCTCGACACCATCAAAACGGTGTTCCAGGAGCACGCGCTGCCCAACGGCAACTGGCGGGTGCGCGGTGAACTGGTGCAGCCGCAGCGCATCAACAAGACTGCGCTCCTCACCATCGAGGGCGAACTCGACGACATTTCCGGCAGCGGGCAGACCGAGGCGGCGCACGGTCTTTGCACCGGCATCCCGCGCGCCCGACGCGAGCACTTCATGGTGCCCGGCGTGGGGCACTACGGCATCTTCAGCGGCCGGCGCTGGCGCGAAGTGATCTATCCGCGCATCCACGGCTTCATCCGCAAGCACGGCTGATCCCGGGCGAAACTCCCCTGCACGCACCAGGCTGAAATCGGGCGCAAAGCCCGCGCCGCGCTCGAGGTGTAACCTTCGGCGCTGCGCCGCGTTATTGGCCTTCGTGTCGAGCGGTTCCGGGTAGCCCGCACGATGCACGCCGGCCGGCGGTTTCCCTGCGCCCGACATGAGGTTCGATACACCGACCAGGCCGTTCGCGGCGGCCGGTGCACCGCGCATCGCGGTCCAGAGGTGCGGGTGAGCCGCTGTCGGGCACACTAGTGGCACGGTCGTTGCCGTATGGCGGCAAGGGCGCCGCGATACACGACGATCCGTGTACGAGACGAGCCAGGAGGATCCAGTGCGAACCCTCAATCGCAATCAAGGTCTGCGCCGAACAGCGGGCGCGTTGGTCCTCGCCGTGGTCGGCTGCGGATGGGTCGGCGCCATCGCGCAGCAGCACGACCCGAAACGCCCCAACCAGCAACAAGCCCGGCCGGCGCCGACGCCCTCGGGTCCGGTCAACGTGCCCACGTACAACCCGCCGATCGGTGCTTACCCTTCCGCGCCCATCAATACGCCGCCACCCCAGCAGCGGCCGCCGCGCAACGGCGGTGATCGGCAATTCAATGGCCCGATCCTCATCGCGCCCACGGTCGGCCTGCCGGTGAGTCCCACATTCGGCTCCGGCCCGGTTGGCACCGACGGATCGGTCTACGCGTACTACTGCCCCGACTTCGGCGCCTACTATCCGCATGTGACCCATTGTCCGTCGGCGTGGGTCATCGTCGCGGCCCAGAACGGCCAACGGTGACGATGGTGCGGCGCGCGGGCGTCGTGCTCGCGCTCATCGGTACGGCGATTGCGTTTCCGACATTCGGGCAAAGCGCCGCGCCGGGCGAAATCGACTTCCTGATCGGGCGCATCGAGCAATCGGGTTGCCAGTTCGTGCGCAACGGCTCGGCCTATCCGGCCACCGAAGCGGCTGCCCATCTGCGGAAGAAACTCAATGCGGCGCGGCGCAGTCTCTCCACCGAACAGTTCATCGAACACGTGGCCTCGAAGAGTTCAATGTCGGGCGAGCCGTACCTCATCCGCTGTGCCGGTCGTAGCGATGAGACGTCGGCGGCGTGGCTACGCCGAGCGCTCAAGGACCGTAGCGGGTAAATTCGCGGGCAGTCCGTCTGCATGACCTCGCGCGCGGCGATCGCACGGTGATCGCCCGGTTGTTGCGCGGTGATCGCGCAGCGATCAATGACGCGAAGGATTAGTGGAGCGCCCGATGAATCTGCTGGTCAACGAACAAAGCGGTATCACCCGCATCACATTCAATCGCCCCGAGCGCGGCAACGTACTCGCCATCGACGATCTGCGCGAGCTTGCCGCCGCGGTCGGCAAGGCCGGTCAACGCGAAGATGCGCGGGCGATCGTGCTGGCGGCCAACGGCGAAGATTTCTGCCGCGGGCGCGATGCCGGTCCGAAGTCCGCCGCTCGCCCCACGGCGCTACAGCTGCGTGCGCAGGTGATCGATCCGATCCTCGGCGCGTATCGCGCGATCTACGAATCGCCGGTGCCGGTGATTGCGCTGGTGCAGGGGCCGGCGCTCGGTTTCGGCTGCGCGATCGCCTCCGCCTGCGACGTGGTGATCGCCTCCGACCGCGCGCGCTTCTCGCTGCCGGAGATGCACACCAATCTGCCGCCGACGCTGGCGATCTCCGCGCATCTGCGACGCGTCGCCCCGAAGATGACGGCCTTTCTGGTACTGAGTCAGGACGAGATCGATGCCGCGCGCGCCGCCGAGACCGGGCTGGTGAGCCTGGTAGTGCCGCACGCCGAGCTGGAGCAGGCGCTGGGCAAGCTCACTGCCACGATCGCCTCGCGCCTGCCTACTGCGTTGCGAGCGGTAAAGGAGTACCTGCGCAGCGCGCCGTACATGGAAGCACGCGGTGCGGCGGACTTCGGTGGCAATCTGCTGGCCGGCGTGCTGGCTTCGCAGTGAAGGGGGCAGTACATGGACCTCACCACCGTCCGATTCGAACGCGCTGACCGCGTTGGTACGCTTACGCTCAATCGGCCCGAGCGGCTCAACGCGATGAATCGCGTGATGCTGCAGGAGATCAATCAGGTGTGCGACGCGGTCGAGGCCGACGCCGAGCTGCGGGTGCTCATCGTCACTGGCGCGGGCACGGCGTTCTCATCCGGGTTCGATCTCAAAGAGCAGATGGAAGCGCGGCCGTCCGGTGCCGAGCAATGGCGCAAGGTGCTCGACGACGACTTCAACGCGACGATGCGATTCTGGTCGCTGTCCAAGCCCACGATCGCCGCGGTGCAAGGCCACTGCCTCGCGGGTGCATGCGAACTGGCGCTCGCCTGCGACATCACCATCGCCGCCGAGAACGCATTGTTCGGCGAGCCGGAACTCAAGTTCGGCGCCGGCATCGTCACGATGATCCTGCCGTGGATGACCGGTCCGAAACAGGCCAAGGAGATCATCTTCAACGGCATCGACAACGTGAGCGCGGCCGAAGCATTGCGGCTCGGGCTCATCAATCGTGTCGTGCCCAATGGCGAGCATCTGAACGCGGCCATGGCGATGGCGCGGCACATCGCGGCGGTCGATCCGGTGCTGATGCGCGAAACCAAGAAAGCGATAAACCGCACCTTCGAGATCGCCGGCATGCGTGAAGCGCTGCAGACCGCGCTCGAAATCGATCTGCACATCGAGTCGCACGGCTCGCCCGACAAACGCCAGTTCATGGAGATCGCGCGGCGCGACGGCTTGCGGGCGGCGATCGCCTGGCGCGACGCGCGCTTTGCCGGTCGCACCGCGACGTAGCTGTTCGCCGCAACGCTCAGCGCCATGGCCGCACTGGTCGAACTGCTCGATGCAGCATGCCGGCAAGCGCCTGACCGGGTCGCGCTCGCAGGTGAAGCGGATACGTTGACCTACGCCGCGTTCGCCGCGCGTGCCGGTGAGATTGCGGCAGCGTTGGGTAAGGAACGCATCGAAACAAACGAGCCAGTGCTGGTGATGGTGTCGAACCAACCGGGTGACATCGCCGCGTTTCTGGGCGTGTGGCGCGCTGGTGGCGTCACGGTTCCGGTGCATCGCTCGACACCCCCTGCGGCGCTCGCCGGATACGTCGACGCGACCGGTGCGCGCTTGCTGATTGATGCAATGAGCGACGCGCCGCGTCACGGCGACTTCGTGCGTGGCGGTGCGGTTCAGGTTGCGCCTCGGTCGGCCCCAGCGGCGCGACCGATCCTCGCGGATGCCGCGCTGATCGTGTTCACCTCCGGATCGACCGGCAAGCCGAAGGGAGCGGTACTTTCGCATCGCGCGATCGCCGGCAAGCTCGCCGCCAACGACAGCTATCTGGGATTCGGTACGGGTGAGTGCACGCTGCTGGTACTCAATATCACTTTCAGCTTCGGCGTCTGGGTGAGTCTGTTGACGCTGGCCAAGGCCGGCACGCTGGTGATGCGCGAACGGTTCCGCTCGGAAACGTTTCTGACCGATCTGATCGCCGAACGCATCGATCGCGTGGCGGTGGTGCCGACGATGATGCGCGCACTGATGCCGAAGCTCGACGACGCTGATCACCGCAGCCGCCTGGCGCGCCTTGCCGCCGACGGTCCGCTGCGGCACATCATGATCGGCGGGGAGTTTCTGCCCGCTGCGCAGGGTGCGGACATAGAGCGCCGTTTTCCGCGTGCCGCGCTGATCGACATCTACGGCCTCACCGAAACCGCCACGTCGGATTTCGTGCTGCAGCCGCAGGAGCGGGCCCAACACGGTGGTTGCATAGGCCGACCGGCACCGCAGGTGACGTTCCGGATTGGCGGTGCGCAGCGCGAAGGCGAGCCCGGTGAACTGCAGATCAAGACGCCGTTCATCATGAACGGCTATCTCGACGCCCCTGATCTGACCGCCGCCGCGTTCGACGACGGCTACTTTCGCACCGGCGATCTGGCGCGCGTGCGAGACGGCGGCATCGTCGAACTGGTGGGGCGCGCGAAGGAGATCATCAATCGTGCCGGGGCCAAGATCTCGCCGCTGGAGATCGAGCAGTGCTTCGCGCACTGTCAAGGCGTAGCAGCGGCGCTGGCGACCGGGGTGGCTGATCCGATCCTGGGTGAACGGCTGCACGTGCTGCTAGTGCCGGCGGTGAACGGCACCATCGATCTGAGCGCGTTGCGCGCCCACGCGGCCGCGCATCTGGAGAAGTTCAAGCAGCCTGATCGCTACTACGTCGCTCCGGATCTGCCGCTTGGCCGCACCGGCAAGGCCGATCGCGGCGCGCTGCGTGCGCTAATCGAGTCCGGTGCTCTGACCCTGATCGAATAGCCGCGCGCGCCACGAGTACCGGCACCAGCACCGCGCAGTTCAGTTGTGCTGTACCGCCGCGGCGGCGTTCAGGCCGACAGGCGGTGCGACACCGTCATCGCCGGCGGATTGCGCAGCGTCTGGTAGATCACGCAGT
>CADECO010000044.1:0-2082 GCA_902825905.1 uncultured beta proteobacterium
GCACGCTTCGCGGCGCGACACTCACTACGACGTCACGCACGCTTCGCGGCGCGACGAGAGCGCATAAGGGCCACATGCTGACGCATCCGGCGCTCGCACTATTCATCGGAGCCGCGCTCGTCGCCGTGCTTCGCGGGCCCGCTCGCTCGGCCGCCGCGCTCGGTGCGCCGGCTGCCGCCATCGCTCTGTTGTGGATGACCGACGATGGCATCGTGCTGCAAGGCGAGTTGCTCGGGTATTCGGTGGCGCCACTGGTCATCGACAAACTGTCGCGCCTGTTCGCGACGATCTTCGGCCTGATGGCGTTCGGCGGCGCCCTGTTTGCGCTGAACCAGAGCAGCCGCCTCGAGCTGAGCGCTGCGTTCGTGTATGCCGGGGCGGCCATGGGCGTCACGCTGGCCGGCGATCTGCTCACGGTGTTCGTCTTCTGGGAGCTGATGGCGATCGGCTCGACACTCGTCCTGTGGAGCGCAGGCACGCCACTGGCGCGTGCGGCGGGGATGCGTTACGTCATGATTCACCTGCTCGGCGGTGTCGTCCTGCTCATAGGGATTGTCGGGCATGTGCTGGAAACAGGGTCGACCGCGTTCACCGCAATAGCGCCCGACACCGCCGCGCACTGGCTGATCCTCGCGGGCTTTCTGCTCAACGCGGGCGCACCACCCTTGTCCGCCTGGCTGCCCGATGCGTATCCGGAAGCGTCCTGGAGCGGCGCGGTGTTTCTGTCGGCGTTCACCACCAAGACCGCGGTGTACGTACTGATGCGCGGCTTTCCCGGCACGGAGTTGCTCATCTACGTGGGTCTGTTCATGGTGTTCTACGGCATCGTCTATGCGCTGCTCGAGAACGACATGCGGCGCATCCTCGCCTACAGCATCGTGAACCAGGTGGGGTTCATGATCACCGGGATCGGTATCGGCACGGAGATGGCGTTGAACGGTGCGGCCGCCCACGCATTCACGCACATCCTCTACAAGGCGCTGCTGCTGATGTCGGCCGGCTCCGTGCTCTACATGACGGGTCGGCGCAAGTGCACGGAACTTGGCGGCCTGTACCAGTCGATGCCGATCACCGCGTTGTGCGGAATCATCGGTGCGCTGGCGATCTCGTCGTTTCCGCTCACTTCGGGCTTCATCAGCAAGTCGATGATCGCGCAGTCGGCCGGTGACGAGCACCTGCTCTGGATATGGCTGTTGCTCGCCGCCGCGTCGGCGGGCGTGTTCCTGCACGCCGGCATCAAGTTTCCGTGGTTCGTGTTCTTCCAGAAGGATTCCGGACTGCGACCGGCCGACCCACCGCTCAACATGCGCCTGGCGATGATCCTGTTCGCGGCGCTCTGTATCGGCTTGGGCGTGTTCTACCAGCCTCTGTATGACCTCCTGCCTCATGAGGCCCACTACGTGCCCTATACCGGCGCACACGTGGTCGCGCAGTTGCAGTTGCTGCTGTTTTCCGGACTCGCCTTCTTCGTGATGCTGACGTGGTTGCGTCGGACCTTGACGATCACGCTGGACGTCGACTGGCTCTACCGACGTCTGTTTCCCGCCGTCATCGGGGCGCTCGAAGCCGCGATCCTGCGAGTTCGGCGTTTCGCGATCGACCAGCTCCAAACGTGGTCGCGCTTCGCGTTGCGCTGGACGCGCAACCTGCACGGGCCGACGGGCACGCTGGCGCGCACCTGGCCCTCAGGCAGCATGGCCCTGTGGATGATGGTGATGCTGCTCGCGCTGCTGGTAAGCGACTACCTGCTCTGAGCGACGCGGATCCTGCGCGGCGATCGCCGCATCAGGGCGCGACCCGCTGTACCGGCAGTTCGGTGCGGGTAGTGCGATCGAACGCGCGCATCACGACTGCGCCGTCGCGAATCGACAGGAAGATCACGACGCGCTCGCTCGCACCCGGCCGCGCGCCGACGCGACCGATCGCGTAACGCGTGGCGCTCTCCTCGACGAACGGCGGGCCGGGATTGGCCGTCACCAGCACCAGCTCGAACCCGGAGGCGTTGTTCTCGGGCGGAATCACGCTGGCGGATTGATTGCACGGCGCCGTGCAGCCGATCGGCAGGATCTGCGCAAAGCTGCC
>CADECO010000044.1:2182-14878 GCA_902825905.1 uncultured beta proteobacterium
GACCGGGGGCCGAATACCGCCCACCGACGAAACCGCCCCGAGGCCCGCCGAGTGAGCGTGCGGAGGATATACGAGCGTGGTGGCGCGCACTGTCAACAACGCCACTCGCACCCCCACTACGACCGTTCACGGACCGGAAGACGACTCCTCGTCGTCGCTGTCGCTGCGCAGGCCGTACTTCTGGATGCGGTAGCGCAGCGTCTGACGCGTGCTGCCGAGCAGGCGTGCCGCCGCCACGGTGTTGAAGCCGGTCCGTTCGAGCGCTGCGCGGATCACCTCGCGGTCGATGTCGTCCAGGCTCATCGAGCCGTCGAGCGGAAGCTGCAGACCGGCCTCCGGAGCCGGATCAGGCGAGGTGCGATCGAGGTCGCCTTGCAGATGCAGCCAACGCGCGGGCAACGACTCGCCGGAGGCAAGCAATACACAACGCTCGACCACGTTGCGCAATTCGCGCACGTTGCCCGGCCATTCGTGCGCAAGCAGCGAGGCGCGCACCTCCGCAGGCACCGTGCGCACACCCTTGCCGGCCTTGGCGTTGAACTCGGCGATGAACACCGGCAACAGATCGTCGATGTCGGTCTTGCGCGCGCGCAGTGTCGGTAACTCGAGTGTGAACACGCTCAGGCGATGGTAGAGGTCGGATCGAAACGTGCCCTGCGCCGCGCTCTGGCGCAGATCGCGATTGCTCGAGGCGATGATCTGCACCTCGACGCGCTGCTCCTCGGTGCCGCCGACGCGGCGAAACGCGCGATCCTCGATCGCCTTGAGCAGTTTGGCCTGCAGATCGAGCGGCATCTCGCCGATCTCGTCGAGGAATAGCGTCCCCCCATTGGCCTGCTCGAGCAAACCACGCCTGCGCCCTTTCGCGCCGGTGAACGCACCTGCCTCGTGTCCGAACAGCTCCGATTCGAGCAGATCTCGCGGCAGTGCGGCGCAGTTGATCTCGACGAGCGGCCCGCCGCTGCGACCACCGCTGTAGTGCGCGATGCGCGCCGCCAGACCTTTGCCGGTGCCGGTCTCGCCGGTGAGCAACAGGGTGCTGAGGGGCACCGACGCCAGCCGCGCGAGCAGCTCGCGCACCTGCTGAGCAGCAGAGCTGTGCCCGATGAACGCATCGACCTGGTAGCGACGGTTCTGCTGCTGGTGCTGTTCGCGCAGCTGACGCTGCGCCCTCGCACTCCGCGCCGCACCGGCGATCACCAGATCGAGCCGCTCGAGGTCGCACGGCTTCTCCAGAAAGTCGAACGCGCCCAGTCGCAATCCGCGCACCGAATCGCTGATGCTGCCGAAGCCGGTCAGGACGATCCATTCGCTGAACACGGCGACATTGCGCGCCTGCTCCAGCAGATCGAGCGCGTTGCCGTCGGGCAGCCGCATGTCGGACAGCACCACCAGCGGATCGAGCGACTGCTCGAGCAACAACTGCCGTGCCCGATCGAGCCGGCTGGCACGCGCGACGTGCCAGCCCTCGCGCCGGAAGTGCCGCTCGAGCTCGGCGCCGAGCATGACCTCGTCTTCGATGATGAGCAGCGTGTCAGCCACGCGGAGTCCGACACGGCAGGATCAATTCGGCGAGTGCACCGCCCGCCTTCAGGTTGCTGAGCCGCAGCTCACCGTCGATGTCGCGGGCGAAGCGCTGCACGATCGTCAGTCCCAGGCCGGTGCCGCCGTCGGACTGAGTGTAGAACGGTTGCAACTGACCGCTCACCACCTCTTCCGGAAAGCCGGGGCCGTCGTCGCGCACCGCGATCACCAGCCGGCCATCGTTGAGCCGGCAACTGATGACGATGGTGCCCGAACGCTCGCCGAACGCATGCACGGCATTGAGCACCAGGTTCAGCATCGCCTGGCGCAGACCGTCCTGCGGAAGCTCGCACTCCAGCGTTACGGGCGCCTCGACATCGATCTCGATCTGCGGTGGGACCTGATAGCGCATCAGCTGCACCAGCTCATCTAGCACTCGGCCAACCTGCACACGTCGCCTGGGCTCAGGCGCGTGCCGCGAGCGCCCGAGCAGATCGCTCAGCAGCCGGTTCACGCGTTGCAGCTCGGCGATGACGAGGTCGAGCCGCGCCACGAACTCGCCCCCACCCATCTCGCGCCGCAGATTGGCGAGCGCCATCTGCATGCCGGCGAGCGGATTGCGCAGTTCGTGCGCCACCTGGGCCGAGAGTTCGCCCACCACGGCGAGCCGCTCGGCGCGCGCCAGGCTCTGCTGCTGCTGCAGCAGCGTCTGCGTTGCGGTGCGCACCTGTTGTTCGAGCGAACCGGCATGATGCCGATGCAGGCGCTCGAGTTCGGCGAGCCGGCGCGCCATCTGGTTGTAGTTCTCGAACAACGGTCGCACCAGAGAGTCCATGCGCCCGGCATTCACCGGTTCGTACTGACCTTCGCCCAGCCGCATCAGCAGTGTCTTGAGCGTGTCGAGCGGACGGAACACCCGCCGGTACAACAGCCATAGCGCACTCAAGACCACCACCGAGAGCAGCAGCAGCGCCGAGGCGGCGAAACGCGATTCGGCGCGCATCGATGTTTCCACTTCGCCCAGCACCTGCGCCACCAGCATCGTCTCGCCGTGCAGCGCTTCGCGAATCACGTACAGGGACTCGGCCGTAGCCGCGCGTCGGTCGATCGCGGGACGGCGCAGCACGTCGACGGCACGCTCGAGCTTGGCGATGTTCTCGCGCTCGCCATGACGGGCGAACTTGGAGACCTCCGAGGCGAGATCGGCCGTCACGCCTTCGAGTTCGACGATGTCGAGCGGCCACTCCTCGGACAGGTCATACGAGAGCATGCGCATCAGCTTGAGGCCGACACGCTGCGTGGCCGACACGCCGTTGAGGGTGGAGCGGATCTCCTCCATGTACTCCAGTCCGCGCGCGTTCAGGTGCAACTGGATCGCGATCGCAGACGAAATCAGTACGAAGAACAGACCGACCACGACCTGGGTGGGCCGCTTGAGCAAGGCGTTCATGGCCACGTCGCGATAGCCGCAAAGAATCGATCGATTGTAGAGGAAGCCTTGCTGCGTCCCATCCGGCGGCAGCGATACCAGCTGCACCCGACGCACGCCCGATACATCCGCCATGTTGCGCCCCCGCGTGACCACCATCGGCGCTCGACGTCCTGCAACTCACATGCCAGCCGCGGTATTCATGGCGCGCGCCACGGCCCTCGCCAGAGGCACAGCCGCATCCTCGCCGGGTGAGATGCGGTTGCAGCGGTTGAAGCGACGGAAACGCCGCGCGCATCGAAGTGGCTCAATACAACCAGCAGAGCTCGCGAAGCGGTGCAATTCAGCCATCGGGAAGGCAACACCGATGGGGCTCAACACCCATCGCGGATCTGCGCATGCTTTTTTCTCCTCCTTTGGGCACGCGCGATCGGGTCCGCGCTCCGATGAGCGTCCTCTCCTCGGATCGTCGACTTGCCGGGCGCTCGCCACTGAGAGAGCACGAAGAGTGGGAAGCGGCGAGCGTCCGGATCTTCTCCCCCGATGCCGACGTGATTGCACCGGCCGGCGTCGCAAGGCTCGAATCGCTCAGACCACGGGCGAGTTCGGCGGCAGCCCCAGCACCGCGCGCCCGTACATTTCCTGATTGACCTGCAGGTTCAACAGCCCGTGCGCGTTGACGCCGCGCACGTCGCGCGCGGCCATCTGCACATCGTTGGTTTCCACCAACGCGCTGCCGCCCGCTGCATACAAAATCGCCTCGACCGACTCCAGGCACAGCCGCACCGCGTAGGCGCAATCCATGCGCGCCTTGGCGCGACGCACGAACGGCATCGGGGTGCGCTGGGCGGCGTAGTGCTCGATCTCGTCGATCATCGTATGCAGCACCATGTTGCCGGCATCGGCCTTGGTGGCGGCCTCGGCGATCTGCATGTGCGTCATCGGCATGTCGCGCTGCTTCTCGTCGAACGTGTACGACACCACCTTGTTCGGGAGCCTCGACACGAAGCCTTCGAAAGCGTGTCGCGCCATGCCGACTGCCGGGCTGCAGATGAACAGCGCGAGCGCGGGCACCGCGGCCGAGTAGTAGAGATTGGAGCGGTGTTTGCCGATGCCGGGCGCGTCACCTTCGATGATCTTCGCCATCGAAATGAACCGGTGCTCCGGAACGAACACGTCTTTCGCCGCCACGCTGTTGCTGCCGGTGCCCGTCAGGCTCGACACGTACCAGTCGTCCTGGATCGCGATGTCCCTGGTCGGCACGAGCATGATCCCCGAATCGATGATCGCGCCGTCGTCGGCTTCGACGAACTCGCCCAGCATCACCCATTGCGAATGGTGCACGCCGGAACAGAACGGCCAGAAGCCGTTCAGCCGGTACCCGCCCGAGACCCTGCGCGCTTTGCCGCGCGGCCCGATGACCGCCGAGATGATCGCGGTGGAGTTCTCGCCGTAGACGTCGTTCTGCGCGTCATCGCCATACAGGCCCATGACCCAGGAATGCGCGTGATAGACCCCGGCGCACCAGCCGGTCGAGCCGCAACCGCGCGCGAGTTCGGCGACCACGTCCAGATGCACGTGCATGCTCGCCTCGTGACCGCCGCATCGCGCCGGCTGCAGCACACGCGTGAGCCCCGCTTCCTTGATCAGCGCCACATTTTCGGGCAGCAGCTTGCGTGCCTCGATCGTCTGCCGCGCGCGCTTGGCGAGCAGTGGCGCGATCTCCGCAGCGGCAGCGACGAGGGGATTCGAGCGATCGACGTTTTCGCGGGCGAACGGCTTGGGCGTGGCTTTGGACATGAAAAATCCTCCGGCAGGCAGATTGGAATTGGACGCATCCGACTTGGCCAGACGCAAGTATGAGATTACCGCAGACATTCGACCACCCGAGGCTGCTCGCGGATTCGCCACGTCGATTCGAGCCATGCTGCGCCTCGCTCGACCGGGTCAGGACGCTGCAAGCACGACTACCGCTTCGCGTGTGCGATTGAAGCAGGCGCCATCCTTCGGTAATCTTGCCGAGCTTCCCAGCGCAGCCCACACAAGGAGGGGACCATGGACCGCGATCGCGACCCGCTTCGCACGCCCGCCAGTTCCACGCTCGAGGCAGAAAGCTCCGCCGACGGCACCATCGATCAGGCGACCCCGAATCAGAAGCGACGCAGCGTGCTGCGCTCGATCGCTGCGGGTGGCGCAAGCGCCATCGGTGCGCCGGCATTGTTGCTGGGCCCCGCCCATGCCGCGGGACGGCCGATCAAGATCGGCTTCGTAAGCCCGCAGACCGGGCCGATCGCAGCGTTCGGCGAGGCCGACAAATTCGTGCTCGATACCGCGCGCAAGGCCATCGGCAAGGGCATCACGGTCGCGGGCACCGAGCATCCGGTGCAGATCATCAGTCGCGACAGCCAGTCGAACCCCAACCGCGCTGCTGAAGTCGCTGCGCAACTCATCAAGAACGATCGCGTCGACATCATCCTCGCCTCCTCCACCTCCGACACGGTGTCGCCGGTTGCCGATCAGGCCGAACTCAACGGCGTGCCGTGCGTGTCCGGCGACGATCCCTGGCAGGCCTACTTCTTCGGCCGCAAGGGCGATCCGGCCAAGGGCTTCGATTGGACCTACCACTTCTTCTGGGGGTTCGATCAGCTCGCCGACGTGTTCATCAACATGTGGAACGCGGTGCCCACCAACAAGGTGATGGCCACGGTGTTCTCCAACGACCCCGACGGCATCGCCGCGAACAAGACCCTGCCCGATGTGTTCACCAAGGCCGGCTTCAAGGTGGTGAACACCGGGCTGTACAACATGAACGCCGATGATTTCTCCGCGCAGATCGCGATGCTGAAGAAGGAGAACGTCGAAGTCGTCATGGGCATCTTCACGCCGCCCGCCTTCGGCACGTTCTGGACGCAGTGCGGCCAGCAGGGCTACAAGCCGAAGATCGTCACGCCGGCCAAGGCGGTGTTGTTCCCCTCGGCGGTGGACGCACTCGGTCCGCGCGCGCGCGGCATGTCGACCGAGGTGTGGTGGTCGCCGCACCATCCGTTCAAGTCCGGGCTCACCGGCCAGACCGCCCAGCAATTCTGCGACGCCTACACCGCCGCGACGAAGAAGCAGTGGACGCAGCCGCTCGGCTTCAAGCACGCGGTGATCGAAGTGGCGATCGACGTGCTCAAGCGTGCCAAGAAGCTCGAACCCGCCGCGATCCGCGACGCGATCGTCGACACCAACTACAACTCGCTCGTCGGTCCGATCCAATGGAAGACCGGCCCGGTCAAGAACGTGTGCGTGACCCCGCTGGTGGGCGGACAGTGGAAGCCGGGCAAGCGCTTCAAGTACGACCTGCACATCGTCAACAACGAGACGGCGAAGAACATTCCGCTCGACAGCAAGATGGAACTCCTGGGGTGAGCGCGCTCGCGCGGCAGCCCTGACGCCGGGAGACGCCGCGCGTGACGACCCTGCTGACCTTGCACGGCGTGAGCAAGTCGTTCGGCGCGCTCACCGTGGCCGATGCGATCGAGCTCGAGGTAGCACAAGGTGAAGCGCTCGGCGTGATCGGCCCCAACGGCGCGGGCAAGTCGACGATGTTCAATCTGATCACCGGCGATGTCGCGCCGGACGCGGGCCGCATCGAGTTCGCCGGCACCGACATGACCAGGATGCCTCCGCATCGTCGCAGCCGTCTGGGCATCGGTCGCTCGTATCAGATTCCGCAGCCGTTCGCGCACATGTCGGTGTTCGAGAACCTGCTGGTTGGCGCGATCTTCGGCTCGGGCCAGCGCGAGCGCGAAAGCTACGCGCATTGTGCGGCGGTACTCGAACTCACCGGTCTGGACGACAAAGCCAACGCACCGGCGGGCACGCTGACGCTGCTGCAACGCAAGCGATTGGAACTGGCGCGCGCGCTGGCGATGCGTCCGCGCCTGCTGCTGCTCGATGAAATCGGCGGCGGACTGACCGAGCACGAATGCCAGGCGCTGGTGGAGACGATCCGCTCGATCCACGCACGCGGCACCACGATCGTGTGGATCGAGCACATCGTGCACGCGCTGGTTTCGGTGGCTTCGCGCCTGGTCGTCATGAACTTCGGGCAGCTCATCGCTCAAGGTGAGCCACGCCAGGTAATGGCCGACCCGCGGGTGCAGGAGGTCTACATGGGGATGCCGGCCGAATGAGCGCGCGATTCAGCAACAGTCATGCGGAGGCGGCAGCCACGTGACGCTCCTCAGCACCCACAATCTGCGCGCGTACTACGGCGATTTCCAGGCGCTGTTCGATGTCGATTTCGCGATCGACGCCGGTGAGACGGTGGCGATCATCGGCGCCAACGGCGCAGGCAAAACCACGTTCCTGCGCGCGGTGGTCGGTGCGCTCGACTGCGAGCAGGAGATGGTGCAGTTCGACGGCCTGCCGATCGGCCGGCTCGCCGCGCACGACGTGGTGCGCCTGGGCATCGCGATGGTGCCCGAGGGGCGCAAGCTGTTTCCCAGCTTGTCGGTGGAAGAGAATCTGCGCATCGGCGGTGACTACAGCCGGCGCGGGCCGTGGACGCTCGAGCGCGTCTACAAGCTGTTTCCGATCCTCGCCGAGCGGCGCGACACGCCCTCCACTGCCCTGTCGGGCGGTCAGCAGCAGATGGTCGCGATCGGCCGCGCGCTGATGTCGAATCCGCGCCTGCTGTTGTGCGACGAGCTCAGCCTGGGCCTGGCGCCGGTGATCATCGGCGAGATCTACGCGCGGCTGGCCACGATTTCCGCTGAAGGCACGACGCTGGTGATCGTCGAGCAGGACACCAATCGTGCGCTCGCCGCGGCCGACCGCTTCTACTGCTTCCAGAAAGGCCGCGTATCACTCACCGGCGCCGCAGGCGGCAAGCAGACGATCGACCGCGCGACCATCACCGCAGCGTACTTCGGGCTATAGGCGGCGCGATGAACTGGTACTCCATCCTGGTGCAAGGCACGCTGCTCGGCGGCTTGTACGCGCTGTTCGCGATCGGCCTGTCGCTCACTTTCGGCATCATGCGCCTGGTGAACATCGCGCACGGTGATCTGATCACGCTGTCGGCATTCGTCGCGCTGATGGCGGTCGACATGCTTGAACTGCACCCACTCGTGTCGCTGGCGATCGTCATTCCGGTGATGTTCGGCCTGGGTTATCTGCTACAGCGTGGCGTGCTCAACTTCACCCTTGGCGGATCGATCCTGCCGCCGCTGCTGGTCACGTTCGGCTTGTCGGTGATCATCCAGAACGTGCTGCTCGAAGGATTCGGTGCCGACATGCGGCGCCTCAACGCCGGCCCGATCGAGATCGAGAGCGTGACGCTGCCCGGCGGCGTGACGGTCGGGCTGATGCCGATCATCGTGTTCGCCATCGCGCTGGTGTCGCTTGGCGGCCTGCAGTATCTGCTCTATCGAACCCGGCTCGGGCGCGCCTTCCGTGCGGCCTCCGACGATCCGGCCTCCGCCGAGCTGATGGGCATCAACAAGAACCACCTCTACGCGCTGGCGATGGGGCTCGCGTTGATCTTCACCGCGCTCGCCGGCGTGCTGTTCGCGATGCGCACCAGCGTCGATCCAGCCTCGGGCCCGATCCGGCTGATCTTCGCGTTCGAGGCGATCATCATCGGCGGACTGGGCAGCCTGTGGGGCACGTTGATCGGTGGCATCGTGCTCGGGATCGCGCAATCGATCGGCGCGGCGTTCTCGGTGCAGTGGCAGATCCTGGCCGGACACGTTGCGTTCCTGGTGATCCTGCTGGTCAAACCCGATGGCCTGTTTCCGCGGATCAAGGACTGATGAGCACGCCCGCCCAACCACTCGATCCAAACGCAACGCACGCCGCGCTTGCGCAGGATCGTTTTCGCGTCGAGCGCTCCACGCATTCCAGCCGCGTATTCGCGCTCGTGCTCACGCTCGGCATGGCGGTGCTCGCGGCCGCGCCCTGGTGGGGCGATCCGGGCACGATGCAGCTCATCACCGAGATGGCGTACTACCTGGCGCTCGCGCAGCTCTGGAATCTGCTGGCCGGTTACGCCGGACTGGTGTCGGTCGGGCAGCAGGCGTTCGTCGGACTGGGCGGCTACACGCTGTTCGCGGTCACCGACTGGTACGGCGTACATCCGCTGGGCGGCATCGTGCTCGCCGGACTCGCCGCCGGCATCGCCTCGGTGCCGATCGCGATGGTCGTGTTCCGACTGCGCGGCGCCTACTTCGCCGTGGGCACCTGGGTGGTCGCCGAGAGCCTGCTGCTGGTGTTCGCGCAGATCACGCGCCTGGGCGGCGGCTCGGGCACGAGCCTCACGCCACAGATCGTGCAGAGCATCGCCGCCGATCGCGGCGTGCGCGAGATGATCGTCTACTGGGTGGCGCTCGCGCTCGTCATCCTGGTGACCGGCGCGGTCTACATCCTGCTGCGCTCACGCCACGGGCTGGCGCTCACCGCGATCCGCGATTCGGAACTCGCCTCGCACAGCCTCGGCGTGGACACCTATCGCACCAAGCTGCTGGTGTTCGTGGTCACAGCGGTGGGTACCGGCCTGATCGGCGCGTTCATCTTCCTGCAGAAGCTGCGCATCTCGCCCGAAGCCGCCTTCAGCGTCAACGACTGGACCGTGGTGGTGATCTTCATGGTCGTCATCGGCGGCATCGGCACGCTCGAAGGTCCGATCGTAGGCATGCTCGTGTACTTCGCGTTGCGCGAACTGCTTGCCGACTACGGCACCTGGTATCTGATCCTGCTCGGCGTCGTCGCCGTGCTCGTGATGCTCAAGGCGCGCGAGGGGTTGTGGGGCCTGATCGCGCGACGCTTCAATCTGCAATTGTTCCCGGTCCGGCGCAACTTGACCCGCATCAATCCGCCCCGATAGCCATCGGGTATCAACCCAGCTCAATCAAGCAGAGGTCCGCATGTCAGCAACCAACACCTACGTGCAACGCGCGATGGAACTGATCCCGACACTGGCCGCGCGCGCCGACCAGACCGAGAAGCGCAGGCAGTTGCTCCCGGAAACGGTTGCCGATTTGAAAGCGCGCGGCCTGCATCGCATGTCGCAGCCCAAGCGCTTCGGTGGGGCCGAGCAACCGCTGCAGTACACGGCCGAGACGGTCACGCGGCTGGCGCGCGGCTGTGCATCGACCGCATGGGTGGTGGGCCTGTGGAACGACCATTCGATCATTCTCTCCAAGCTCGACCCGAAGGCGGCCGAAGAGGTGTGGGGTGGTTCGCCCGATGCGGTGGTCTCGGCCGGCTACTTTCCCGCCGGGACCAACTCCAAGGTCGACGGCGGCTGGACCCTCACCGGTACCTGGGGTTGGGCCAGCGGCTGCGACTACGCCGACTGGTTGTTCCTGGGCAGCATGCTGCAACTGAGCGACGGTCCGCCGGTACCGTGCCTGTGCCTGGTGCCACGCTCCGAGGTCACCATCGACGACAACTGGCACGTGATGGGGCTCTCGGGCACCGGCAGCAAGAACATCGTGGTGAAGTCGGCGTTCGTACCGGCTCATCGGGTGCTGCCGCTGCCACACAACAACCTGGGCATTCCGCCGGGGCGCACCGGCCTGGCGCCGCTGCATCAGCTGCCGCACGTTCCCAACGTGCCGTTCCTGTTCCTGTCGAGCGGCATCGGCATGGCCGAGAGCCTGCTCGAGATCATCACCGAGCGCATCTCACAACGCGCCAATCCGCTGGCGAAACTGGCTGAACTTCAATCCATGCAATTGCACATCGCCGAATCAGCCGTCGAGATCGATTGCGCGCGCACGCTGATGATGCGCGACCTGTCGGAGTCGATGGCGCTCATGGAGCAAGGCGGCACGCTCAGCCTGCAGCAGCGCGCCCGGAATCGACGCGATCAGGCCTACGGCGCGATGCTGGTACGCCGCGCGGCCGATCGGCTGTTCGCCACCGCAGGCTCGCAGGCCATGTTTGACGACAGCCTGGCGCAACGAAAATTCCGCGACATCTGCGCGTTCAGCACGCACATCTCGATGAGCTGGGATATCGCCGGCACCACCTACGGCCGCGTGACGCTCGGCCTCGATCCGGCGACTTTCCTGATCTGAGCCGGCACGGCACTACAAGGCGAGATAAGTCGTCCGCACCGACTCGTCAGCGGCGAGTTCGTCCATCGTGCCCGAGTATTGGATGCGCCCCTTCTCGATGATGTAGGCACGATCGGCCACCGCTGTGGCGAAGTGAAGATTCTGCTCCGAGAGCAGCACCGCCAGGCCCTCGTGCTTCAACGCACGGATCGCGTTGGTCATCTGATCGACGATCACCGGCGCGAGCCCCTCCGAAGGTTCGTCCAGCAGCAAGTGCGACGGATTGCCCATCAGCGTGCGCGCGATCGTGAGCATCTGCTGCTCGCCGCCCGACATGCGGCCACCGGGCCGGTCGCGCATCTGCGCCAGATTCGGAAACAGCGCGAACAGCTTCTCGGGCGTCCAACTCGGCGCACCAGCGCGTGCGGGCTGACGACCGACCTCGAGGTTCTCGATCACGGTGAGGTCGGTGAATATGCGCCGATCCTCCGGGACGTAGCCCAGGCCGATGCGCGCGATCTGATCGGAGCGCAGCCGGTCGATGCGCGTCGGGCCCAGCGTGACGCTGCCGCTGAACGGCCGCACCAGTCCGATCGCGCTCTTGAGCGTGGTCGACTTGCCCGCGCCGTTGCGTCCGAGCAGCACGACGACTTCGCCGGGCGCCACCTGCAGCGACACGTCGAACAGGATGTGCGCCTGACCGTAGCGGGTGTTGAGCGCATCGATCTTCAGCATGACGGCACCTTCATGCGACCGACCGTGAGCCGAGGTAACTCTTCTGTACCGCTTCGTTCGCACGTACTTCCTGCGGAGTCCCACTCGCGATCAGCCGACCGCGATCGAGCACCAGCAGACGATTGGCGTGCTTGAACACCACGTCCATGTCGTGCTCGGTGAACAGCACCGCGATGCGCTGCTCGCGCACGATGCGCGCGGTGAGTGCCATCAGTTCGAGCCGCTCGCGCGGCGCCATGCCGGCGGTGGGCTCGTCCATCAGCAGCAGCCGCGGTCGGTTGGCGAGCGCCACCGCCAGTTCCAGCCGCTTCAGGTCGCCGTAGGCGAGCACCGAGCACGGACGTTCGGCCTGCTCGCGCATGCCGACCAGTTCGAGCAGTCGATCGGCCTCGTCGCGATACTGCTCTGCCGCACGTGACCAGGCGTCGCGAATGCGGCCGTGGTGCGAAAGCAGCGCCATCTGCACGTTCTCGCGGACGGTCATCGATACGAATGTCGCGGTGATCTGGAACGTGCGCCCCACCCCCAGCCGCCAGACTTCGCGCGGACGCTTGCCGACCATCTGGCTGCCCGCGAACTCGATGCTGCCCGCATCGGGGCGCAATTGGCCGTTGAGCATGTTGAAGCAGGTCGATTTGCCCGCGCCGTTCGGGCCGATCAACGCGAGCAGCTCACCATCGGAAAGCGCGAAGCTCACATCGTCGACGGCACGCACGCCGCCGAACGATTTCGACAGACCTCGCACGGTGAGCAGGCTCATGACGCGCGCGCCCCTGCGGTCTCATCGGGCAGGAAGCGCGCCCGCAGGCCGCCCGCCACGCCTTGCGGGAAGGCGAGCACGAGCAGCAGGATCACCAGTCCAAGCAATGCGCGCCAGTACTCGGTGGCGCGTGCAACCGAGTCCTGCAGCAACGTGAACAGCGCAGCGCCCACCAGCGGCCCGCTCAGCGTCTGCAATCC
>CADECO010000044.1:14978-18791 GCA_902825905.1 uncultured beta proteobacterium
GTCAGGTAGTAGTAGGCCCACTTCTCCGACAGCCACGGCGCGGGCCACACGCCGACCACGCCGTTGGAGCCGCCGGTCAACTCGTCCCACTGGAAGATGATCGACCAGACGATCTGCGCGAACGCGAGCGTGAGCATCGCCAGATACACACCCGATAGCCGCACGCAGAACCAGCCGAACAGCAGCGCGCCCAGCCCCGCCACCAGCGGTGCGGTCATCAGCGCAACCTCCATCGGCAGCGCGAGCGCCTTCAGGAACAGTCCTGCCCCGTAAGCCCCCAGACCGAAGTAGGCAGCGTGTCCGAACGAATGCATGCCGCCCGGACCCATGATGAAGTGCAGGCTCGCAGCGAACAGCACGGCGATGAGCACGTCGATCATCAGCACGGTTATGTACGGCGAGACCATCTCCACCAGCGGGACGGTCAGCAAGGCGGCGAGCACGATCCAGCCGAGCTTGCGCACGATGGGTGGTGCCGGTCGGATCGGTGGCTCGATCTCGGCAGCGTGACGCGTGGGGCCCTGCTGCTTGCCGAGCAGACCCCAGGGGCGCCAGATGAGCACGGCGGCCATCACCAGAAACTCCACCACCAGCGTGAGCTTGGAGAAGGAGAACGTCGCGCCGAACAGGCTCACCTGGCCGATGCCGATGCAGAACGCCTTGATCTCCGCAATCAACAGCGCAGCCAGAAATGCACCCGGGATGCTGCCCATGCCGCCGACCACCACGACGACGAACGCATCGCCGATCGCGGCAAGGTCGAGAGTCTGGTTGGCTGGCTCGCGCGGCACCTGCAATGCGCCGCCCAGTCCGGCGAGCAGCGCGCCGAGCGCGAACACGCTGGTAAACAGCCACGCCTGGTTCACGCCGAGCGCACTCACCATCTCGCGATCCTGCGTGGCCGCGCGCACCAGCGTGCCCCAGCGCGTCCGGCGCAGCAGCCACCACATCACCCCAAGCACCAGCGGACCGACGAAGATGAGCGCCAGGTCGTACTCGGGAAACTTCTTGCCGAGGATGTCGACCGAGCCGCGCAGCCCTGCCGCGCGCGGACCGAGCAGGTCCTCCGGGCCCCAGATCGACACCACAACGTCCTTGAACACCAGCACCAGCGCGAAGGTAGCGAGCAGTTGAAACAGCTCGGGCGCCTGATAGATCCGGCGCAGCAGCAGCATTTCGATGATCACACCGATCGCCGCGACCACCAGCGCCGCGAGCAGCACACTGGTCCAGAAGCCAAGCGGTGAGCCGCCGAGTCGGCTGACGAACGAATAGCCGATGTACACGCCCAGCATGTAGAACGAACCGTGCGCGAAACTCACCACACGCGTCACGCCGAAGATCAGCGACAGCCCCGCCGCGATCAGGAACAGCGTGGACGCGCCGGCGAGCCCGTTCAAGAACTGAACGACGATACTCGACAGCTCCATCGAACCGGACTCTCCCCTACGCCACCGCGCACGGCGTGTGCCGGCGGCAGCCTTTGTTGTTGTATGACTTGTACCGTCGCGGCCTTCAGTTTGCCGGCCGCATCTTCTTCACTTCGGCGTCCGGCGGCAGGTGCTTTGCGCCGTCCTCATAGCGGTAGTTGATCATCACGCCCTTGCCTTCCTTGAGCGCGGTGCGCCCGACGTACACCCCCATCGTCGCCTGATGATCCTGCGGCCGGAACTGGAACTTGCCGAACGGCGAGCTCACTTCCAGACCCTGGAACGCCTTGATCAGTTTCTCAGTGTCGGTGGAGCCGGCTTTGCGGATGCCCGCGGCGATCGACATGATCGTGGTGTAACCGACCAGCGAGCCGATACGTGGATAGTCCTTCCAGCGCTTCTGATACGCCTCCATGAACTTCGCGTGCTCGGGCGTGCCGATGCCATACCAGGGATAACCCGTGACCCACCAACCCTGCGGCGCCTCGTCCTTGAGCGGATCGATGTACTCGGGCTCGCCCGTGAGCAGGCTCACTACCTCTTTGCCGGCGAAGAGGCCGCGCGTGTTGCCCTCGCGCACGAACTTCGCCAGATCGGCGCCGAACAAGACATTGAAGATCGCATCGGGCTTCATGTCGGCCAGCGCCTGCACCACCGCGCCCGCGTCGATCTTGCCCAGCGGCGGCGCCTGCTCGCCCACGAACTCGACGTCAGGCTGCGCTTTCTTGAGGAGCTCCTTGAACGTCTTCGCGGCCGATTGTCCGTACTCGTAATTCGGATACACCACCGCCCAGCGCTTCTTGCCGGCCTTGGCCGCTTCGGGCACCAGCATCGAGGCCTGCATGTACGTCGAGGGGCGCAAGCGGAAGGTGTAGCGATTGCCGTTGTCCCACACGATCTTGTCGGTGAGCGCTTCGGAAGCGAGGAAGAAGATCTTCTTCTGCTTGGCGAAATCAGTGAGTGCCACGCCGATGTGCGAGAGGAAACTGCCCGAAAGCAGCACCACCTTCTCGCGCGAAACCAGCTCTTCGGCGGCACGCACCGCGTCACCGGGGTTGGCACCGTCGTCACGCCACACCACTTCGAGTTTCTTGCCGAGCAATCCGCCGGATGCGTTGATCTCCTCGACCGCGAGTTCCCAGCCCTTCTTGTACGGTTCGAGGAACTGCGGCTGCGCCTTGTAGCTGTTCACCTCGCCGATGCGGATCGTGTTTTGCGCGACCGCCGCAGTCGAAATAGAGACTGCCAGCACGGATGAAAGCGCGATCGAAAGCACCATCGGCGCCGCCTCGAACCAGCTCACCCTGCTCGAATTCATGCCCGCTCCTGTTGAAGATTGTTGGGTATCGATGTGTTCTGTTCGGCCGCGATCAGACGGTTCAGCGTGCGGTTCATCCTGACGCTGCCGGCATCGAGCGCGAGCTTAACCCGCAGATCGATTCGCGGATCGGCCTCGGCCTGCTCCACACCGGCGAGCACCGCTCGATCCTCATCGAACGCGATCACGAACTGCTCGGTGATTTCGCGCGAGACCGTCGCGTCATCGAGCGCGAAGTTGCGTAGTTGCAGCCAGAAGTAATGGGTGGTCGTGGGCGTTTCAGGCGTCAGGAAGTGACACGAGTAGATGCGCACGCCACGTTGGCGCGCTTCGTCGGAATCGCCTGAGCCGGGTGCATGCGCACCGAAGTCGACCACCGCAATCGACGGCGGATACCAGTAGTAGTACTGCCAGCGATCGACGTTGCCCGACCATTTGCCGAAGCGCTGCAGGATCGGCGGTGCCTTCGCATCGCGCGTCCAGCGCGTCACCAGCACCACGTCGCCCGACTGCGTCGCCTCGATCGGAATGTCCTCCATCGCGGCAGTGCCGAGCGTGCTCTTGTGGACGAAGCTCACGTGCGCCGGATCGAGCAGGTTCTCCACCAGCAGTTCGTAGCGTGCCCCGACGTGGGTGTACGGGCCGGTGTTGAGCGCAAATCCCGCCGCCCCCCAGGGAATGTTGCCGAACAGAAGCGAACGATCGGCGCGAGCGGGTTCGCCCATCCAGATCCACACCATGCCCATGTGCTCGGCGACCGGATAGCTGCGCGCCCGGGCTTGCTCAGGGATTCGGGTCTGCCCGGGAATGCGGATGCAGCGGCCATCAGGACCGAAGGTCATGCCGTGGTAGCCGCACTGAATCGCATCGCCCTGGCGCTCACCCATCGACAGCGGAAGGAGCCGATGCGGGCAGCGATCGAGCAGTGCCGCAGGCGCACCGCTTTCGGTGCGATACAGCGCCACCGGCTCACCGAGGATGCGCCGCGCGAGGATCGCGTCGCGCAGCTCGTGAGACCAGGCGGCGACGTACCAGCAGTTGCGAAGAAAGGCCATGGCGGCAGGA
>CADECO010000044.1:18891-24932 GCA_902825905.1 uncultured beta proteobacterium
CCGATCACTCGCGCAGATCTTCCAGGATGCTCTGCAACTCGGCCCGCAATGCGGCGAGATCGACGCCATCGTCGGCGGCTGCCTTGCGGGTAGCGGCGGCCTGATCGAGGCGGTTGCGGGCGCCGCTGATGGTGAAGCCCTGCTCGTAGAGCAGTTCGCGAATGCGGCGGATCAGAAGTACCTCGTGGTGTTGGTAGTAGCGCCGGTTGCCCCGACGCTTGACCGGCTTGAGCTGGGTGAACTCCTGCTCCCAATACCGCAGCACGTGCGGTTTGACGCCGCAAAGGTCGCTCACTTCACCGATGGTGAAGTACCGCTTCGCCGGGATGGCGGGGAGGCTACTGGTTGGCAGCGGCTTGCTGCTGTTGCTGTTGGAACCGCTGTCCATCGTGCGCCTCTTCGACGAGGGCCTTGAGCTTCTGACTGGCGTGGAAGGTCACCACGCGCCGTGCCGTAATCGGAATTTCCTCGCCGGTTTTGGGGTTTCGTCCGGGGCGCTGCGGTTTGTTACGAAGCTGAAAATTGCCGAAACCGGACAGCTTGACACTCTCGCCACGCTCGAGGGCCATGCGGATCTCCTCGAAAAACGCTTCGACCATGTCCTTGGCCTCGCGCTTGTTGAGGCCCACTTTCTCGAAGAGCAGATCGGCGAGTTCCGCCTTCGTGAGCGTCACGGATTGACCCCTAGGTGCGTAGCTCGGCGTGGAATTTCGCTGCGAGGTCGGAGCGGATTTTGGCCAGAGCCGCATCCACTTCCTGATCGGTGAGAGTGCGTTCAGTATCTTGCATAACTATCCGAAACGCAACGCTTTTTTTGCCTTTTGACACACCGTCATCACGGTACAAATCGAACAGTCGCGCACCCCGTACGATGCTGATTCCGGCACCTTCGATCGCCGCCACCATGGCCTGCGCGGGGACTTCGTTCGGAACCCAGAACGCCTGATCGCGGAACACCGCGGGAAGCTTGGAAACCTCGGTATGGGTGGGAATCGGAACAGCCAGCAGCGGTGCCGTGTCCAGTTCAAACAGCACCGGTGCCCGCCCAAGCTCGTACTTCTGCACCCAAGCGGGATGCAACTCGCCGATCCATCCGGCGGGACGACCGTCGATCACCACGCGGGCGCAGCGGCCTGGATGAAAGGCCGGATGCTGCGTCGCAACAAAATCGGCGGCGTAGCCGCGCAGCAGACCTTCCAGATCGGCCTTGACGTCAAAGAAGTCGGCGAACGCCTTGGTGCTGCCCCACTGCTGCTCGAGCGCCAGCCCGTGAGCCGCGCCGGCAATGAGCGTTGGCTGATCAAAGCCCGCAACCGTGAGCGGCCCATCTGCCACCGCGGGATCACGGCGGAACACCCGACCGACCTCGAACACCCGAATCCGGTCGAGCTGGCGGTTGAGGTTGTAGCGGATGTTGGCGATCAGGCCGCCGACCAGGCTCGAACGCATCACCGCGAGCTGGCTCGCTATCGGGTTGAGCAGCTGGATCGGCGCCTCGTTGCCGGCGAAGTCCCGCTCCCAGCCAGGTTCGACGAAGCTGAAGTTGACGACTTCTTGATAGTCGCAAGCGGCGACGATGTCGCGCAGCTCGTGCAGCGAGCGCGTGGCCTCCAACGGGTGCGACATGCTGGCGCGCGCCAGCGGCGGCAGCGCCGGAATGCGATCGAAGCCGTACACCCGGGCGACTTCCTCGATCAGATCCTCCTCGATATTGATGTCGAAGCGGTGCGACGGAGGCGTGACTACGAACTCGACCACGCTGCCCGCCCCTTCGATCCGGACGTCGAGGCCGAGGCGACGGAAGATCGATTCCATTTCGTTCGGCGCGATCGGCACGCCGATGACACGCTGCGCCCGCTCGACGCGCATGCGCACCGGCTTGCGATCCGGCAGACGGGCAACGGTGTCAACGGTCGGGCCGGGTTCGCCGCCGCAGATCTCTAGGATCAGCTGCGTGGCGCGTTCGATGCCAGCGACGTTGTTGGCGAAATCGACGCCGCGCTCGAAGCGGTGCGAGGCGTCGCTCGAGAAGTTGTAGCGGCGCGCGCGACCGGCGATCGCCTCGGGAAAGAAGAACGCCGATTCGAGAAACACGTTGCGCGTGCTCTCCTCGGCCTTGGTGCCGTCACCGCCCATGATGCCGGCCAGACCGATCGCGCCGGAGTCGTCGCAAATGGCGAGCACGTCACGGTCGAGCTCGATGGTTTGTTCGTTGAGCAGCTTCAGTTGTTCGCCCTTGCGCCCCCAACGTACATCGATGCGGCCGCGCAGCTTGTCCAGATCGTAGACGTGCAACGGCCGGCCCAACTCGAGCATGACGTAGTTGGTGACGTCCACCAGCGCGGAGATGGAGCGCTGACCGGCACGCTCGAGCCGGTCTTTCATCCACCGCGGCGTTGCAGCGGCAGCGTTGACGTTGCGGATGACTCGACCGGCGAAGCGCCCGCAGCCATCGACATCGGTGAGCGTGACCGGAAAACGGTCTTCGATTCTCGCCGGGACCGGATCGACCTTGGGCCGCCGCAGCGGCGCCCCCGAGAGCGCCGCCACTTCGCGCGCGACGCCGAGCACCGACAGGCAATCGGGCCGGTTGGGCGTGAGTTTGAGCAACAGCACGTGGTCGTCGAGCGCGAGCACACCGCGCACATCGGCACCGATCGGCGCGTCGGCCGGCAGCGCGAGCAGGCCGGAGTGGTCCTGCGACAGTCCCAGTTCGCGCGCCGAGCAGAGCATGCCCTGGCTCCCCACGCCACGCATCGTCGCCGCCTTGATCTCGAGCGGCTGGTCGGCGGACGTTCCCGGCAGTTTCGCGCCGATCACCGCGAGCGGCGCCTTCATGCCGACAGCGACGTTCGGCGCACCACACACGATCGACAACGGTTCGCCCGTGCCGATATCCACGCGGCACACGCGCAGCCGGTCGGCGTTGGGATGTTTGTCCGCGCTCAACACGTGCCCGACCACCACGCCACTGAACGGACGCGCGAGCGGTTCGCACGACTCCACTTCCAGTCCGGACATGGTCAACAGGTCGGACAATTCGCCGATCTTCATGGCCGGATCGACCATCGAGCGAAGCCACTGTTCGGAGAACTGCATCGGTGTCTATCGCAACAGGCGAAGGAGCGTGGATCGGAACATCGGTTGTTGTTGCTCGTCGGCGCCCCGGCAATCGGGCGCACCGCAGATCGACGTCACGCGAACTGGCGCAGGAAACGCAGATCGCCGTCGAAAAACAATCGCAGATCGTTGATGCCGTAGCGAAGCATCGTGAGCCGCTCCAGACCCGAGCCGAACGCGAAGCCGATGTAGCGCTCCGGATCGAGTCCGAAGTTGCGCACGACTTCAGGGTGCACCTGACCCGAGCCGGAAATCTCCAGCCAGCGACCTTTGAGCGGCCCGCTGCCGAATGCAACGTCGATCTCGGCCGACGGCTCGGTAAACGGAAAGAACGACGGTCGGAAGCGCACGTCGAGGCGGTCGGTCTCGAAGAACTGGCGCAGGAAATCGGTGTAGACGCCCTTGAGGTCGGCGAAGCTCACGTTCTCGTCGATCCACAGGCCTTCGACCTGATGGAACATCGGCGAATGGGTGGCATCGGAATCGACGCGATAGGTGCGTCCGGGCGCAATCACCTTGATCGGCGGCTTGTGCGTGCGCGCGTAGCGCACCTGCATCGGACTGGTATGCGTGCGCAGCAGCAACTGCAGCCCGCTCGAGTCCTTCGCATCGATGTAGAACGTGTCCTGCATCGAGCGCGCCGGATGATTCTCCGGATTGTTGAGCGCGGTGAAGTTGAACCAGTCGGTTTCGATCTCCGGCCCGTCGGCCACGTCGAAGCCGATCGATCGGAAGATGCCCTCGATGCGCCGCCAGGTGCGGATCACCGGATGAATGCCGCCGCGAGCGCGGCCGCGCCCCGGCAGCGTGACGTCGATCGCCTCCTCAGACAGGCGCGCAGAAAGCTTTTCGCGCTCGAGTGCATCGCGACGTTCGGCTAGCGCGGTTTCGACGCGATCCTTGGCGCCATTGATGCGAGCCCCGGCGGCGCGGCGCTCATCGGGCCCGAGCTTGCCCAGACCTTTGAGCAACGCGGTGAGCGCGCCGTCCTTGCCCAGATAGCGCGCCTTGGTCTGTTCCAGACGCGCGAAGTCACCGGCCGCGCCGATCTGCTCGAGCGCGGACGCGACGATGGAGTCGAGATCCTGCATGCTGCGAGTCGGTTGCAAGGAAGACGCGGCGTCGCGCGAATGACGCGCCGCAGCCTGATCGTTACGCGGTGACCTTGGCCTTCACATCGCCGACGATCTTGGCGAACGCGGGCTTGTCCAACACCGCCAGATCGGCCAGCACCTTGCGATCGATCTCGATCGCAGCCTGCTTCAGCCCGTGCATGAACGCGCTGTACGTCATGCCGTGCTCGCGCACCGCGGCGTTGATACGCGCGATCCACAGCGCCCGGAAATCGCGCTTGCGCACACGGCGATCGCGATAGGCGTACTGCCCCGCGCGCATGACGGCTTCCTTGGCGATGCGAAACACATTGCCGCGTCGACCGCGAAAACCCTTGGCTTCATTCAGAACCTTCTTGTGGCGCGCACGCGCCGTGACTCCACGTTTGACTCGCGGCATGGTCTATCCGTCCTTGATCGATTGGTTATCCTGCGCCGCAAGCTCGGCTGACCGTGCGGCGAAACCCGGTGCGTCGCACCTATCCGGCGTACGGCAACATCGCCTTGATCGCGCGCTCGTTCGACGGCGACACGCCGGTCGCGCCGCGCAGATGGCGTTTGCGTTTGGTGGGCTTCTTGGTGAGGATGTGACGGAGGAAGGCCTGTCCGCGCTTGATGCGTCCGGACCCGGCCACGCGGAACCGCTTCGAGGCGGCGCGCTTGCTTTTCATCTTCGGCATGACTACTTCCCTTTTATGGCCTCACGCGAGGTGGCCCTCGGAACGAGAGCGCTTGCAAACCCTGCGCGACTTGTTATGCGGGCGGACACTCGCTTGCGATCGCACTGCAAGCGGCATCTCCGCGCGATGCGAGCCGCCGCCATCGGGCAACGGCACACAACGGAGTGCTGGCGACTGGAGCACCGGCGGCAACCAGTTTCTACATCCAGCCTTGTTTCACATGCACCGCCGCTGCTGGCGGTGCGAATCGAATTCTTGCCTCAGGCCGCCGGCTGGGGACGCTGCTCCGGCTCCGCGGCTGCATCCGATGTTTCGTCGGACTTCCTCTTCACCGGCAGTACGGGTGCGACCTTTTTCGGCCCCAACACCATCACCAACTGACGTCCCTCGAGCTTGGGGAACTGCTCCACCACGCCATAGGGTTCAAGGTCGGCCTTGACTCGTTCGATCAGGCGCATACCGAATTCCTGGTGCGCCATTTCGCGACCGCGGTAGCGAAGCGTCACCTTGGTCTTGTCGCCCTCTTCGAGGAACTTGATCAGGTTACGCAACTTGATCTGGTAGTCGCCCTCGTCCGTTCCCGGTCGGAACTTGATTTCCTTGACCTGGATCTGCTTCTGCTTGAGCTTGGCTTCGTGTGCTTTCTTCTGCTCGCGGTAACGGAACTTGCCGTAGTCCATGAGCTTGCACACCGGGGGCTTGGCGAGCGGTGCGATCTCGACGAGATCGACTTCCATTTCCTCGGCCATCCGCAGCGCTTCGCGAATGGTCACGATACCGACCTGCTCACCATCGTCTTTCACGAGTCGCACCTCCGGTGCCGTGATTTCACCGTTGATGCGTTCCGACTTGTCTTGGCTGATGTTCGGACTCCTGCGTTGGTTGCGAATCGACCGCCGCGGGCCAGGCCCTCAATCGAGCAGGTCGGCCCCGCCACCGGGTACCGAGGATCGTTGAAGTCTGGCGATGAACTCGTCGAGGCCGATCTGGCCGAGATCGGCACCGCCACGAGCGCGGACAGCCACCTTGCGTGCCGCTTTTTCCTTGTCGCCGACGACCAGCTGAAAGGGCAGCTTTTGCACGCTATGTTCCCGAATCTTATAGTTAATTTTTTCGTTCCGCAAATCGG
>CADECO010000045.1:0-13630 GCA_902825905.1 uncultured beta proteobacterium
CGGCTGCCACACCGAGTTCGTTCGGGGTCCCCATGTTCGGGCTGCATTGCGTGATCGAACGGACCGCGTGCACGAAGAAAGGCCACCCGGCCCACAGCACGGCCGGTGTGGGATTGCCTCCTCTTCCAGGTTCGGCAACCCCGGCTTTAGCACCATGCCGCACAAGGGGCATTCGCCCGGCGCGGGTCGCCGAATCTGCGGATGCATCGGGCAGACGCGACCGTCGCTCTCAGCAATCGGCGACGATGGTGTGTGCGCCAACTGCACCACCTGAGAACCGTTCATCGCGTGCCCCTTCGACGTAGGTCATCAAATTGAGTGACCGCGCTTGCGCGTTCGAAACAACCATAGGTAGGTCGCGACCAAGACCGCATAGTTCAGCATGAGGTATATCGGCTTGTTCCAGGCCAGGCCGTCGAAGCCGCGATAGGTAAACGGGTACAACACCGGCGACGGGTAGTAGTCGACCGAGTGGGTGAAGACATCGATCACGATGTGCGACCACCATCCGAGCAAAGGAATCCATAGCGGACGATGCACGATCCACGCGAGTGCGGTGATTGCAGCCGCAACGGGGGCACTGTGCATGACGCAGTGGAAATGGTGGGCGAGGAGCGATACGACAGATGGCATCGCGGGTTCTTCACCCGGCAGGGCAACTGCGTAGGCGTAGAACGCCACGAACGATCCGTCGCCGAATAGCGACCAAAATGCGATTGGTACGAGGTGAACGACGTCGGGCAGCACAGCGAGCGCGCTCATCGCAATGGTGGTTCGCACTTCGATCAGCCGCCTGCGTTGCGCAATCACCGCGCCCGCACCGACCCAAAGTGCATGCGACAGCGTGTCCATCGTCTCTAGCCACGGGAGCGGCTGGTTTCATTGCCGCTCGCTGTTTGACTCAACACGATGCGGCCCCAGCAATGCGCTCGTGCCAACCAGAGCGTCGCAAACGGCAGCGTCAGCCACTGCAGCACCGGCGCAATCCCGGTACCGATCCACGGCAACCGAGGCTGCGAAGCGGTGTACTCCCAGCGTCCGAGCGGACCTGTGGCGAGATACTCATAGGCAACGGTCAAGACCAGCCCGACCAGCACGTAAGCGATCACCGCTCGGTGCTTCGGTGACAACAACCATCGACGCGTTTGCGCCACGACCGCGCCCGCCCAGAAGGCGACGAGCGCGATGATCACATCACCGAGCGTCGCGACCGTGCACGCGCGCGCCGCTTGCCAGTGCGGCATCTCCGCCATCCCTACCCAGAGCGGAGCCTGTAGCATCTCCCAGGCGAAGTGCAGAAGAAAAGCGAAGAGCACAAACGGTAATTCGGGTGGGCTTGTAGTTGACACCTGTGGGAATCCTCGCAATTTGAATCCACCGACAATGCGGACGAACCAGGCGCAGTCGCGCGCGAAGCGTTCGTATCTTGGGTTGGAAGGCTGCGAAGGCAACCTCCCCGTTGCGCCGCACTACACGACGCGCGTGGGGCGAGGGGCTGGCGGCGGGCGGTCGAGGGTCGAAGGAATACGACCCTTGAGGGGATCGAGGATGCCGAAGGGGCAAAGTCCCGCACGTCCGAGCAAGGTGCTCAGAGCATCGCGAGTGGAAGGCAGCCCGGCCGCAGTGCAGCACGCGCCACAGACCCTGCATTGGCAATCCGGGCAGCCACCTCGATCGTCAACCTGCGCGACGACGCCGTGCCAAGAAGGCTCGACAGCCCCCGCTGTGTCCTGATCCACGTTCTTCTGAGCGCTCGGTGGAGTCGCCGAGATGCGCGCCATGTCGCCCTGATCGCCGCAGAAAGCCATCGGCGCCGTCGCGATCCCCTGCAGCGGGACCACGAGCAGTAGCAGACATAGAACGATGGTCTTCAGACAGCGCACTTGATTATTCGTTGATTCGGCGCCCGGATGATACCGCTCCCGAACCATCAAGGCAGGCGCGTCCAAACTCGCCGCATACCCGGAGGGGATCCGTCGGTCGACCGGAGTCTCCTGCCCCGAAGGCGAGGTTCTTCGTGAAGCGGACTTGAGGATCGTCAATCGCCGGGGCGAGATATGGGCTAGCGTTTCGAAATGTATAGTTTCTGCCGACCCGGTTCACGACCCTACGCGCTGAGCGTTTTGTTGGCGCTGCTGCTCGCGTTCCATCAGGTCGCGATGGCCGGCCAGCCCTGTCCGAATCGCGCGCTCGGGGATGGAGGCACTTCGTCTCTTCATCACCAACATCACGGTCTGGTCGAAGACGGAGGCGGCGCAGCGGAACCGCACGACGCGGCACACGACTCTTCCGCAAAGTTCGATGCGCATTGCGCACAAGTCGACGAATCCATCGCCGGGTCACCCAATGACCCCGCGACGTCGGGCGCAGTACTCCAGTCTGTTGTTGTGCACTGGCAGGTCTTGGGCGGTGACCCGTTGCGCCATCACGCGCAAAAGCCCTCCTATCCGTCACTGCCTCCTCCCGTTCCGATAGCCATCTTCCTGCATCGGCTGCGCGATTAGCCGCACGCCCCGTCTCGCCCCGATCGTAGCGCGCGAACCGATCTGCGCGCGCAACGATCCAGGGTCGTGGTCCCCATTGCAATCCGTGTCGTTGCCGCATGTACGCATGCCTTGGACGGTGCACGTCCTAGGCCCGCGGAGATGAAGCCATGAATCGGGAAGAACTGTTCGGCGGTGGCGTCGAGCAACCGGATGCCACTCGGCGCCGGACGCTTAGCTTTGTAGTCGAGACGATCGGTGGACTGGGCGTTGCTGGCGCGCTGTGGCCCTTCGTTGCGTCCTGTTCACCGAGCGAGCGGGCCCGCAGCGCCGGGAGTCCGGTGACGGTCGACATCGGCCGGCTGCAGCTCGACCAGCTCGAGACAGTAAGTTGGCGCAGCAAGCCCGTGTGGATATTCAAGCGTAGTCCAGAAGCGCTCGCGGGGATCCAGGACGCAGCTGCACGGGTGCGCCTTCGGGATCCGGACTCACGCGTCGCGCGACAGCAGCCTTCGTTCGCAGTGAACGCGTTTCGTGCGCGCAAACCGGAGATCGGCGTGCTGCTCGGGCTGTGTACGCATCTTGGCTGCATTCCTACGTTCCGTGCTGCCACGGGGGCCCGCGGCGCAGGCGAGTTCTTCTGCCCGTGCCATGGCTCCCGGTTCGATCTTGCCGGGCGCGTCCACAAAGGCGTCCCCGCACCGACCAACTTGGTCGTTCCACCGTACCGCTACACGAGCCAGACCGTGATCGAGATCGGCGTGATGCCCGAGGTTGCTTGAGCGCCACGACCCGTTCGACCGATTGGAGTGAGTGGTTGAGCTCGATGTCATCAAAGGAGATCTGCAATGAACACGAAGCCTGTTCTCGCTCCGGCAGTCGCTGCCGCAGTCACCGTGGCGGTGACGTATGTCGCGTGCTTGCTCGCGAGCTGGCTCGCGCCCGAACAAACGATTCGATTTTTTTCGACCTGGATGCACGCGATCGATCTCGAATCGATACGCCGTCCACCGAACAAGCCGCTGGCTGGCCTCGATCTCGCCGTAGGGTTCGCTTCGGCGACGATCGCCGGCTTTCTCGCCGGCGCGCTGTTCGGCTGGGTGCAATCAAAAGCGCGCGGGCCGTCCTGATCCCCATCGCAAGACCGGGCAATTGTTGAGGCGACATTGCTCGGTTGGAACCCTTCATCCGCCTCTGACCGTACCACCTACTGGACTCACGCCATGAAACGCCACGCACTGTTCGCTGCTGCTTGCGATGTTCCCGATTCTGGTGTTCATGTATGCCCAGCTGTCGCTGCGCGAGGCGAAATGCAATCTCAGTTCGGCGAGGCATATGAGCGATATCGGAACCGTACACCGCGAATCGTTCCGCGTCCGCGCGGTGCTAATGAGACCCTGAAGGAGGAATGACCGGGATCGGTCACCATTCGCCATGCGCCTCGCTGCAAAGCCACTGAACAGCTATCCCTGGTATCTGCGTCCGTTCTTCTGGAACCAGCGCCGCAAGTATGGTGCCGTGCTCGACTCGGCGCTCCTGTGGGCGCGCGCACCACCACTCTTTCTTGGCGTGGCGATCCTGTACGGCATGATCGATCGCCGATCGTCGCCGATCGATCCGGCGCTGCGTTCGCTCGTTACGGTCCGCGTCTCGCAGATCAACCACTGTCGGTTCTGCGTTGATCTCAACTCTGCAACGCTCATGAAACGAGGCGCGGCCCCGGAGAAGGTGGCGGCGCTCGATGGGTGGCGGGAGAGCGCATTATTCGCCGAGCATGAACGCGTGGCGCTCGACTACGCCGAAGCGATGACCGACTCCGATCGAGATGTCGATGATGCGCTCATGGCGCGGATCAAAGAGCACTTCACTGAGGATGCCATTGTTGAACTCACGGGCCTCATTGCATTTCAGAATCTCTCGAGCAAGTTCAACAGCGCTCTCGAAGTGCCGCCGCAAGGATTCTGCCGACTGCCGAACCGAAGCACGGACTGAGCAGTGCGATGCGCACCCGCCTAGGATCTGCCGGAAGATCAATCCTCCAAGCTGGCGCCGCTGAGGGAATAATCGCCGAAGCTGCGGTTGAAGTGGATTTGCCGTCCCGTCAAGAAAATTGCCTAGCGAAGAGGCTGGGTACGTCATCGACTCGTCGCGTTACGTGCGATGCGCCTGCCCCCCGCGCCTGGGGGGGGCCGAGTCGACGCCCACGATGTGTTGCGGTACCGAGAGGCAAGTTGCGGTCCCGGGGCTGTGATCGATCGGCGAGTCGGGAGATCGATGGTTTGTCCGTCATCCAACCCGACAAAGCTATTGATGGGTACCTTGAGCCGCCTTCTTCGGCATATCGCTAAACTAGTCGCGACGACGAAATCGCCCTTTGACGACTTTCGTTTTCTCGCCCTTCAGAACGCTCGATACGTGTCGTTCCCATTTTGCAAGGGCCGTAGCTTTTTCTGGCAAATAGTCGTGCCGATCATAGTGGCGCTCTTGCACGCCGCTGGATCGTCCATGCGACAAAACCTGCGCCCGGATCTCTTTTGAAATGCCAAGCGCAGCGAGCCGTGTTTCTACCGTTCGACGAAGGTCACCCAAGGAATACGCGCGCTCGGATCGCAATTGGGCCGACTTGCCGGCGATATCTCGTACAGCGTTTGAAAGGGTCGAAAGGTCGATCTCGATTTCGCCGCCCCTAGTCGAGAAGATTAGGCCCTGCGGATTGAGTGCGCGCATTCTGCTGAGGATCGCGGCGACTTGATTCGAGACCGGCAGAGCGTGATCGCGAACGCCGCCTCGTCCCTTTGTATCGCGCAGTCGCAGAGTGCGAGCCTTCGCATCGAAATCGGCCCACGTTACGCGCTTCAACTGGGAAAGGCGCTGCCCGCCAAGCAGAAGGGCTCCCTTTAGCAAACCGCCAATTGCAGGATGCAAATCAACGAGGCCCTTGCAATAGTCACGAAGTTCATCATCGTTCAGCACGCGATCACGGGCTCGGTCGTACTCCGCAATGCGGGCGACGATCGCGACGGGGTTCTCTCGGATCGCAAAGAGCTTGCGGAACTCGGTGGAGTCGCCAGCCTTGATGGCAGCCGCCTTTCGCCTTGGATCGTTGTCGAGCTTGGCTCCGTAGGCGAACGCCGCGCGCATATATGCCCGCACGAGGTTAGTTCGGCGCGCAATGCCTTTCGAGATCATGAGGGCAAGCACATCGGAGATGTCGTCCGATGTGATCTCGTTGGCGGCTCGATCGGCCAAGCTCGGAAACGGGCCGGACACATGCAAGGCTAACGATCTCTCGACTTGGGTCGCACTTACTTTGCCTGCGTTTCGGAGGTGCTCAACGTAGTGTCGAAACAAGTCGGCGAGGGTCCCGCGCCGCGCTTCACGCTCCAACGTTTCGCGCTCTTCGCGCTCGCGTCGACGTTGTTCCGCATGTTGTCGCTCGCGTTGCGCTTGCGGGTCGACACCATTGCGGATGAGTTCGCTCTGTTGATCCGCTTTTCTATTTGCTTCTCGTAGCGAAAGCTCAGGATAGGTTCCTAGCCGAATGAGACGATCCACGCAACCGTTGCGATAGCGAAAGAAAAACTCGCGTACGATCTCCCGGCGCTGACCACGGCCGACTGCGCGCGCTCTTATCATGAGTCGCCCAGCTTTACCGGTTTCCCTGCCATCGATTCGCTTCTGGCCAGCCTTGAGCGAGCGCACGGCTAAGTCGGTTAGTGGTTCGGCCTTGGTGCGTCCCAGTCCTTTGTTCGAACGCACGATTTTGGTCCCCATACTGGTCCCCATATGGAAACGGATTCGTATAGATTGCGTTAGACGATCGCGGACAAAGGATAAAGATAACTAATTGAAAAAGCTAGAGAACTTGGACGTTTTTGGATCTCCTCGGATTTTGAATTTTGCGACTCATAATCCCTTGGTCGTTGGTTCGAGTCCAACACGGCCCACTAAAGCGCTGGCGATGCGTCGAAGCATCATGGATCCTTCTTTCCGGTTCTTCGCGTTGCGCGATCGAACCGCGGCCTGATGATCGACCGCAGCCACTTCCACGATCTCGTTGCCTTGTTGGCTATGGGCTCGATGCACAGAGAGCCAACCGCCTGTTCTCGGCCGCGGGCGAGCTCAGATCCTCAGTCCGCGAAACCCCGCGGCGACAGCAACCAGCACCAGAAGGACAAGCTTGGTTGAACCTACGCACGGGCGATGCGTGCAACCCGACGCACGGGTTCGTGCGAGACTTCGCGCGGTAGCACTCGCATTTGAGTCGCGGGCGAAATCGCCGCGCTAATCCGTTCACCAGTTCCCGGGACGCGCGCCCGCCGAAACACTCGAAGGTGCGCGTGTGGGATGTGGCGTGTGCGTGATTGAGTTCGCATATCCGACACCATTTGCCGAATGGCGCCAGTACGGACCGTGCGAATATGACTTCCCTGCACGAAGGTTGTGTCGGCCGACGTTCTGGAATGGGGTTTGAGGCCCGTAGCTTCTGCAAGCTGGATCGCAGTAACATCCGTGAAAATCATTGCAACACACCGTGGACTTTTCGTCAGGTCCATTACGTGACACCGCGTCTTGTCAGAAGTCCCGCTTAAACTGCAACTTGGCGGGACGTTTGGAAAGACTAGCGCCATCCAGTAGGCGCCCTTGCAGAAATTCACTTAAAAATCAGTGGAGTACAGAATGTCGGACTACGCAATCTGGCGTTTCGCCAACTTTTCCGCGCTGTTCAAGTGGCTGGCGATCGCGATGGCCGTGGCATTGGCGGGGTGCGCCACGAGATATCCCCCTGCGCCTACTGAAGCGGCAACGCCCGACTACAACTATCAGATCGGGCCCCTCGACACCGTAAACATCATTGTCTGGCGCCACCCCGAGTTATCGATGGTCGTGCCTGTGCGCCCCGACGGAAAAATAACAACGCAACTCGTCGAGGATCTCCCCGCGATTGGTAAGAACCCTACGGCGCTTGCACGGGACATCGAGAAATCGCTGAGCAAGTACATACGGGACCCAGTGGTCACAGTGATCGTCACGCAGTTTGCTGGACCGTATAGCGAACAAGTGCGCGTGATTGGAGAAGCGACCCGTCCGCAGGTGCTCGCGTATCGTCAAAAAATGACGGTCCTCGACGTGATGATCGCGGTTGGTGGACTTACCGAATTTGCCGACGGCAACGGTGCTCGCATCGTGAGGGCTTCCGAAGGCAATAAGTTATACGGTGTTCGCCTCAAGGACCTCGTGAAGCGCGGCGACATCTCCGCCAATGTCGATATGAAGCCGGGCGACATCCTGATCATTCCGCAAACCTGGTTCTGACGTCTCGAACCAGCGTCACCACCATTGCCGTACGCGCTGCAAGCAAACAGGGATAGCGTAAATGGACGAACTGCTTCGCCAAGTCTCGACGGTTCTAAGGGGAACGTGGCAGCGGCGTTGGCTCGGATTGGCCGCTGCATGGGCGATCGGCGCGGTTGGCGCCGTCGTGCTGTTCAAGATCCCCGACAAGTACGAAGCGACGGCACGGGTCTATCTCGATACGCAGTCGATCCTTCGGCCACTCATGCAGGGTTTGGCCGTACAGCCCGATCCGGCGCAACAGGTCGCCATGGTCGGCCGCACGCTCATCTCCCGACCATACATGGAGAAGCTTGTCCAGACCGCGGGTCTTGACAACGGCAAGATCGGTGACGCGGAAAGGCAGGGGCTGATCGATCACCTGATGACCGCAATCAAGTTGAACAGCGTCGGTAGGGAGAATCTCTTCACTATCACGTATCGCGATAGTGAACCGGGAAACGCGGCGAAGATCATCGAGGCGCTCGTGACGATGTTTGTCGAGGCGAGTCAGGGCGATAAGTTGCGCGACGCAGACACTGCCCAAAGGTTTATCGAAGAGCAAATTGCCACGTATGAACGCAGACTGGAAGAAGCCGAGAACCGGTTGAAGCAATTCAAGCTTCGCAATATCGGACTCATGGGCACAGATGGTAAGGACTATTTCGCTCGAATGGCTGAAGCCGGCAAGGAGGCCGAGCGAATTCGGACCGAACTCCGCGCGGCAGTCCAGGGTCGGGACGCATTGAAAAAGGAGTTGGCCGGCGAAGAACCGATCCTGCTGGGAGAGCCGGCGGCGGCGGCGCAGCAAGGACCAATCAGTGTCCCCGAGATCGATGGGCGTCTGGAGCCCCTCCGAAAACAGCTGGACGAACTGCTGCGAAAGTACACCGACATCCATCCGGACGTGATCAGCACACGGAAGATGGTCGATCAACTCGAAGCCGATCGGCGCAAAGAGGTCGAGGCTCGCAGGAAGCAATTGGCCGCCATGGCCACCGTACGACCCAACGTGTCGCTCAGTGGCAACTCCGTCATTGAGCGCCTGAAGTTTGCGCTGGCCGAAGCGGAAGCGAACATTGCCTCTTTGCAGGCGCGTGCGGCTGAAACGGATGCGCAGCACAACCAGCTACGCGGCATGGCGCAACGACTGCCGCAGATCGAGGCGGAGTTGGCGCAACTGAATCGCGACTACGACATTCAGAGGAAGAACTACCAGGCGCTTGTCGAGAGGCGCGAATCGGTCGCCATGTCGAAAGAGGTCGGTGCGGTAGGCGGGCTCACGAACTTCAAGGTCGTCGATCCGCCGCGCGTGTCACCAGGCCCCGTGGCACCAAACCGCATGCTGCTATTGCCAGCGGTCCTGATTGCGGCCTTGGCTGCAGGACTGGCGGCAAGTTTCGTATCGAGTCAGGTTGCCCCGACATTTCATGATGCCCGTAGTCTGCGAGAGGTCGCGCAGCGTCCGGTGCTGGGGACCATCTCGTTGTTGCCGAGCGAGCACACCGCTCGTGAACGAAGGCGCAACAACTACGCATTCTTCGCTGCGCTGGCGGGCTTGGTTTGCGTATATGGCGCCGTCTTCTTCGTATTGTCAGTGACTAGCCGCGTGGTCTGAGGTGCACCGTGAGTACGATCGAAAAAGCAGCGAAGAGACTGGAAGAACTACGTCGCGCCGGAATTGAGATTCCAGTCGCCAGTGAGTCGACTGGAACGACGCCTGACGAACCGCTGCTTGTTCGGGCCGCTACCCTAACGGCTGCGGCTTCACCTGCTGCCGAGGTCAGGCCCGCGCCGGTTTCGCGCGGCGAACCCGGAGGCAAGGAGGTGTCGATCGACCTTGCTCGTCTCGCGGCGAGCGGCATCGTTACACCCACCTCGGCACGCTCACAAATCGCCGATGAGTTTCGGGTGGTAAAGAGGCCGCTGCTCGATAACATCAGATCTGCCGAGAACCGAAGCGGTGCAAATCTGATCATGGTAACCAGCGCGCTTCCGGGCGAAGGGAAGACGTTCGTCGCCATAAATCTTGCGATGAGCATCGCGATGGAGCTGGACAAGACCGTCTTGTTGGTCGATGCGGACGTTGCGCGCCCTTCGCTACTGAGCACGCTCGGTTTGCCCCCGTCGCCCGGACTGATGGATCTGCTAACGGAGGAATCCGTTGGATTGAGCAATGTGCTCTTGAGGTCCAACGTAGAAAAACTGACCTTGCTTCCCGCTGGTTCACCCCAAGCGAGATCAACGGAACTCCTGGCGAGTCAGTCAATGGCCGGCCTGGTTCAGGAACTGTCCAATCGCTATTCGGATCGCGTGATCGTCTTCGATGCTCCGCCTTTGTTGCCAACGACTGAATCACGCGTGCTGGCCTCCCACATGGGGCAAATCGTCGTCGTGGTTGGGGCAGACAGCACCACGCAAGGTACGCTGCGCCAAGCACTTTCCACGGTACAGTCATGTCCCGTGGTAATGACGCTCTTGAATAAAGCGGTGCGGTCCGAGGTAGGTTCTTACTACGGCTATCGCAGCTACGGATATGCGGGTTAGCCGCCTGCCGAACGAGCACTCGACCAATCGGCGCGCTTACAGACGCGGGACGGCAATCGCAGCATGGCGCAGCGCTCAGCGCTTGTTCGCGGCGGCCTTCACGGCACTCGCGGCTGGTGCGGCGGGCGCACAAAGTCTGAGCGTCCCGGCTCTTGGCGCGCCCCTGCCGGGCGGCAGTTCCGACGCTGACCTGCTTCAGGAATCGAGCGGCCCCGCTCGGCCGGGTGGGGCCCCGCCGTTGGGCGTCAACGCCAACTCGTACGGATTCGGTGCGCCTATACCCACAATCGGGCTGCGAGCGCCCAGTGAAAGTGTCGGCCGCGGATGGCTTGTGACGCCCTCAATTGGGGCGCGCTTGACGCTACGAGACAATGCAAGAAGGCCAAGCGACGTCGACTCTAAAGCTGACGGATCGCTGGACTTGATTCCCGGAATCGCGATCCAAGCTGGAACGCCACGCCTGCGATTCAGTCTGGGGTACACCGGGCTGAAAACCAGCTACTTCCGTGACCGCAGCCGTGACCGATGGGGCAACAATCTCGGCACATCCGCGACGGTCGAGGCGATCGAGCGATTCTTCTTCGTTGACACCTCGGCCGCTATCACGCAGCAATTTTTTTCTACGTTAGGGCCGCGGTTCGAAGACACCAGCGGCGACTACGCGAATCGGTTCGAAAGCCGGGCCGCATCGGTCAGTCCATACATTGCCAGTCGAATCGGGGAGAACATCCCCTACACCGTTCGATATAACCATATCTGGTCGCAGACCGGATCAAGCAGCATCTCCGTCCCGAGCAGCATCACGCAGCAGGTTGTTGCACATGTCGAGGGTCCAATCCCAGACAACGCGGGATGGAGCCTTGACTACAATCAGAATCGAATCGAATGGGACAATCAACCAACACGTCGTGATTTCCTGCGCTACTTCGGAACGCTCTACTACAGGGTTTCGCCCGAGATGACGGTCTCGGCTCTGGGTGGACAAGAGTCCAACAATTTCAATATCGAGACGAGGACCTACAACAACTACGGCGGCGGATTCTCCTGGCGCCCGTCTCCCCGCACTTCACTCGATGCTCTGGTCGAACGTCGCTTCTTCGGAACCGGCTATAACGGCCGGCTTGCCCATCGACACCGCGACATATCGTTCAGCCTCGGAGCAAGTCGCGACATATCGTTCTACCAGCAACGTCTATTCTCACTGCCGGCAGGAGATACAAGGCTGGCACTCGACGCTGCCTACCTTGCGCGGTTTCCAGACCCTGTGCAGCGAGCTGCTGAAGTAAATCGGACCATCTCTACGCTCGGCTTGCCGGCAGTGAGTGGTGATCAGTTGAGCTATTTCTCGCAGCGCACACTTCTTCAGAAGCAAATCGATACTGCTGTCGTGTGGCTTGGCACGAGAAATACCCTGGCATTGAATGTCTATTGGCGTGACCTGCGACCCATCGACGCGCAGACCTTTGCCCTGGCAGGTGAGGACCTCCTGCTCCTTGGCGATTCCAAACAGTTCGGTGGAAACATCACCTTGGTACACCGGCTCGGCGGGACAACTTACGTAAGCGGAAGGCTCGGACGCCTCCAGTCGAAAAGCCGTGGATTGACTACGGCGAACGCGCAAAGCACTCAGGATGAGTTCACCATTACTCTTGTCTCCAACGTTGGGCCTCGCACCCAACTCTATTCGGGATTTCGCGTTTTACGGTTGGATTCGACGATAAACTCGGACATCCTGGAACGATCCGTATTCGGCGGATTCGCTCACACGTTCCAATAGGCGGCGGCAATGTATGAATCATTCTATGGCCTGCAAGGTAAGCCATTTCAGCTCAATCCGGATCCTCAGTTCTATTTCGGCAGTCGAGGACATAACCGAGCGCTAGCGTACCTGCAATACGGCTTGTATCAGGGCGAAGGCTTCATCGTCATAACCGGCGAGATTGGGGCCGGGAAAACCACCCTGGTCCGGAGTCTGATCGAGCAGCTCGATCCTGCGCGATTCGTTGCTGCTCAGATCGTCAGTACCCAGCTCGACGCGGGCGATCTGCTGCGCTCGGTGGCAACAGCCTTCGGAATTCCGAGCAAGAGCCGGGAAAAGGCGCACCTGCTCGCCTCGATCGAGGCATTCCTCACTTCGCTGGCGGCGACAAACAAACGTGCGCTACTGATCGTCGACGAGGCCCAGAACCTGACCTTGCGTGCGATCGAAGAGCTGCGGATGCTTTCCAATTTTCAATTGGGAACGCAGGCGTTGCTGCAAAGCTTTCTTGTCGGTCAGCCGCAGTTGCGTCGATTAATGCGCCGGCCCGAGATGGAACAGTTGTCACAACGGGTGATCGCTTCCCATCACCTGGGTCCGATCGATCGCGCCGAGACCGAAGCCTATATCAAGCATCGCCTCAAACTTGTCGGATGGGCTGACGATCCGACATTCGATCAGTCCGCATTCGACGGAATCTTCGAGTACACCCGCGGCATCCCCCGACAGATCAACACACTATCGAACCGCCTGCTGCTGGCAGGTTGCCTCGCGGAGAAGCATGACCTGACCGGCGAGGATGTAGCGGCAGTCGTCGAAGAAATTCGCGATGAAAGCGGCACTGAGGTCAGTTCGGAGTCGCTGGGGAGCATTCCTGAAGAGCTCGAAGATTTCTACTCCGGCGAGGACAGCGAGGTACCGGGTGGAAGGCAACACAGGAGTTCGGCGGACGTGAAAGAACTCAGCGAACGCTTGCGAAGAGTCGAGCAGAATCTGTCAAGCCTTACGACCACGCTGCAAGAACTGGTCCGAGAGTTGCGAACCTCGAAGGTCGACCTCTAGCGCAGCGGGCGTTAGCCGCCGGTGAGCGGTGCGCCTCCTGCGATCTGTCGGAAAGCCTGCCTGGTCTGACGGCCAGACGCCCCGACGTTGTGCGTTGACATATTTCAGTACCAAACCAGTGAGCGCGCGGTTGAGTTTGTTCGACACTCGCCACGCGCGCGCCAGATCGAACAATCATGGGTGAACGAATGTCCGGGGCCGGACCCATTCTCTGCATTGTCGGCGCGCGTCCTAACTTCATGAAGATGGCGCCTATTCTGGCTGCGCTCAAAGCGCACCCGGGTTTGCCGCCCGTACTTCTGGTGCACACCGGCCAGCACTACGACGCGTCCATGAACGATCAGTTGTTCCGAGACCTGTCCCTGCCGAAGCCGGATGTGAACCTCGAGGTTGGCTCGGCGACGCACGCGGTCCAGACTGCGGAGATCATGCGCCGTTTCGAACC
>CADECO010000045.1:13730-24858 GCA_902825905.1 uncultured beta proteobacterium
ATGAACACCGCGGCGATGGTGTTGACCGATTCCGGCGGGATACAGGAGGAAACGACGGCGTTAGCTGTTCCGTGTCTCACTATCCGCGAAAACACCGAACGGCCGATCACGATTGAAGAAGGGACGAATACCCTTGTTCGTCGAGACCGCGCCCTCATCCTGCGTTGTGTAGATGAGGTCCTGTCGACTGGAGGAAAACGCGGCCGGATGCCTGAGTATTGGGATGGTCGCGCCGCCCAGCGGATCGCTGCGCACCTTGCGGAATGGTTGAAACAGGCAAACGTACAAACTGCAGGTAAGTCGTGACGAACGATTCAGCCACGCCAAGTGCCTCGACGGTCACGAACGCATTGACGGTGGACGTCGAGGACTACTTCCAAGTGTCCGCGCTTGCCCCGCATTTCGACCGTGGTGTATGGGACCGAACGCCGTGCCGCGTCGAGCGGAACGTTGACGTGATTCTGGGCGCGCTTGCAGAAGCTGGAGCGAAAGGCACCTTCTTCACCTTGGGCTGGATCGCCGAGCGCTATCCGCAGATGGTGCGCCGGATCGCTGCTGCTGGACATGAGATTGCGAGCCATGGATACGCGCACCATCGCGTCACCGAGTTCGACCGAGCCGCGTTCACCAATGACCTGAAGCGCTCGAAAAACATCCTCGAGGACATCACCGGGCAAGGCGTCGCGGGATATCGCGCTCCGAGCTTCTCGATCGGGCGAACCAACCTCTGGGCGTTCGATTCCCTCCTTCAAACCGGCTATCGATACAGTTCCAGTGTGTACCCGGTCAAGCATGATCACTACGGTATGCCGGAGGCGCCGCGCTTCCCGTTCGAGTCGCGTCCAGGATTGCTCGAGATTCCAATCACGACCTCGCAGATCCTGAATATGAACGTGCCGGCAGGTGGTGGCGGATACTTCCGCTTCCTGCCTTACGCGGCGTCACGCTGGCTGATTGAGCGGGTGAATCGCGTGGAGCGACGCGCTGCCGTGTTCTACATGCACCCGTGGGAAGTCGATCCGGATCAGCCGCGCGTTCGCAACGCCAAATTCAAGACGCGCTTCCGACACTACGTAAATCTGCGCCGTACCGAGTCGCGGTTGCGCAGCCTGCTGCGCGACTTCAAGTGGGACCGAATGGACTGCGTATTCTTGCAACAGCCAGGGGTGACCCAATGAATCGCGACCCGGTCGAGAAAGTGGTTGGAGTGAGTGCCTCGCCGATTACCGTGAGGGAACTGGCGCGTGGAGAGGAAGCGCAATGGGACGCTTTCGTCGAACGATGCCCTGAAGCCACCTTTTTCCATCGAAGCGGCTGGCGCGAAGTGATTGAGTCGGTGTTCCATCACCGGACCCACTTTCTATGTGCAGAGCAAGATGGACAGATCGTCGGCGTGTTGCCGTTGGCGCGGGTCAATAGCTGGCTGTTCGGCCACTCATTGCAGTCGCTGCCGTTCTGCGTATATGGCGGCAGCGCAGTCACCGATCCGGCGGCCGCTCCGGCGCTGCATGCCGAAGCGCGCGCCCTTGCTGCACGATTGGGTGCCTCGCATCTTGAACTGCGCCACCGCGGCACGAAGCAGCCTGACTGGCCCCGCAACGACGAGCTGTACGTGATGTTCCGCAAGGAGCTCGCCCCCGACGTCGAGGCGAACATGTTGGCTATCCCGAGAAAGCAACGAGCGATGGTCCGCAAGGGCATCAAGAACGGCCTGATCGGCACGATCGATGCCGATGTCGATCGGTTCTTCGCGCTCTATGCCGACAACGTGCATCGACATGGCACCCCGGCGCTGCCGAAGCGATACTTCAGGACGCTTCGTCAGGTATTCAAAGACGATTGCGAGATTCTCACGATTACTGAGCCGGGAGGTAAGCCGATCTCGAGCGTGCTCTCGTTCTATTTCCGCGATGAAGTACTGCCTTACTACGCGGGTGACGACACCCTGGCCCGCGATCTGGCCGGAAACGATTTCAAGTACTGGGAGCTGATGCGCCGGGCGTGCGAGCGCAAGATTCGCATCTTCGACTACGGCCGCAGCAAGCGCGGTACCGGTTCGTTCGATTTCAAGAAGAACTGGGGGTTCGAGGCCACGCCGCTGGTCTATGAGTACGCCCTGCTGAAAGGCACGGAAATTCCCCAGAACAACCCCTCGAATCCGAAGTACCAGGCGTTCATTGCGATGTGGCGCAAACTTCCGATCGGTGTGGCGAACTTCCTCGGCCCTTACATTGTCCGGAATCTAGGATAGCGGGTCGCCCAGCGACCGGACGATCAACCGGTTGTCTCTGACGAGTTCTGGGATACCAAGGCGAAGGCATTGACGGCCGCCCGCAACTGCCTGGTCAAAGGAAAAGGATGAGCTGCTAGTGGTTCTCGTGGTACGCGCATCTTGCCGCTTCGCGGCGTCAGTTCCTGGAATCCACGGCAGCGAAGTCCGTGATCGATGCATGCACGGCCAACCATGACCCTGGCAAAGTCGCATCCCTGGGCACGATTTGCTCGGCCCAAACTTCTACGCATTTGAATCGATGAGCTTGTCCACAATACGAGCGTTCGTCGCTGCTAACTGAAGAGCTCAGGTATATATGTGTGGCATCGTCGGCATGATCGATATCCGGGGCAAGCGCGAGTTCCCGCGCGCGCTGCTCCAGCGCATGAACGATACGCAGGTTCATCGTGGTCCCGACGAAGGTGGTTACCACATCGCGCCGGGGGTGGGCTTCGGTCACCGCCGGCTGTCAATCATCGACGTTGCGACCGGCCAGCAGCCGCTGTTCAATGAAGACGGTTCGGTCGCGGTGGTGTTCAACGGCGAGATCTACAATTTTCAGGAGCTGATTCCCGAGCTCGTGTCGCTTGGTCACGTATTCCGCACCAAGAGCGACACCGAAGTGATCGTGCATGCGTGGGAAGCGTGGGGTGAGCGCTGCGTCGATCGCTTCCGTGGCATGTTTGCTTTCGGCTTATGGGACGCCAAACGCGAGACGCTGTTCATGGCGCGTGATCGGCTGGGCGTGAAGCCGATGTTCTACGCGCTCCTGCCCGATGGCACATTCGTCTTCGGTTCCGAGTTGAAATCGCTGCTGGTTCACGAAGGATTCGACCGGACCATTCAAGAAAGCGCGATCGAAGAGTACTTCGCGCTCGGATATGTGCCCGAGCCCGACACGATCTTTCTGATGGGCAAGAAGCTCCCTCCTGCGCATACGCTCACAGTGCGTCGCGGGCAGGCTGTGCCTGCGCCGAAGCGATACTGGGACGTCCGCTTCACCCTCGACAACCCGATTCGCGATGCCGACGCGCAAGCCGAGTTGGTCGAACGACTCAGGGAGTCGGTCCGGCTACGCATGATTTCCGAGGTTCCCCTCGGGGCGTTCCTGTCTGGAGGCGTCGATTCAAGCGCCGTCGTGGCCACCATGGCGGGACTGGTCAGTACCCCCGTCAACACTTGCTCGATCGCGTTCACCGACCCGCAGTTTGATGAGTCGCGTTACGCGCGAGAGGTGGCGACTCGCTACCGGACGGATCACTTTGTCGAGACGGTCGAAAGCGACGATTTTCAACTGCTCGATGAACTCGCGCGACTGTACGACGAACCCTACGCCGACAGCTCGGCAATTCCGACTTACCGTGTATGCCAGCTCGCGCGCAAACGCGTGACCGTGGCGCTCTCGGGTGACGGGGGCGACGAAAGCTTCGGCGGCTACCGGCGCTATCGCATGCACGCAGCTGAGGAGCGCATGCGTTCGGCGCTTCCGCTGGCAGTGCGTCGCCCGGTTTTTGGGTTGGCCGGCGCGGTATACCCCAAGGCCGACTGGGCGCCACGAGTGTTTCGCGCGAAGAGTACTTTCCAGGCGCTGGCGCGCGACAGCGTCGAGGGTTACTTCAACGGCATTTCGATCTTGCGCGATGACATGCGCAGACGGCTGTTCAGTGGCGCGCTCAAGGCTCGACTCGACGGTTACAACGCGGTGGAGGTGTTCCGCCGCCACGCCCAGCGCGCCGGGACCGACGATCCGCTTGCCCTGGTCCAGTACCTCGACCTGAACACCTATCTGGTCGGTGACATCAACACCAAAGTGGATCGCGCGAGCATGGCGCACTCGCTCGAGGTGCGCGAGCCGTTGATGGATCATCCACTGGTCGAATGGCTCGCCACGCTGCCCTCGTCATTGAAGGTGCGAGGCGGCGAAGGCAAGTACCTGTTCAAGAAGGCGATGGAGCCGCATCTGCCGCACGACGTGCTGTACCGGCGCAAGATGGGTTTCGCGGTGCCGTTGGCGCGCTGGTTCCGCGGGCCGTTGCGCGAGCGCGTTCGCGCCAGTCTGCTGGGCGAGCAGCTTGCCAGTACCGGGTATTTCGATCGGACTTATCTGCGCGAGATTGTCGAGCGGCATGAATCGGGCGTGCGTGACTACAGTTCCTCGATCTGGACGCTGCTGATGTTCGAGGGATTCCTGCGAAACCTGAACGCCACGTCAGCCGAGAGCGCGACGCCGGTTGCCGTTCGACCGGTTGCCGCGGGAGCGCAGGTCTGAGGCGCATGCGAATCCTGCACGTTCTGGATCACTCACTGCCACTGCATAGCGGCTACGCGTTCCGCACGGCTGCAATTTTGCGGGAGCAGCGTGCACGTGGCTGGGATACCGTGCAACTCACCACACCGCGGCACGGCAAGTACGCCGCCAATCCGGAAAGCGCGGGAGGATGGCATTTCCATCGCACCGAGATGCGGCATGGATTGCTGTCGAAGATTCCGGGCGGCGCATACCTCGACGAGATGCGCGCCTCCTCGCGCCGGATACGGGAACTCGCAATTGCACACGACGTCGATGTGCTGCACGCACATTCCCCAGTCCTGAACGCCCTTCCGGCGATCTGGGCCGGACGCGCCCTGCACCTCCCGGTGGTCTACGAGCTCCGCGCGCTGTGGGAAGATGCCGCAGTCGACCACGGCACCACGTCCGAAGGCAGTCTTCGCTATAAGGTATCGCGCGCGCTCGAGACTTACGCGCTCAAACGTGTCGACCACGTCACGACGATCTGCGAGGGATTGCGCAAGGAAATCATCGGCCGCGGCATTCCTGCTGAGCGGGTCACAGTGATCCCCAACGCCGTTGACACCGAATCGTTCACGCCACAGGGTCAGCCCGACACAGCGTTACGAGCGAAGCTCGGTTTGCAGGGCGCTTCGATCGTGCTTGGGTTTGCCGGGTCTTTCTATGGATACGAGGGCCTGGACCTTTTGTTGGATGCGATGTCGCAGTTGAAGGCCGAATATCCCGACGTCAAGGCGCTTCTGGTCGGTGGGGGCCCGCAAGACCAGCAATTGCGCACGCAGGCCGAGCGGCTGTTTCTCAAGGATGCGGTCGTTTTTACAGGGCGCGTCCCGCACGCCGAAGTGCAGCGTTACTACGATCTGATCGATGTGCTTGCCTACCCGCGCAAGCGCATGCGCTTGACCGAACTGGTGACCCCGCTCAAGCCACTCGAGGCAATGGCTCAAGGCAGGTTGTTCGTCGCCTCTGACGTCGGCGGCCACCACGAACTGATCCGCGACGGCGATACCGGCGTCCTGTTCAAGGCCGACGATGCGAGCGCGCTCGCGCAAGCCATTCGCAGGGTCCTCGCGATGCGGGATCAGTGGCCGCAGATTCGTGCCCAAGCTCGTCGATTCGTTGAAGTGGAGCGCACCTGGACACTCAGCGTTGCCCGATACGCGCCTGTCTACGAAGCGCTTACCGCCCCGGCGCGCGAGCCGGTGCGCGCTTAAGCGAAAGGATCCCAGACGTGTGCGGCATCTACGGCATCGTGCGCTTCGATGGCAGACCGATCGAGTCAGCCACGCTGAGTGCCATGGGGCGCGTGACCTCGCACAGAGGTCCGGACGACGAGGGACAGCATATCGATGGTGCGGCGGCGATCGGAATGCGGCGTCTGTCGATCATCGATCTGTCCGGTGGTCACCAGCCGCTGTCGAACGAGGACGAATCGATCTGGCTGGTGTGTAACGGTGAGGTCTACAACTTTCGCGAGCTGCGCAGCGCGTTGCAAGCAAAAGGCCATCGCTTCAAGACAGGCTCGGACTGTGAAGTCCTCATCCACCTGTACGAAGAGTATGGCGACGATTTCGTCCAGCATCTCAACGGCATGTATGGTTTCGCGCTCTGGGATGGGCGACGCAAGCGCATGCTGGTCGGGCGCGATCGTTTGGGCATCAAACCGATCTACATCTATCGTTCAGGCCAGACCCTCGCATTTTCGAGCGAGGCCAAGGCGTTTCTTGCGCTTCCGAATTTCTCCGTCAATGTCGATCATGGCGCATTGCGTTCGTTCATCGGCCTGGGCTATGTGCCGGCACCGCAGTCGATCTTCCGGGGTGTAGAAAAGCTACCGACCGCATCGATCATGGTGATCGAGGGCGGCAAGACCACGATTCGACGCTACTGGAACGTGCCGGCGACGATCGATCGCACGACCACTGAGCAAGATTGGATCGAACAGGTGCGCGCCCGTCTGGAGCAGTCGGTGCGCATGCAGATGGTGAGCGACGTGCCGATCGGCGCCTTTCTATCCGGCGGTGTCGATTCCAGCGCGGTCGTGGCGTATATGGCTGCGGCCAGTAATCTGCCGATCAAGACCTATGCCATAGGATTCGACGGCGGCGGCGCCGACAGCTTCTACAACGAGCTGCCCTATGCGCGCCGTGTAGCGGATCTGTTCAAGACCGATCATCACGAGATCATCGTCCGGCCCGACGTCGTGTCGTTGTTGCCGCGGCTGGCCTGGCACATGGACGAGCCGATCGCCGACACCGCCTTCGTCACCACCTATCTCGTCTCCGAGTTCGCCCGCAAGGACGTGACGGTCATCCTGTCCGGGGTTGGTGGCGATGAACTGTTCGGCGGCTATCGGCGCTACCTGGGCAGCCGCTACCAGTCGTATTTCGAGCATCTGCCGCGTGGCATGCGCCAGCTCCTCGCCCGCCTGGCGCGGCGCCTGCCAAGCGACCGACATTCGCCATTGCTCAATGTGGCGCGGCTCGCGCGCGGCTTTCTCGGGAGCGTCGATCTGCCGTTCGACGAACGCTATCGTTCCTACGTCGAGGTGTTTCCGCGTGCCGAGCAGACACAGTTGTTGCGTGCGAACGGTGCCGATACGTGGGATGCACTCACCAACGGCTTTCGCATGGCGCAGGCGGACGATGCCCTCAATCGGATGCTCACCGTCGATGCCGAAACCCAGCTTCCCGACGATCTGCTGCTGCTCACCGACAAGATGAGCATGGCGGTGTCGCTGGAGTGCCGTGTCCCTTTGCTCGACCATGAACTGGTGGAACTCGCGGCGCGCATGCCTGAGTCGATCAAGATTCGTGGCGGCCGACTCAAGCATCTGATGAAAGAGGCGATGCGCGACAAGCTGCCTGCCGACATCCTCGATCGAAAGAAGCGCGGCTTCGGCATGCCGATGGGTGCCTGGCTCAAGCGTGAACTGGCGCAGGTAATGCGTCACCTCCTCTCGGAGCGGGCCGTCAATGCGCGCGGATTCTTCAACCACGCAAGTATCAGCGACCTCATTGCCGCGCATGATGCCAATCGTGTCGACGGAACCGATCGGCTGCTCGCGTTGCTCAACTTCGAAGTTTGGTGCCGGATCTTCCTGGATCGGCGCTCACCCGAAGACGTAACGGACGAGTTGAAGGAAGTCGCGGCGTGAAGATCCTCTACGTCTGTCACCGTTTCCCGTTCCCGCCCAAACGCGGCGGGAAGATCCGGCCATTCAACATGATCCGGCACCTGGCGCAGCGCCACGAAGTCACTGTGGCCTCACTCGCCCGTTCGGAATCCGAAGCGCGGGACGGCCAGGGCATCGCGCCGCACTGTCATCGGTTCGAAGTGGTCACAGTGAACAACACGGTGCAGGCGCTTCGCATGGTCGCGAGACTGCCGACGCTGCGGCCCTCATCGTTTGGATACTTCTACTCTGCAGAGCTGGCGGCCCAGATTCGGCGATTGGTGTCGGCCGAGCGTTTCGATCTGATCTTCGTGCATTGCTCGTCGGTTGCCCCGTACCTTTCGGATGTCGAGGGACCGTTCAAGATTCTCGATTTCGGTGACATGGACTCACAGAAGTGGCTCGAATACGCGCACTACAAAGCTTTCCCGCTTTCCGCCGGCTACTGGCTGGAAGGACGCAAGCTCGAGCGTGAGGAGAAGCGACTCGCTCGCAAGTTCAATCTGTGCACCGCAACCACACGCGCCGAGTGGGAGACCTTGGAGAGCTACGGTACTGGCACGCCTGCCGATTGGTTTCCGAATGGCGTGGACAGCAAGGCATTCAGCCCCGGAGACGAGCCGTACGACCCGGACACGATCAGCTTCATCGGGCGGATGGACTACTACCCGAACCAGGAATGCATGTTCGATTTTTGCGCGAACACCCTGCCGCTGCTCAAGTCGCGCCGTCCGAACATCAAGTTGATCATCGTCGGCGCCGACCCCTCGCCCGCGATCCGCAAGCTGGGCGAGATTCCCGGAGTGACGGTCACCGGGTCGGTCCCGGAAGTGCAGCCGTACGTGCGGAAGTCGGCACTGATGGTCGCGCCGCTCAACATCGCTCGCGGAACCCAGAACAAGATTCTGGAGGCCATGGCGATGGGTGTGCCGGTGGTTACTAGCGGGACCGCCGCAGGGGGTGTCGACGCGCTCGATCGCGAGCATTTCCTCGTGGCCAATTCGCCCGCGGAGTACGCTGCGGCGATCCTGCGCATCATCGAAGACCCGACGGAACGCAGCCGGTTGGCGCTGGCAGGCCGGGCACGCATGCTTTCGCATCACGCGTGGGACAGCTCCATGCGCCGTCTGGACGGAATCATCGAACGTGGCATGGCCGGACGTGCGTCCGCGCAGCCTGGCCAAGCGGAAAGGGCTTATCAACCGTGAGAATCAGCATCTTCGGACTCGGATACGTCGGCGCGGTGTCGCTCGCCTGCCTGGCGCGTGACGGCCACCACGTCATCGGTGTCGACATCGACCAGGCGAAGCTCGATCTCATCGCCTCTGGGAAGACTCCCGTGGTCGAGGAGGGCATGATCGAGCTCATGGCGAAAGTGGTCGCCAGTAAGCGCGTTACGGTCACCAAGGACGTTCGCGCCGCGATCCATGACAGCGAGATGTCGTTGATCTGCGTTGGCACGCCTTCGGCGGCCAACGGCAGCCAGGACCAGTCGGCGATCCTGCGGCTGGCGCGTGAAGTCGGCGCCGCGCTACGCGACAAGGCGCAGCCGCACGTGTTGGTGTTCCGCTCCACGTTGGTACCCGGCACGGTGGAAGACGTGCTTGCCCCGATCGTCGAGGAGACATCGGGCAAGAAGAGTGGTGAGGGCTTTCATACCTGTTTCCAGCCCGAGTTTCTGCGCGAAGGCTCGTCCATCCGCGACTACGATCGGCCGCCCTTTACGATCGTTGGTGCGACCCATGACTATCCGGTGCAGAAATTGCGCGACCTGTTCGGCCATCTGCCATGCGAGCTGTACGCCACCTCGGTGCGCGCGGCGGAGATGGTCAAGTACTGCTGCAACAACTTCCATGCGCTGAAGATCTCATTCGCCAACGAGACTGCGCGGCTGTGCGAGTCACTCGGGGTCGACGCGTTCCAGGTGATGGATCTGGTGTGCCGCGACACGCAACTCAACATTTCGAAGGCGTACCTGAAACCCGGATTCGCGTTCGGCGGCTCCTGTCTGCCAAAGGATCTGCGCGCGACGATGTACCTGGCGAAGTCGCACGACGTCGAACTGCCGATGCTTGGCGGTATTCTCCAGTCCAATCGGGTACACATCGAACACGCGATCAACAAGATTCTCGCGTCCGGCAAGAAGCGCATCGGCATGATCGGATTGGCCTTCAAGACCGGCACCGATGATCTGCGCGAAAGCCCACTCGTCTACCTGGCCGAGCAGCTGTTTGGCAAAGGGCTCACGCTTTCGGTCTACGATCCGGAGGTGCATCTTTCGAATCTGCTTGGCGCCAATCGCCGGTTCATCGCCGAACACCTCCCGCATCTGGGCTCACTCATGAAAAGCGACTTGGGTGCCGTGGTTGGAGAGTCGGACCTTCTGGTGGTCGGGCTGAACGATGCGAGCACCCTCGAATCGCTGCGCGGCCACGTCCGCGACGAACACATCCTGATTGATCTGGTGAACATTCCCAATCGACAGTCCTGGCGTGGCGAGCACGTCGGATTGTGCTGGTGAGATAGGCTGCGTTCCGCGGCGCCTCCTGGCACCGCAGCACCGGCTGCAACGCCCGACGTGTACAGACTCATCAACGCGATGCTCGGTCCCGGTGGTGGTAACCCCGCCACCGTGATGATCTTCCATCGGGTGCTGGCGCAGCCTGACGAGTTGCGGCCCGGGGAGCCAGATGCCGCCCGCTTCGAGCAGGTGATGCTGTGGGTGAAGCGGTGGTTTTCGGTGGTTCCGCTTGAACGCATAGCCACCTTCTCTTCTCAGCCGCTTCCGCCTCGGCCATTGGCGATTACCTTCGACGACGGTTACGCCGACAACTACACCTTGGCCATGCCGATTCTGCGCAGACTTGGCCTCAACGCCACGTTCTTCGTAGCGCCCGGGTTCCTCAATGGCGGCCGCATGTTCAATGACACCGTGATCGAGACGATCCGTCAGGCGCCAGGCTTACAGCTCGATCTCAGGTCGATGGGGCTGGAGTCCTATTCGATTGGCACAACGGCGGAGCGCCTCGCGGCGATCGATCGGCTGCTGCGCAAGCTCAAGTACTTCTCCATCGAGGAACGTACGGAGCGTGTGACGGCAATCGCACGAAAGATAGACGCCTCGCTACCCGATGACCTGATGATGACCGATCAGCAAGTGCTCGGCATGAAGCGCGCCGGCATGACCATCGGGGCGCATACGATGTCGCACCCGATACTCGCAGCAGTGGAAGACGAAGTGGCTCGCGCCGAGATCGTGCAGAGCAAGCAGTACCTGGAGTCGCTGCTCGGCGAGCGCGTCGATCTGTTCGCTTACCCGAACGGCCGCCCCAAGCAAGACTATGCGAGCGCCCACGTCTCGATGGCGCGCGAAGCAGGGCTCAAGGTGGCA
>CADECO010000046.1:0-5834 GCA_902825905.1 uncultured beta proteobacterium
GTGCGATCACGAATCGTGATCAGGTCGAGCGTGCACTCGGCCCGCAGTTGGGGGCCATAGCCGACCTGCGGGGACTGCACCCGGTCGACGCGACACGAGCGCTCGTACACGTGTGGTGCAAGCCGGGTTCGCATATCGGCCAGCAGGCTGATCAGATCCCCCTCGTGGAGCATCGCGACTTCCAGCCGCATGGGACTAGACATGAAGTCGACATCGTTGTTTCCCCGCAATCCAAGATGCTCCGCGACCTTTCGTGGTTCGATTGCGTACTTGATGTCGTACAACCCACGATCCTTGTGGATCTCTTTGATGGTCTCGATCCAGTCGAGCCGGCGTTCCTCGCCCAGCACGCCCCTTTGCCGCAGTTTCTGATAGTCGGCCAGCCGCTCACGAACCTGTCGTTCCTCATCGGTCGCCTGCGACAGCCTCGACTGAACGCCCACGCGCTCGCTCCGTGCGCGCATCAGCTCGGCATTGGCCTGCTTCAAGATGCCATCGGTGACCATCAGCACGGCGATCCCGGCGGCAACGAGCACCAGCGAAATCAGCCCTGGGACGAGCAGCGGCTTCAGTGTTTCGCGGCCTACGTTCATGAGCCGATCCTCCGTCCGAAAGTGATGACGAAACGTGGCGTATCCGGGGGCCGGGTTTCGGACAGGTCGCCTGACAGGCTCGCCTCCGAACCGATGTCGAACGGCAAGCGTGTCGAGATCACCTCGACGCCGGGACGCTGACGCAGTCGATCGGCCATCTCATTGACCGCCGCGGCCAGCGCACGGTAATTGCTCGATGGAATCTGCGTGACGCGACCGTGGATCTCGACCAAGTCGTAGCGGACCTCCGGCGCAGCTGGGGCACCGGCTGAGGGCTGCTGCTGCGGCGCGGGCGGCTTGGTGTTATCGCGGTTACGATCGCGCGGATTGACCGCCGCCTCCCAACGCAACGATTCCACCTGCAGCAGCGGCGCGGCATCGAGCGCAGCCGACAGATCGACCAGCAGCGCCTGTGGGGTCTGCGTCTGCTTCAGCAGCCTGGAGTAGTTCTCGACGGTGAATTTCAGGTTTTCCGACGATGTCGGCACACGCGGGAAGCTCTTGGTGACCCGGGCGTAGTCTTCTGCCACTGCGCGGGCGCGCTGCTGCTCCTCGATCGTGCGGCTGCGTGCTTCCATGATGTTGAACCACTGAACGCCGGAGAGCAGCAGGCAAGCTGCACTCATCGCGCCACCACCGAAGAGCAACGCCATCCGGCCTTGCCAGCTCCGATAGCGTTCGCGAATGGGCTCGGTCGCGTACTGCTGCTTGGGCGTGGTTGTGGCCAGCAGGTGCAGATAGAGCGCTTCGGCCCCGGCATGCGCGGGGTAGTCGCGCAGACCGATGCGCTGCGCGGCCTCCCCGACTTCGACAATGTGGTACTTGAGCTGCGGCGTGTCCGATGCGGCCGCTGCCAGCAGTTGCTTACGGCCCGAGGGCGCAATCAACAACACGTCTACCGGAGGGCCTTCACGCGGCAGCATGCGGACCGCGGTGAGGTACTGGTGGATGCGAATCGTCTCGCCGGCGAATGCCGCGGCGACCCGTGCCGGCTGATCGGCATCGGCCGGCTCCAGCGGTCCGAGGCGGCTGAAGCGGACCTTGCGTTCCCACACCATCGACTGGCGCAGGCCGGCAGGTTGCAGGCTTACCAGCAGGCAGCGTTCCTTGATGCCATACCCGAGTCGATTGGCGAGCGCTGCGGCCACGAGGGCAACCGAGTAGACACCCACGACCGGCAGTTCACTGCGTTGCAGCACATCGAGCCAGGGCTGGAATAGCTGCGTGTTCGTGAACGAGCTGAGCAGCAATCGTTCGTCGCGACGCTGCGTCTTCTCGGTGCCAAGCGACAACGCAAGCGACAGGCTGGTGTCGCGATACCGCTGCGCCAGACGCCGCGCGATCAACTGCGATCGATCGCCGCCGCGGACGTAAGGAATGACCTCGACATGGAAGTCCTCCTCCACGATGTCGGCCAGCACGTGCAGCAGGGTGTTGCGCGGCAATTCACGCAGATAGTTCGCGAACTGCTGGTGGCCGTCTTCGTCGTTGGCGAACGTTGGCCCAAGCATGAGCTGGCCGCGCCGCGAAACGTACGCGGTGGCGCGCCAGGAAGTCAGATAGATGAGGCGGCGATCGGGCATGCGGAGATCCTAGAGCTTCGGGCTCGTCAGAACTTGAGCTTCGAGATCGTGTCGTAGATCGGGCCAAGCACCGAGAGCATGACCCATAGCAGCAACAGGCCAAGCACCACGGTGAGGATCGGTTCGATCAGCGACTGCAGTTTGGCAATACTCTCGCGCACCTCGCGATTGTAGAAATAGCTCACGTTCATCAGCGCGGTATCGAGACTGCCGGTGTTCTCGCCGACCCGCAGCATGCGGATGACCAGCGAGGGGAACATATCGACCTCCTGGAAGGCGGCGGTTACCGTCTTGCCTTCGGCGATGTGCTGCCCGGCCTGGCGCAGGCCCTCCTGGATCACGCGATTGCCGGCCGTTTCCTCCGAAGATCGGATCGCATCGAGGATCGTGATACCCGACGAGTAGAGCAGCGCAAAGATGCTGGCAAAGCGCGACAGGATGATCTTGCGAAGCACGTTTCCGACGAGCGGCAGTCGCAACAGAAACGCATCGAAACGGTAGCGCGCGAGCGGATTGGTTCGCACGACATAGGTGAGGCTGGTGCCTACTGCGATCGGCAGCAGAATCACCAGCCACCAGAAATTCACGAAGAATTCCGACACTGCGATGAGTATCCGCGTGTGCAGCGGGATCGTCTGACCGACGTTCTTGATGAAGCCGATCAGTTGCGGCACGAGCCACAGCATCAGGAAGAAGACGACGAACACGACCAGACTCAAGACGATCGCCGGATAGACGAGCGCGCGCTTGGTCTGCGACGTCAGTTCGTCTTCCCAGCGCAGCTTGTCGCCCAGGCTCCTCAGGACTTCGGGTAGCCGCCCGGTCTCCTCGCCCGCTTTGACCAGCGCGCGAAACACGCCATCGAACACGTTTGGGTACAGCGCGAGCGATTGCGAGAGATTCTGGCCGCCCTGAATTCCCTCGATCAGGCCCGAGATCACCTGCCGAAATTTGATGTTCTCGACGCTGTCGCGCAGATCGGTCAGGCTGTCGGTGAGCAACACGCCCGAGCGCGTCATCTGCTCCAGATGGAAGCAGAAATTGATCAGATCGACGCGCTTGACGCTGGTGCCTATCCCGATCGCGCTGCCGCGCGACGGACCGCCCACGATGAGGTCCAGCCCCATGCGCTTGAGTCGAAGCTCCAGATCGACGACGTTCACCGCCTCGATCTGGCCCATCGAGCGTTTGCCCTGCGCATCGACTGCCTTGTAGTTGAACAGCGCCATCGTTCGAGCCCAGTGATAACGCGACTGCTCGCTAGAGCCGGTCGCTCAGGTCGACAACCCGGAACAATTCGTCGAGCGATGTCGTCCCGTCGATTACTCGGCGCACGCCATCATCGGCCAGTGTTCGGAACCCTCGCGCCGTGGCCGCGCGTAACAACTCGCGAGAAGTGACGCCCTGCGCGAGCATTTCATCGAGCTCGGCATCGAATTTGAGGATCTCCATGATCGCCAGCCGGCCCTTGTAGCCCTGGTATTCACAGTGGTCGCAACCCACGCTGCGATAGATCACCGGTGGTCGGTCGGGCTTGACGTTGAGCACCTGGCAGTCCTGCGGCGTTGCCTGATAGGGCTGACGGCAGTGCTTGCACAGGCGACGCACCAGCCGCTGCGCGATGATGCCGATGATGTTTCCGGCCATCAGTTCGGATTTGACGCCGTTGTCCATCAGCCGCGGAATCGCGCCGACGGCGTTGTTGGAGTGCAGCGTCGAATACACCTGGTGGCCGGTCATTGCCGCGCGCAGCGCCATCTGCGCGGTGTCCTCGTCGCGCACCTCGCCTACCAGGATGATGTCGGGGTCCTGGCGCATGAGAGAGCGGATGCCGTTGGCGAAGTCGAGCTTGGCCGCTTCGTTGATCGAGGTCTGGCGGATCAGCGCCATTGGATACTCGACCGGGTCCTCCAGGGTCATGATGTTGACCCCGTCGTGATTGATATGGTTCAGGATCGAGTAGAGCGTGGTGGTCTTGCCGCTACCGGTCGGACCGGTTACCAGGATCACGCCTTCGGGCCGCGCAATCATGCGCTTGAGCATTCCCAGTTGCTCGGGCTGCAGACCCAGCCCCTCCAGCGGCACGATTCCTTTCTGCCGATCGAGAATCCGCAGGACGATGTTTTCGCCGTGGGTAGTGACTTGCGAGGCAACGCGGAAATCGACCTGGCGGCCGGTGAGCGATAGCGATATGCGTCCGTCTTGCGGCGCACGCGTCTCGGCGATGTTCATCTTCGCCATCACCTTGATGCGCACCGCCATCGCCGGCCAATAGGTCTTGTGCAGTGAGCGGATCTGCCGCAGCACACCGTCGATGCGGTAACGGATGCGCAGGAAATTCTGCTCGGGCTCGAAGTGGATATCGGAGGCGGAGCGCTCGACGGCGTCCGCGAGCAGCGCCGAGATCAGACGTACGACCGGCTGGCTGTATTCGTCTCCAGAGGCCTGCAGGCTCTGGTAGTCGATCTCACCGGTCTCGATCTCGTGCAAGATGCCATCGATCGACAGTTCATGCCCGTAGAACTGTTCGATGGCCCGGGCGATTTCCTGCTCGCCAGACAGGCGCAACTCGACATCGAGCTCGCCGCGCAACTGAGCGCGAACCTGGTCGACCGCGACGATGTTGTTGACGTCGGAGACCGCCAGGATCAGGCGGCGGCGTTCACGGTCAAGCGCGACCGGGAACACGTTGTGGCGCTTGGCGAAATCACGCGGTACCAGCCGCAGCGCGCCCGAATCGACGACGATCTGGGTCAGATCGACCGGCGCGAGACTCAGCTTCTCGGAGAGCGCGTCGCGCAGCGTAGGCTCGGTGACGAACCCGAGCTGCACCAGCAGCCGGCCGACCGGCTGCTTCGACTTCAACTGCTCGAGCAGGGCGATTCGCAGTTGATCCTCGGTGAGGATCCCCTGCGAGATCAGGATCTGCCCGATCTGGCGCTTGGCTTGAGAAGCGACCGGAGAGTTCATCACTTACCCGGCGATGGCAGCGCCGACCTCAGCGCTGCAGCTCTTGCATCCGCGCCGATACGCGAGAACGGTCGAAGGCCGCGGGCCGTCGCTCGGAGAGCGTCAGGGCCTGTTTGTAATAGTCAGATGCCAGGCGACCCTGGCGAATATTGTCCAGACTGACCGCCAGGTTGAACGCGAAATCCGGGTTGTCGGGTTCGCTGGTGAACGCCTTGAAGTACGCCTGTTGCGCTTCGCTCCAGCGCGACTGCGCTGCCAGCTGATTGCCAAGTGCGAATTGCAGCAGCCCCGAATCGGGCTGTTGCGCGATCAAGGTTTTCAGCCGACTCTCGGTCGTGACCGGATCTGCGGCACCCCGAATGGCGGTCATGCCTGCCAATGCGTGCGGGTCGCGCGGGTCGAGCTCGAGCAGCTTGTTGTAGCGTGCCTCAGCACCGCCGAGGTTCCGCTCGCGCAGGTCGACAGCGGCGAGTCCCAACTGGACGTCGCGGTTCAGCGGATCAGACTGTGCGGCGCGCGAGTAGAGCTGTCGTGCACGCTCCATATCGCCCGATTGAAACGCGGCGTAAGCCTGCTCTACGGCCGGATCCAAACTGGGCGCCGCGCGGCTCACTCGGATCGAACTCTCCGCGCCTTCGGCTGCGTTCGTCACGACCCCCGACGGGCGCGGCGCAGATGCCCGAGCGGT
>CADECO010000046.1:5934-13386 GCA_902825905.1 uncultured beta proteobacterium
CCGGATTTCGTCGATGCCGTCGTGAACGCGCTGCGCGGTTGCAGCTCCCACCAGAAGTAGCCCAACGCGCCAGCGGCGACCAGGCCAAGCACACCTAGCGCGGCGTAAAACGGGCGTCGCGGGTTGTATCCCGGCGTCTTCGCCTCGAATATGCGTCGCGCGGCTTCGCGATCGTCGGCGGTGTCCTGCGTCCAACTGCGTGTGCGCGCTTCCTTGGGTTCTGCGCGGGCGCCGGAAGCCGTGCTGGGTGCTGCCGCGGTAGCGGCTGCGGCAGCAGCACCTGCGGCAGCAGCTGCGGCGACTACCTTTGCTCCACTGCTCGATTGCGGCAGCGAGTCGGTCAACGCCAGATCGAGCGGCGAGCCGCGTGCGGGATCGCCAGCGGGAATCTGGTCCGGGACCAGTTCGAGCGGTGCGTCGACTTCAGGCAGTCGATCACGCGTGACGGTGAGCGGATCGATGCGCGGCGTGTCCCTGAGTTGATCGGTAGAGCGGGTACCGGTGATCGGTAACGTCGTATCTTCAGTACCGCCTTGCTGAGCCGCCTGTTGCTGCTTGGCGAGTTCAGCCTTCTTGAGTGCTTCGAGCAGCAGACTCACTCCGGCCTCCCTTCAAAGCCTCGCGGACGACCGGGATTGGGTTGATGCAGGAAGTCGTCGCCAGGCAACAAGACCCGATACCCCCGATAGTCCCCGTCGATGCTCGGATCGCGCACGACGACAGGGCGCAAGAAGATCACCAACTCGGTCTTCTCGTTCACTTTTGTCTGATTGCCGAATACGCTGCCCACGATCGGCACCCGGTTGACGCCCGGGATACTGTCCTCGCGGTCCACGTACTGATCCTGAATCAGCCCGCCCATGACCGCTACCTGCCCGTTGCTCACGCGGATGATCGATTCCATCTCACGGGTCTGGATCTCGGGGACGCGGTTGTCGATCGATGGCAGGTTGCAATTCGGCGAGTTGGACAGGAAACACGGGTTGCGCAGCACAGGATTGGGATCCTGTACCGAGCCGACGATCCGCGAGATGGTGGGCTTCAGGTTCAGTGTCACGAAATCTGAGTCGCTGATCTGCGGCGTTATGTTCATGACGAAACCCACCGGTACGACGTTCGCCGTCGAGGTGAACGTGGCTATCGCGCCGGAGTTCACCGTCCCGGGCGTGATGTTGCCGCTCACGTTGAAGTACACCCGGTTCTCGACGACCTTGAGCAGCGCCGTCTGATTGTTCAGCGCGCTCAGGCGCGGGCTCGACAGCACGCGTACGTTGCCGAAGCTCTCGAGCAACCGGATGGTCGATGAGATGTTTCGGGCCGAGTAGGCCATGGTGAAGATGCTGCCGGTCGGCGTGGCGGTGAGCGATCCTGGCGTCACGCCCAGCAGCGTCTGTCCACCCACGCCGCCCGAGCTGATCCCGGCACCCTGCGCAAAGCTGAAGCCCGCCAGTCCGTCGCGAATCCGGGCCCAGTCGATGCCCTGCTGGAACTGATTACTGAGCTGGACCTCCACGATCGTGCCTTCGAGCAGGACCTGTCGCTTCGCGCTGGTCATGACCTGATCGAGGAATTCCTGGATCTTCTCGTGCTGTTTCTGCGAGGCGCGGATCGACAGCACGCCCGCTTCAGGGTTGGCGATGACTGACGCCGCTTCCCGGAACTGCACGCTCGGGGCGGCCGGCGCCTGCTGATCAGCCTGTTGCCCGCCCTGACCCGCAGGCTGAGTTGGTGCTGAGGGCCGCGCCGCGACGGTGCCGGACGTCGGAATGATCTTGTCCGTCTCGCGCAGGAGCTCTCCGACGTTCTTGATCAGCGTCACCCAGAACTTATTGTCGGCGGTATTACGCACCGTCACGGTGGAGGCATTCGATGCGCCCGAGGCCCCGGCGCCCCCACCACCGGCTCCGCCACCACCGCCTGGAAGTGAGGCGGCGCCGGCCGTTGCGATCTGCGCAGCGACACTGACAGTGCCAGTCGTTGAGCGCTCCATGTTGACGTAGTCAATCTTGTAGATGCGCAGAAAGGGCGAATCGGGCATCACTGACAGATTCGGCCCCTCGAGCTCCCAGCGCATGTCGACTTGCCTGGCGATGCGATTGAGCAACTGCGGAAGCGTTTGGTCGATCGCGTTCAGGGTGACACCGCCAGTGATACCGGGGTGGACATCGACGTTCAGCTTCGCGTCGCGCGCGAGCGCGAACAGAAGTTCGTGCACGCGTACGTTGTTCACGACGACGCTGTATGTCTCCGCCTTCGCGGCCGGCTTCGGCTTGGGCAGCACCGTGGTCATTGGTACCGGCGATGGAATCGGCGAGGAGGCCGGTTGCTCCGCCGGTGGCCGGGTGGGCAGATGCACTGGCGAAGGCTTCATCGGCTGAAAACAGCCTGCAAGCGCGATACATCCGAGCGCCGACAGCGAAAACGAAATGGATCGTTTGGCCATACCGTGCATGAGAAGAATGGAATCCGAGAAGCCGGTGGTTACTACGGAATCACGCTGCGAGTAACGCAGAATGCTCAGGCAGTATAACAAGACATGTTCCCCCCAAATGCCGTAGTAACCGCCAATGTTTTGGCATGGGCTACTGCAACTCACAGCGCGCTAACAGTTTGAACAAGAGCGATAAATCCAACTGATGGGCACGCGTTCGCGCAACCCATCAGCCGCCCGATCGGATGCCTGTTCCTGGTGCCCGCGTCGGCGCCTCAGAGGGGGTTCAGCTTGCGGATCACGCCGAGCGATTCCGGGTAAGGCTTGAACGTGCGGAGTGGTGCCGGAAGTTTCGCGATAACCGCGCGCGACTCGGGTAAGGAATCGAATGTCCCGTAGGTAACGCCGTAGCTGAAGCGGCCATTGGCCCGCCAGCGGTACAGGTAGATCTGCCGCAGATCGACGACTTCCGATGCCCGCTGCAGGAACGTCTCCATCCCGGTGGCATCTACCTCGGTGGCCGTAAGTAATTGAATCGAATACCGATCGACCGGCGTCTCCTGGAGCCATCGACGCGTTGCGACATAGCGCTCGCGTGCCAGCTGACCGCGCAAGGCGGCCGTATCAGGTGCGGCCGGATCCGCCGTCGACGATGCGGCGGGTTGGGTGGGGGCAGGATCTCTGGCGGCGGCCTTCGTCTCGGGAGAGGCCGCTCTGGCAGGTTCCACGGACACCGTATCGGACTTTGCCTGGCTTGGCGATTCGCGTGGTTTGTCCACGACCGGGTCCGCGGCGGCTTCTGGTGCGGGCGTCGCCGGTTTGATGGATTCAGCGGGTTGACTCGCGGGCGCAGCCGCCGAGGCCGCGATTGGGGACGGGCTGGCAGCAGCGCGCGCATCGGTCGAGGGCACCGCGGGCTTTGACTTTTCGCTGTCCAAGACTGACGGCGACGGAACCTGCTTCTGCTCACTATGTTTGGCGTTTGGGCCGCCGAAGACGCCTCCAATCCAGTTGAAGAGCGGCGTGTACTGAAGCACGACGCCGATCAGTAATCCTGCGGCTACGCCTCCAGCGGCAAGCCACCACGGGTTGAACGCCCGCCCGATGCGCCGAAATCCGGAGTCTTTTATGGCGGCGCGCGCATGCTTCAGAAGGACCTGCGTTGCACCATCGGAAAAGGCCGCCAGCAACGACTTGTCGGCCAGGATGTTGACGCGGCGGGTGAGCCCCTGGGACTCGCCGGCGATCAGCTTCTGCGCGGCCGGCGTGAACAGCTCCGGCCCGCGATAGCCAGCGGCGCGCAACCTGAAATCGATGTAGCTCGAGATATCCGGTCGTTGCATCGGGTCGAGCTTGAACGAATGCGTTACGCGCTCGTTGAGCTGGCGCATGTCATTGCGACTGAGTCGCTCGTCGAGCTCGGGCTGACCGAACAGAACGATCTGCAAGAGCTTGTGGCGGCTCGATTCCAGATTCGAGAGCAGCCGGATCTCCTCCAGGCTCTCGGTCGGCATCGCATGTGCCTCGTCGATAAGCACCACCACCCGCTGGCCCTGGGCATAGCGATCGATCAGATGATTCTGCAAGGCCCGCAGCAGCAATGTGGTGCGCTGCCCGGTGAGCTCCACGCGCAGATCCTCGGCGATCGCATGCAGGATCTCTTCGCGCGACAGCGAAGGATTGGCGAGGTAAATCGTCTCGACGTTTTTGGGGAGACGATTGATGAGCACCCGGCAAAGCATGGTCTTGCCGCTGCCGACTTCACCGGTGACCTTGACGATGCCCTCGTCATGCGTGATCGCGTAGAGCAAGGCGTCGAGCATTGCGCCGCGATTGGCACCGTCGAAGAAGAAATCGGTGTTCGGTGTGATCCGAAACGGCGGCTCGTCGAGTCCGAAGTGGCTGAGATACATAGCCTCACGTACCTGAGAGGGAAACGCCAGGTGCTGCCGGGCGTTGCGATTGCATTGGCAAGACTGCGCTCTCCGACGATCTCGCCCTGCGTCCGACTGTTGCTTCGGGATGACATCCGCGGCGCCACGCTCCCGGGCGATTCGATACGGTCCCGGCGTCTCGGTCAGCGTGGATTTCTGGCGCCATCCGAACTGGCCGGCGACGCTTATGACATGGCAGCGCGTTGTACTCCGGGCGAGAGGATAACGCTACTCGGAACGCGGTGAACGGGGATCGCGATCAGACCGATCCGACCCGATCGAGGGGCTACTGCTTTTGCAGCGACTCCATGCGGCTGTAGAGCGTCGTGCGGTTAATACCAAGCAGCTTCGCTGCCTGGCTCACATTGCCGCGGGTGAGCTTCATCGCCGCCTCGATGTAACCCTGTTCGAGTGATTTCAGCAGATGGTCCAGGCTGAATCCGCGCTCGCGCTGCAGATGCTTCTGGGCCTGTTCGACCAGCACCTCCGGGTCCGACGGCACCGCGAACGTCTGCGGTTCGGCCGTTGCGACCGGCGCACTGGCGCTCACATCGAGTTCGGGTTCCAGGTCGCCCGCTGACAGCCGCTGGCCTGCGTATTTGGTGGTGAGGCGGATCACTACGTTGCGCAGCTCGCGGACGTTACCGGGAAAGTGGTACTCCCGCCACAACTTCGTCGCGCTCTCATCCAGTGCGAACGGTGCGACATGCGCCTGCTCGGCGTAGAACCTCCGGTAGTGATCCAGCAGGAGTGTTTTGTCCTCGTCCAGATCACGCAGCGGCGGCACGCTGATCGTGAACACCGAAAGCCGATGGTAGAGGTCGGCGCGGAAGTGATTCTTCTTGATTTCCTGGCGCAGGTCGCGGTTAGTGGCGGCGATCACGCGTGCGCGGCTCACCCGTTGCTGCGTCTCCCCGACCCGCTGGAACTCGCCGTTCTCGAGAACGCGTAGGAGTTTCGCCTGTAGATCGAGCGGCAACTCGCCGATTTCGTCGAGGAACAGCGTGCCGTCGGCGGCCTCCTCGAAGTAACCGGCCTTGTTGTTTACCGCGCCGGTGAATGCGCCTTTTACATAGCCGAACAATGTCGGTTCGACCAGCGTCGGGGAGATCGCGGCGCAGTTCAGCGCGAGGAATGGCTTGCTATTGCGCGACGAGAGGCGAAACAGCGACTGCGCCACCATCTCCTTGCCGCTCCCTGATTCGCCCTCGATCAACGCGGGGAACGGTGAGTTCGCGTACTGGGAGATCTGGCTGCGCAGCTTTTGCATGGCCAGGCTCTTGCCGATGAGCATCGCCGCTTCGCCGCCCGATGCGCCGGAGAGTTCGGCCGCGCGAACCTGCAGAGCCTGATGCAGCACTTGCTTGAGGCGTGCCGGTTCGCATGGTTTGGCGATGAACTCGGTGGCGCCCAAGGTACGTGCGTGGCGGGCGTTGGAGGCATCGTTCTGCCCCGACAGCACCAGGATCTTCATGCTCGGCGAATGCGCGAGCAGATCGCTGATCAACGAAAATCCCTCGTCGGGACGATGCGGCACCGGCGGCAACCCCAGATCCACGAGCGCCAGCTGCGGCGCGGCGTCCAACTGTCGAAGTTGACTGACTGCGTGCTGGCGTGAATCGCTGGTGAGGACGTTGAACTCCGAACCAAGCGCGAACGACAACGAATCCGTTATCAGCGGATCGTCATCGACGATCAACAACGTCGGTTTCGTGCTCGTTTCGACCATGTGAAGGTGCCTCGATGCAGCGCAAAAACGCTTGTTCTATAGGGACTTGCCCATAATCTTGGCACAGCTGTCGAGGGCTCCCCGCGAAATAAGGCACACCCTGGTGAAGAACTATGACGCGATCGCAAAGTTCCTCGATGTCAGCCAGCGAGTGCGAGGTGAAAAAAGCGCCGTGTCCTGCATTGCGGGTCGCGGTGAGGAGGTTCTTGACGTGCATGCGCGCTTTCGGATCGAGGCCGCTCATTGGCTCATCGAGGATGTAGAGCGCGCGCTTGGCCAGAAAAGTCGCCGCCAGTCCGAGCTTCTGCGTCATGCCCTTTGAAAACGCGCGGACGGGGCGGTCGAGGGCGGCCATGTCGAGGTCGAGTGAGGCGAGCATCGCGCGCACGTGTGCCTCGTCGTATTCGAAGCGCGCGAGGCTGGCCGCGTAACGGAGAAACTCGCGCCCCGACAGATACGCCGGCGGCACGAAGCGTTCAGGCAGGAACGTGAGTTGTTCGCGGGCGCGCGGTTCCGTATGACGAATGCCGAAGAGTTCGATCGTCCCGGCGTCGATCTCACAGAAATCGAGCAGACACTTGATGAGCGTGGTCTTGCCCGCGCCGTTCAATCCGGCGAGTCCCACGAACTCGCCTGCCTGGACTGCGATGTTCACATCGTGCAGCGCGGCGTTCTTGCCGTAGCGCTTGCGCAGTCCCTTGATCTGAACGATGGTCTGACTCACGTGGAAGTAGCAGTGGTTGCAAGTAACGGCAGTACGTTGCGGCACGACCTGCCCGTACCGCCCTGCATGGTGGTGTTCCTCGCGGTCGATGGCCATTGATGCCGCGCCAGTCGAGCGGCACGTATTATCGATCTGTGCGGCGCGAAAAGCGATCGGCCTGCGTCTTGCTCGCGCGCATCCGACGAACCTCAACCCATCCCTGCTACGCTCGCGGTCCGTCGGTTGTTGGTCCATGCGTCGATGCGTAGAATTTCGACCTCTCCTACATTGCTACACTGCATGCATGGCGTGCGGTGCGGACTGCTTTGGCGGCACGAACAAGCCGGACTCAGCCGCGAAAAACAATGACCATTCGCGATATCGAATCCCCTCATCGCACCGACTGATCACGGCCGGCCCTCAACGGTCGTTGCCGTACGTACCCGCCCCCTACCGTATTCCTCCCACCGGTCTGCTTCGGATTTCCGCTTCAGGACCTCTCATTGGCTGACGAACCGCAGGTTGCGCTGAAGAACGTCTCGTTCGGCTACGACCGATCGCGACTGGTGCTGTCCGACATATCCATGGTCGTGCCGCGCGGCAAGGTTGTCGCGCTCATGGGTGGGAGCGGCTGCGGCAAGACCACGATCCTGCG
>CADECO010000046.1:13486-19359 GCA_902825905.1 uncultured beta proteobacterium
GGCATGGCCCGGCGCGTGGCCCTGGCGCGCGCGATCGCGCTCGATCCGGATCTCATCATGTACGACGAGCCGTTCACCGGCCTCGATCCGATCTCGCTTGCCATCATCGGACAACTGATCCGGCGGCTGACCGACGCACTCGGCGCCAGTTCGGTGATCGTCACGCACGACGTGCAGGAGTCGCTGCGCATCGTCGACTACATCTATTTCATCGCCGACGGACGCATCGTCGCCGAGGGCACGCCGCGCGAAGTCAGTGCTTCCGATGCGCCGTTCGTGCGCCAGTTCGTCCATGGGCAGCCCGACGGACCGGTGCCCTTTCACTACCCGAGCGCATCTTCGTATCGCGCTGACCTGCTGGATCGATGATGCTGCGCGCGTTCTTCGAAGGCCTCGGAGCGTGGGTCACCGATGCAGTGGCGCGACTAGGTTTCGCCGCGCGCTTCATCGTGGCGGTGCTGCGCCATTCGGACGCGAGCTTCCTGCGACCGCGACTGATCGTGCGCGAGATGCATTTCGCGGGCGTGCTGTCGCTGATCATCATTTGCGTGTCGGGGCTGTTCGTCGGCATGGTGCTCGGCTTGCAGGGCTACGAGATCCTGGTGCGCTATGCATCGGCCGACGCGGTCGGCTCGATGGTGGCGTTGTCGTTGCTGCGCGAACTCGGCCCGGTGGTGGCGGCGCTGCTTTTCGCCAGCCGCGCAGGTTCAGCGATCACCGCCGAGATCGGCCTGATGAAAGCGACCGAGCAGCTCGCCGCCATGGAGATGATGGCAGTCGACCCCATCGCGCGCGTGGTTGCGCCGCGATTCTGGGGCGGCATCTTTTCCATGCCGTTGCTGGCGGCAATGTTCTCGGCCGTCGGGATTTTTGGCGGCTACCTGATCACGGTGCTAGTGATCGGCGTGGACGAGGGGGCGTTCTGGTCGCAGATGCAGGCCTCGGTGGATCTGCGCCACGACGTGGTCAACGGATGCATCAAGAGCCTCGTCTTCGGCGTTGCGGTCACATGGATTGCAGTGTTCGAAGGGTATGATGCCGCGCCTACCGCCGAGGGAGTGTCGCGCGCGACTACCCGTACGGTCGTGATCTCTGCGCTGGCGATCCTCGCGCTCGACTTCGTGCTGACGGCGCTGATGTTTCGGGGTTCTTAGGTCGCGGGGGTCTTGGCGGGTCGGCGTCGCGTACCGGCCCAGTGCCGGCGGTTCGTCCGATCGAGCACCAAATCAACGCCCGCGCGCGACTCACCAAACCAACAAGCTAGCTTGCAACGCCACCTTCCACGCTCCAACCGACTGCGAACCATGAACCGTAATCGCCTGCTCGACCTCTGGGTTGGTCTTTTCGTGGCACTGGGCTTGGCGGCTTTGCTGTTTCTGGCCTTGCGCGTCGCCAATGCTACGGGCTTCGGCGGCGATCCGACCTACGTCGTGACCGCGAAGTTCGACAACATCGGCGGATTGAAAGTCCGTGCACCCATCAAGAGCGCCGGCGTTGTAGTGGGGCGTGTCGTGGACATCGGATTCGACAACGAGAGTTTCGAAGCGGTGGTTGCCCTTGCCATCAGTGAGCGTTTCAAGTTTCCTAAGGACACTGCCGCCAAGATCCTCACCTCGGGTCTGCTCGGCGAGCAATACGTGGGCCTGTCCGCGGGTGGTGATACGGCAAACCTCAAGACCGGCGACACGCTGAAGCTCACGCAGTCAGCGGTGGTGCTGGAGAATCTGATCGGCCAGTTTCTCTACAGCAAGGCGGCTGAAGGCGGCAGCGGCGACAAGCCCGCCGGCGAAAAGAAGTAGCGACGTAGAAGTGGAAGCACAAGAAGCACAAGCATGGCGAACCAGAAGCAGTGAACAACATCGGACAAATGAACATGAACAACAACAACGAGCCTCTCGCGCGGCCTCGGCGATCGTTGCTGCGGGGAATGCATCTGCTGGGCGTGATCCTGGTGCTGAGCGGGTGCGCGACCACTCCCAGTGCGGTTGATCCGCTGGAGAACTACAACCGCGCGGTCTACAGCTTCAACGACTCGCTCGATCGCAATGTATTGAAGCCGGTTGCGGAAACGTATCGCAACTATGTTCCCGCGCTCCTGCGAACCGGCGTGCGCAATTTCTTCGCGAACCTCGGCGATGTCTGGATCGGCGCGAACAACCTGTTTCAAGCGAAGGTCGGTGACGCGATGTCGGACTGGGTTCGCGTGCTGATGAACACCACGTTCGGCATCGGCGGCCTGTACGACGTCGCCTCCGATTCGGGCCTGGAAAAGCACAACGAAGACTTTGGTCAGACGCTCGGCTGGTGGGGCGTACCCAGCGGCCCGTATTTGGTGCTTCCGTTCTTCGGGCCGAGCACGTTTCGCGACACGCCCGCGCTGGGAGTCGACATCGCGGCCAGTCCGTCGGGGCGGCTTGCCGGGCTCGCCAGCGACCAGTACGAAACGGCGGTGCGCTGGACCATGTGGACGCTGAGCACCGTGAATCAGCGCGCCGATGCGCTCGACACGACCGGGCTGTTGTCGCAAGCGGCGATCGATCCTTACGTTTTCTTGCGCGACGCATTCCTGCAGCGCCGCCAGAATCTGGTGTACGACGGCAATCCGCCTCGTCCGCGCGATCCTGACGCGCAGGCGCCTGCCGCGCCAGGCGGGGAACTTACGGGCTCCGCCACCGTCAACGAATCGCGGCAGTCGAACGCGACCGGCGCGTCGGTCAGCTTGCCGCGCGATACGGCGTTAACGCCGCAGCCGGGCAGACAAGAGGTGCTCGGTGAGGCGGGCGAGCTTGGCGCAATCTCGCGTCACGGTCCGATCAACTAGTCGCGGGGTGATACGAACAATGAAAAGCATCTTCCAGATCCGTTGTGCGCTGGCCTCGATGCAGCGCCTGATCGTCCTGGCAGTTGCCTCGATTCTGGTCGTCGCAGGCTCAGCCATGCACGCGGCGGCGCAAGACGTCGCTCCTGACGCCCTGGTGAAATCGGTGGCGGGCGATGTCATCTCGATCATCAAGTCCGACAAGGACATTCAGGCCGGCAACCAGCGTCGCATGGTCGAACTGGCCGAGGTGAAGATCCTGCCGCATTTCAACTTCGTGCGCATGACTGCACTGGCGATGGGGCCCAACTGGCGCAAGGCCTCGCCCGAACAGCAGAAGCTGCTGATCGAGCAGTTCCGCACGCTGCTGGTGCATACCTACTCGTCCGGGCTGGGCGCTTACCGCAACCAGACCATCGACTACAAACCGCTGCGCGCGAAACCGAGTGACACCGAAGTGCTGGTCCGCTCCGAGATCAAACAATCGGGCGCACAGCCGATTTCGATCGACTACAACATGGAAAAGACCGACTCGGCCTGGAAGGTGTTCGACGTAGCCATCGGCGGGGTCAGCCTGGTTACCACCTACCGCGAAACCTTCAACCAGGAAGTGCGAGCCAACGGCGTCGACGGTTTGATCAAGACCCTCGCCGACAAGAACAAGCAGCTCGACGAACGCAAGTGATTCGGCACCAGGGCGAGCGCCTGCTGCTCGAAGGCGCGCTCACCAACGCGACCGTAGCCGGCCTGATCGAAGCGGCTCGCAACGCGGTGCGCAGCGGTGCGACGGACATCGACCTTGCCGGCGTGACGCAGGTCGACTCCGCGGCAATCGCGTTGGTGCTCGAACTGAATCGCGCCGCCGATCATGCGCCACGCCTGCTCAACGTCCCCGAAGGATTCCTGAAGCTCGCGCGGCTGTACGGCGTCGACGAACTGCTGGTGACGCCGGCAAGCGCGTGAGCGCACGAGCATTTCTGCCGTTTTATCGGGCGATGTTCCCGTAGAATCGCCGGCTTTGCCGACAACGCGCGGAATCATCCGCCGCCCGACCCGCCCCCGACCCGCCCAAGTGGTAGCACCGGTTTCACCCGCCATCGAGGTTCGCGGCCTCACCAAGCGCTTTGGCAGTCTGCTCGCGCTCGACTGCGTCGATCTGCGTATCGAGCGGGGCGAGTTCTTCGGTCTACTCGGCCCAAACGGTGCCGGTAAGACTACGCTGATCACCATCATCGCCGGGCTGTCGCGCGCCGACGGCGGCAGCGCCACGATCCTCGGCCACGACGTCGTGCGCGACTATCGCAAGGCGCGGCGTGCACTGGGCGTGGTGCCGCAGGAACTGGTGTTCGATCCGTTTTTCTCTGTGCGCGAAACGCTGCGCATCCAGTCGGGCTACTTCGGGCTGCGACGCAACGACGCCTGGATCGACGAGGTGATGCACAGGCTTGATCTCACCTCCAAGGCCGACGTCAACATGCGCGCGCTGTCCGGCGGCATGAAGCGCCGTGTGCTGGTGGCGCAGGCGCTGGTGCACAAGCCGCCGGTCATCATTCTCGACGAGCCGACCGCGGGCGTCGACGTCGAGCTGCGATTGGGACTGTGGCGGTTCATCGGGGAGTTGAATTCGGCCGGGCACACCGTCGTCCTGACCACGCACTATCTCGAAGAGGCCGAATCGCTGTGCGGTCGCATCGCTATGCTCAAGCGCGGCAAGATCGTCGCGCTCGATCGAACCGCCGCGCTCATCCAGCGCCATCACAGCCTCAATCTGCGGGTGCGGATCGACGGCGCCGCGCTGCCGCGCGCGTTGCAGGCGCGCCGCTCGGCTGGTGAAGGCGCGACGCACATTCTCGCGCTCGACGCCTACGACGAGGTCGAGCAGGTGCTGGGCGTGCTGCGCCAGGGTGGCTGCCGGATCGTCGAGATGGAGCTGTTGCAGCCTGATCTGGAAGAGGTGTTCGTCGAAATCATGCGCGGCGGGCATCCCGAACCGCACGACGATCGTGCCGCCGCCTGACCGCTCCCATATGCGGACCGCGATGATCGGCTGCACGCCATGACCGGCTTCTGGGCGCTGTTCTACAAGGAGTACTTGCGCTTCTGGAAGGTGAGTTTCCAGACCGTGTTCGCGCCGGTGCTGACCGCGTTGCTCTACCTGCTGGTGTTCGCCCACGTCGTCGAGGCGCGCACCCAGACCTATTCCGGCGTTTCGTATCAGCAGTTCCTGGTGCCTGGTCTGGTGATGATGTCGCTGTTGCAGAACGCGTTCGCCAACAGCTCGTCGAGCCTTGCGCAGTCGAAGGTCACCGGCAACATCGTGTTCGTGCTGCTGCCGCCGCTTTCGTACCTGGAATTCTTTGGCGCCTACGTGCTGGCATCGGTGGTGCGCGGCGTAATCGTCGGCGCGGGCGTGCTGCTGGCGGCGATGCTTTTCGTCGATGTGCCGCTCGCGCAGCCGCTGTGGGTGCTCGTGTTTGCCGTACTGGGCGGGACGATCCTCGGCGCGCTCGGCGTCATCGCCGGCATCTGGGCCGAGAAGATCGACCAGTTGGCCGCGTTCCAGAATTTCTTCATCCTGCCGGCCACATTCCTGTCGGGCGTGTTCTATTCGATCCACGCGTTGCCGCCGCAGTGGCAAGCCGTCTCGATGCTCAACCCGTTCTTCTACATGATCGACGGGTTTCGCTACGGATTCTTCGGTACGTCCGATGTGACTCCCGTCTTCAGCCTCGCCGTCGTGATCGCGGCGCTGGCCGTGCTGTCGTTGCTGGCCGTCGCCATGCTGCGAACCGGGTACAAACTGCGCCACTAGACTTGGCCGCTGCGAGAGAAGATACGATCGCGGGCTCAAGGCGAGCCGCGAAAATAGGGAGAGCTTCATGGTCCGACCCGAAGACGTCCAGGCGTACATCGCGCAGGGACTGCAGTGTGAGCACGTCGAAGTGGCCGGCGACGGTCAGCACTTCGAGGCCGTCATCGTCAGCGACGCTTTTCGCGGCAAGAACCGCGTGCAGCAGCATCAGCTGGTCTACAAGGCGCTGGGTGATCGGATGCG
>CADECO010000046.1:19459-24629 GCA_902825905.1 uncultured beta proteobacterium
ATCGATAGTCTAGGGGTCGTCTGTAGCGCGGAGCCTTGGTTGCATGGGGTTCCGGTCCTATCCTTCGTTCCTGTCCTTCCCACCCGGACTCTGTCGCGCCACGCTCGAGCACGCGCACACAATCTCGCACTGTAGCTCGCATGGACAAACTCCTGATTCGCGGCGGCGTGCCGCTGCACGGTGAAGTGCGCATTTCGGGGGCGAAGAACGCCGCCCTGCCACTGCTTTGCACCGCACTGTTGACCAGAGAGCGGCTGCACTTCTCCAATCTACCCGACCTGCGCGACATCAACACGTTGCTCGCCCTGTTGCGGCCGATGGGCGTGACCGTTGCGCGGCCCGAACCCGAAGCGGTCGTGCTCGATGCCGCTGATCTGCACACGCCCGAGGCGCCCTACGACATGGTCAAGACCATGCGCGCCTCGATCCTGGTGCTGGGGCCGCTGCTCGCTCGCTGCGGCCGCGCCCGCGTCTCGTTGCCCGGCGGTTGCGCCATCGGCCAGCGTCCGGTCGATCTGCATATAAAGGGTCTCACCGCGATGGGCGCGCAGATCCAGGTCGAGCACGGGTACATCAATGCGCACGTCGATCGGTTGCACGGTGCACGTATCGAATTCGATCCGGTCACGGTGACTGGTACCGAGAATCTGATGATGGCCGCGTGCCTTGCCCAGGGCACGACCGAACTGGTGCATGCCGCACGCGAGCCCGAAGTCGTCGATCTGGCCAATTGCCTGATCGCGATGGGCGCCCGCATCGAGGGCGCGGGGACCGATACGATCATCATCGAAGGCGTCGATGCATTGCGGGGCGCGATCCATCGCATCATGCCCGACCGCATCGAGACAGGCACGTTCCTCGCCGCCGCTGCAGCAACCGGTGGTGAAGTGCGGCTGCTCGACACCGACGCGAGCTATCTGGGGGCCGTCGTCGACAAGTTGCGCGAAGCCGGCGCTCGCATCAGCACCGACGCCCGCGGCATCAGCCTGGCCATGAATGCGCGGCCGCGGGCCGTCGACATCAGCACCGCACCGTATCCGGCTTTCCCGACCGACATGCAGGCGCAGCTGATGGCGCTCGACTGCATCGCTGGCGGCTCGGCGGTGATCACCGAGACCATCTTCGAGAACCGCTTCATGCATGCGCTCGAACTGCAGCGACTCGGCGCGCGCATCGAAATTACCGGCCACACTGCGACCGTGTACGGCGTCGAACGCCTGCAGGGCGCGACGGTGATGGCGACCGATCTGCGCGCCTCCGCGAGCCTGGTGATCGCCGGTCTGGTCGCCGAGGGCGAGACGCTCGTCGACCGGATCTACCACCTCGACCGCGGCTATGAAGCGCTGGAGCGCAAGCTCGCGCGGCTCGGGGCGAAGATCGAACGCGTACGTTGACACTCTTGCGGCGCGGTTGCGCTGCGCAGCTTCCCGTGGCGCTCGGAGCGACGTAGATTCAGCAACTGGACGCCAGCACCGGCCGTTGCGCGTCTGCCGCTACGGCTACGTCTGCCGCTACGGCTACAATAGACAGCCTCGTACGATTCACTCCGGCATCGTCTTTCGGCCCGGCGCCATTCGCGCCCAGGCAACCGGTTCCAGCCGTCCCCCCGGTCGTGTCCACGCTAACCATCGCCCTGTCGAAGGGCCGCATCTTCGACGAAACGCTGCCGTTGCTGTCCGCCGCGGGCATCGAGCCGCTCGACGACCCGGAGGCCTCGCGCAAGCTCATCATCGCGACCAATCGGGCCGACGTGCGACTAGTGATCGTGCGCGCGTCCGATGCGCCAACCTACGTGCAGTACGGCGCGGCCGATCTGGGCATCGCCGGCCGCGACGTCCTCTATGAGCATGGCGGCGAAGGGCTGTACCAACCGCTCGACCTGGGTATCGCGCGCTGCCGCTTGATGGTCGCGGTACCCGAGGGCTTCGACTATGCGCACGCGATCCGCCAGGGCAACCGACTGCGCGTGGCCACCAAATACATGCGTGCAGCGCGCGAGCACTTCGCCAGCAAGGGCGTGCACGTCGATCTGATCAAGCTCTACGGGTCGATGGAACTCGCGCCGATGTCGGGCTTGGCCGACGTGATCGTCGATCTGGTGAGCACCGGCAACACGCTGCGGGCCAATCACCTGAAGGCGGTCGAGGACATCGCGCCGGTGAGCGCGCGTCTGATCGTCAATCAGGCCGCACTGAAGCTCAAGCGCGACGCGTTGCAGCCGGTCATCCAGGCGATCGCCGGGGCGGTGAGCGCCCATGCTTGAGCTACGGCGGCTCTCCACCGCGGCAGGCGATTTCGACGACCGCCTGCGAGCGCTGATAGCGTTCGACGCTTCGACCGAGCACGGCGTCGGTGAGGCAGTGGCGAAGATCCTCGCCGACGTGCGAACGCGCGGCGACGCGGCGGTACTCGAGCACACGGCGCGGTTCGATCGCGTGAACGCCAGGTCGATCGGCGAGCTCGTGCTGACACGCGAGGTGCTCGATGCGGCGTTGGCACGTATCGGCGTGGCGGAACGCGATGCCCTGGAGGCCGCGGCCGAGCGCATCCGCCGCTACCACACGCGGCAACTGGCCACCTCATGGCAATACGAGGAACCCGACGGCACGGTGCTTGGCCAGCAGGTCACTGCGCTCGATCGCGTCGGCCTGTACGTGCCGGGCGGCAAGGCGGCGTACCCCTCGTCGCTGCTGATGAACGCGATTCCAGCCAAGGTCGCCGGCGTTCGCGAGGTGGCCATGGTCGTGCCGACGCCCGACGGCGTGCGCAACGATCTGGTGCTCGCCGCAGCCGCGATCGCGCAGGTGGATGGCGCCTATACCATCGGCGGTGCGCAGGCAGTCGGTGCCCTGGCGTACGGCACGCAATCGATCCGGCGCGTGGACAAGATCGTCGGGCCCGGCAATGCGTATGTGGCCGAGGCGAAGCGGCGGGTGTTCGGTCAGGTGGGCATCGACATGATCGCGGGGCCTTCGGAAATTCTGGTGATCTGCGACGGCAAGACACGCGCCGACTGGGTGGCGATGGACCTGTTCTCGCAGGCCGAGCACGACGAGATCGCGCAGGCGATCCTGATCAGTCCCGACGGCGCGTTTCTCGACGAGGTGGCGCGCGCCATCCCCGCGTTGCTGGCCCAGATGCCGCGTCGCGACATCATCATGGCTTCGCTGCGCGGCCGCGGTGCGTTGATCCACACGCGCGATCTGAACGAAGCGTGTGACGTCGCGAATCGAATCGCACCGGAGCATCTGGAATTGTCGGTCGAACGGCCCGAGCAATGGATCGAGCACATCCGGCACGCCGGCGCGATCTTCATGGGGCGCTACAGCTCCGAAGCGTTGGGCGATTACTGCGCGGGCCCCAATCACGTGCTGCCCACGTCGGGCACTGCGCGCTTCTCCTCGCCGCTCGGTGTGTACGACTTTCAGAAGCGATCGAGCCTGATCAACGTGTCCAGGGCCGGCGCGCAGACGCTCGGACGCATCGCTGCCACTCTGGCCCGGGGCGAGGGGTTGCCTGCCCACGCCCGTTCCGCTGAACTGCGCCTCGAACCTTGATCTGAAGCCGTGGCCCGACCGTGACTGCGACACCTGAAACCCTGATCCGCGACGACATCCTCAAGCTGTCGGCCTATCACGTGCCCAGCGCCGCGGGCATGGTCAAGCTCGATGCGATGGAGAACCCGTACCGGCTGCCCGAGGCCGCGCGCATCGAACTGGCGCGCGCGCTGGTGGAAGCGCCGATCAACCGCTATCCCGACCCGGCCGCGCCGGAGCTCAAGGCGATGCTGCGTCGTGTGATGCAGATCCCCGATAGTGCCGGCCTGATCCTGGGCAATGGGTCCGACGAGCTGATCCAGCTCATCACGCATGCGGTCGGTCGTTCCGGGGCGGTCGTCATGGCGCCCGAACCGACGTTCGCCATGTACCGCATGAACGCGCAGATCGCGAACATCCGCTTCGCGGGCGTGCCGCTCAACGCGGATCTCACGCTGGATATCGAGAAATTCCTGACCAAGATCGGTGAGCTGAAACCGGCGCTGATCTGGATCGCCTATCCGAACAATCCGACCGGCAACTGCTACCCGGACGCCGACATCGAAGCGATCATTCGCGCCGCGCCCGGTCTGGTCGTGCTCGACGAGGCCTATAACATCTTCGCCGGGCGCAGTTTCCTGCCGCGGCTCGCGCAGTTTGCGAACCTGATCGTGATGCGCACGGTCTCGAAGGTGGGGTTGGCGGGCATCCGCTTGGGTTACGCCGCAGCGGCGCCACAATGGGTCGAGCAGCTCGACAAGGTGCGGCCGCCCTACAACGTCAGCGTGCTCACGCAGGTCGCGGGCGAAATCGCATTGCACTACGCTGCGGAGTTCGACGCGCAGGCCGAGCGCATCAAAGCCGCGCGCGCCGCAATGATCGCGCGGCTGACGGTGTTGCCCGGCGTTCAGACGTTTCCCACCGAGGCCAACTTCGTGCTGGTGCGGGTACCCGATGCGCCCAAGCTCGACGCGCATCTGAAGCAGCGCAAAATCCTGATCCGCAGCTTCCACGGCGGGCATCCGTTGCTCGCCCACTGTCTGCGACTCACGGTGGGTACGCCGGAAGAAAACGAGCAGCTCCTTGTTGCCTTTGCCGAGGGGCTGCGCGCCTGACAGCCGCCTGAAAGCCGATAGCGCCATGCGTCAAGCGACGATCACCCGTAACACCAACGAAACGCAGATCACCGTCACGGTGAATCTCGACGGCACCGGAAAAGCGAAACTCGCTACCGGGGTGCCGTTCCTCGACCACATGCTCGATCAGATCGCGCGCCACGGGCTGATCGATCTGGACGTGCGCGCCGCCGGCGACCTGCATATCGACGCGCACCACACGGTGGAGGACATCGGTATCACCTTTGGCCAGGCAGTAGCCAATGCGCTGGGAGACAAGAAGGGCGTACGTCGTTACGGGCATGCCTACGTGCCGCTGGATGAGGCTTTGAGCCGCGTGGTGCTCGATCTGTCGGGCCGGCCGGGTTTGGAGTTTCACGTCGATTTCTCGCGAGCCCGTGTCGGCGAGTTCGATGTCGATCTGGTCCATGAGTTCTTCCAGGGGCTGGTCAATCACGCGTTGATGACCCTGCATATCGACAATCTGCGAGGCGACAACGCACATCATCCATGCGAGAG
>CADECO010000047.1:0-6611 GCA_902825905.1 uncultured beta proteobacterium
GGCCATGCCGATCGCGCCCATCGACTCCGGTTCATCCATCTCGCCGTCGCCGCAGAACACCCACACCTTGCGCCCCTCGGTGTTGGCCAGTCCGCGCGCCTGCACGTATTTCAAGAATCGCGCCTGATAGATCGCCTGGATCGGACCCAAACCCATCGACACGGTCGGAAACTGCCAGAAGTCGGGCATCAGCCACGGATGCGGGTAGGACGAGATGCCCTTGCCATCCACTTCGCGGCGGAAGTTATTGAGCTGATCTTCGGTCAGGCGCCCTTCGAGGAACGCGCGTGCGTAGATGCCGGGCGCCGAATGTCCCTGGAAGTAGATGAGATCGCCACCGTGCTCGGCCGTTGGTGCATGCCAGAAATGATTGAAGCCGATGCCGAACAGCGTGCCGACCGAAGCGAAGCTCGCGATGTGTCCGCCCAGATCGCCGTCGCCCTCGTTCGCGCGGGCCACCATCACCATCGCGTTCCAGCGGCAGAACGAGCGGATGCGCTCTTCCATGGCCGGGTCGCCTGGCAGACGCTCCTCCATGTGCGGAGGAATCGTGTTGATGTACGCCGTGGCCGCGCTGAAGGGAATGTTGACGCCGGAGTGGCGTGCCTTGTCGATCAGCTTCTCGAGGATGTAGTGGGCACGCTCGGGGCCTTCACGTTCGATCATCGCCTCAAGGGCGTCGAGCCATTCGCGGGTCTCGATGCCGTCGGGATCGTCGACAAGGGGCAGATTGGGAAGCGCGGCTGTCATGGCAACTCCGTGGTGGCGCGATCAGGCGACGCAGCGTTGGAGGAGGTTTCGCGCTCAGTGGCGCAGGACGTTGCGAGGAGAAACTCGTCGAAAGGCACCGATGGGCCCGCTCGACGGCCAAGTATTGCGGGCCGCTGCCTGTCGAGTGTTCCGGGGATGAAATCCGGCAAGCGACTGATGAGACTGAATTTTACGGTGAAAATCCGAATAATCCATATCGCAAAATGCCATCCCGCCCATTGAAAAAGGGGGCGTACATCCCCAACCCGATGGCTTCAGGCCGGATAATTCGCGGTTCCCCGCATCCCAATCCGCCTGTTGTGCCGCTTGTTGTGCCGCCCGCTTTCGTCTCGCCCGCTCACTTCCGAGATCGCTCATGACTTCATCGACCCTGCTGGATGGCAATCAACTCGCCAAGACGTTGCGCGAAGGCATGAAAACGCGCGTCGCCAGTCTCACCGCCGCGGGCTGCAACCCGCGTCTGGACGTAGTGCTGGTGGGTGAGGATGCCGCCTCGCAGGTTTATGTGCGCAACAAGGTGCGCGCGTGCGCGGAAGTCGGCGTGGCCTCGGAGGTGCATCGCTTGGCGCAGGGGGCGGGTGAAGCCGAGTTGTTGGGGCTGATCGATCGCTTGAACCGCGACGAACGCGTGCACGGCATCCTAGTGCAACTACCCCTGCCAAACCATATTGCGTCGCAAAAAGCGATCGGAGCTATTGCTCCAGGCAAGGATGTCGATGGGTTTCACCTGCATAACGTCGGGGCATTGGTCACAGGCCAACCCTGCTTCGTACCGTGCACACCCGCTGGCGTGATGGCTCTGCTCGATCACGCCGGCGTGAAACTCGAAGGCAAGCACGCGGTGGTCGTGGGACGCAGCAACATCGTCGGCAAGCCGGTGGCCATGCTGTTGCTGCAACGGGGCGCGACAGTGTCCATCTGCCATTCAAAGACAGCCGACCTCGGGGCGATCACCCGGCAAGCCGACGTGCTGGTCGTCGCAGTGGGCAAGGCGCGCATGATCGATGGATCGATGGTCAAGCCGGGCGCCGCTGTCATAGACGTCGGCATCAACCGGTTGGCGGACGGCAAGCTGGCCGGTGATGTCGATTTCCAGAGCTGCCTGGGGATCGCCGGCTACATCACACCGGTTCCCGGCGGCGTGGGCCCGATGACCGTCGCCATGCTCATTGCCAATACGCTCAGCGCTGCCGAGCAGTCACGCAAGTAACCGGAAACGTACATGTCCAACCCATTGCTCGATTTCTCCGGACTGCCGCGCTTCGGCGCGATCGCACCGGCTCACGTTGCGCCTGCCATCGACCAGCTGCTGAGCGAGTGCCGGGCCGCCCTCGAGCGGTACACGCAGTCAGACGTCGCGCCGACGTGGGATGCCGTAGTCGAACCGCTCACCGAAGTGCATGAACGCCTGGAGCGCGCCTGGGGCGTGGTCGGACACCTGCATAGCGTGCTCGACAGCCCGGAGTTGCGTGAGGCGTACAACGCCAATCAGCCCAAGGTCGTCGATTACTACACCGAGCTGGGTCAGCATCTGCCGCTGTTCGAAAAGTACAAGGCGCTGCAGGCTTCGGCTGGATTTGCCGCGCTGACGTCGGCGCAGCGCAAGGTGATCGACAACGCGGTGCGCGATTTCCGGCTGTCGGGAGCGGAGCTGCCGGCCGACAAGAAGGCGCGCTTCGCGGAGATCCAGGCCGAGCTGGCGCGGCTGTCGACGCGCTTCTCGGAGAACGTGCTCGATGCGACCAACGCGTTCGCCCGGTTCATCGATCGCGCCGAGGATCTCGATGGGGTGCCGGCCGACGTGATGGAACGGCTGCGTGGCGCGGCGGAAAAAGACGGCAAGAGCGGCTGGAAGATCTCGCTGCAGATGCCCTCTTATCTGCCGGTGATGCAGTACTGCACCAGTCGCGCGTTGCGTGAGGAGCTGTACCACGCCTACGTCACACGCGCGGCGGAGTTCGGCAAGCCCGAGCTGGACAACACGCCGCTGGTCCGCACCATTCTGCAGTTGCGCGACGAGGAAGCATCGCTGTTGGGCTACCGTAATTTTGCCGAGGTCTCACTGGTGTCGAAGATGGCCCAGACACCAGCGCAGGTCGTCGATTTCCTGCACGACCTGGCCAGCAAGGCGCTGCCCTTCGCACGACGCGACATGGAGGAGTTGCGCGCATTCTCCAAGGAAGAACTCGGCCTGAGCGAGCTGCAGGCGTGGGATCTGGCGTTCGCCTCCGAACGCCTGCGCGTCAAGCGTTACGCGTTCTCCGATCAGGAGGTGAAGCAGTATTTCCCCGAGCCGAAAGTGCTCGAAGGCATGTTCCGTGTGGTCGAACAGATCTACGGCGTGTCGATCGAGTCCGACAGCGCCCAGACGTGGGACCCGGCCGTGCGGTTCTTTCGTATCCGCCATCGCGATGGATCGACCATCGGGCACTTCTACCTCGACCCCTATGCGCGCGACACCAAACGCGGCGGCGCCTGGATGGACGAAGCGCTGGTCCGCCGGCGCGTGCAAGCACACCTCCAGACACCGGTCGCCTATCTGGTGTGCAATTTCTCCTCCCCGGTGGGTGGCAAGCCCGCGTTGCTCACGCACGACGAGGTGACTACGCTATTTCATGAGTTCGGCCACGGTCTGCATCACCTGCTCTCGCGCGTGGAACTGCCGCAGGTAACCGGAATCCGCGGCGTCGAATGGGACGCGGTCGAGCTGCCCAGCCAGTTCATGGAGAACTTCTGCTGGGAGTGGGAGGTACTGCGTCACATGACCGCGCACGTCGACTCCGGAGCGAGTCTGCCGCAGCCGTTATTCGAGAAGATGGTCGCCGCCAAGAACTTCCAGAGTGGCATGCAGACCGTCCGCCAGATCGAGTTCGCGCTGTTCGACATGCTGCTGCATTCGGAATTCGATGCGCGCGGGAGTAAGGCGCCGCTTACGCTGCTCGAGGAAGTCCGGGCGCAGGTGGCGGTGATGACGCCCCCGCCGTACAACCGTATGCCCAACACGTTCGGACACATCTTCTCGGGCGGCTACAGCGCCGGCTACTACAGCTACAAATGGGCAGAAGTGCTCTCCGCCGACGCCTACAGCCTGTTCGAGGAGAACGGCGTGCTCGATCCGCAGACGGGCAAACGCTTCTGGGATGAGATTCTCGCGGTAGGCGGCAGTCGATCGGCACTGGATTCGTTCAAGGCCTTCCGCGGCCGCGAGCCCACCGTCGATGCACTACTCAGGCACAACGGAATGGTGCCGGCATAGCATGCTGCTCTTGCCGGCCCCACGACTCGGAGGTCGGCACAATGAAACGAATCGCTGCGGGATCGATCGCATTGCTGGCACTGCTCGTTGCCGGCAACGCTGCCGCGCAAGGGATGTATCGCTGGGTCGACAAGGACGGCAAGGTCTACTACAGCGACAAGAAACCCGACGACAAGCCCAAGTCGATCGAGCAGCGCCAGGTTCGCGGGAGCGTCGTCGAGACCTCCGATGCCGGCTACGCGTTGCGCGAAGCCGTGAAGGCCTATCCGGTAGCGCTCTACACCGCGCCCGAGTGCAAGGAGCCTTGTGCAGACGCTCGGACGCTGTTGAACAAGCGCGGCGTGCCTTTCAAGGAGATCGTCGTCAGCGACAACAAGACGCGCGAAGAGCTGATCAAGGTCGGTGGAGCAGCTGAAGTGCCCGTTCTCCTCGTAGGCTCGAGCTTGAGCAAGGGGTTCGAAGAAGGCGCGTTCAACGCAGCACTCGATCAAGCCGGTTATCCGGGCAAAGCAGTCCCCGGCCGCGCACCCGCGGTACAGCCCAAAGGCAAGAGCGAAACGGCCGCCGCGAAGGGCACTCCGGCCGCCAAAGCACAACCGTCGGCGCCCAAGGGTCGCTATCTGCCGGAGTAGGTTCCGGGCATGCCCTTTGAATAAGGGCGCACCGGGCGTGCTTCACGCCAAGTGACGTATTCGGCGCGCTACCATCGCGCGCCCATGTCGCTCTATTCCCTCAAGCCCCGCTTTCAGGCGCTGCTGCGGCCTCTCGTAGCGCGCCTGGCACATGCCGGGGTCACCGCGAACCAGGTAACGCTTGCCGCATGCGTCGTGTCCGTCTGTGTCGGCCTGGCGCTGCTTGCGCTACCGCATACTTGGTTCGTGCTGGTGCCGATCTGGATGCTGCTGCGCATGGCGCTCAACGCGATCGACGGCATGCTCGCGCGCGAGCATGATCAGCGCACCACGCTCGGGGCGTATCTCAACGAACTCACCGATGTGATCTCCGATGCGGCGCTATACCTGCCGTTCGCGTTCGTCGCGCCGCTCAATGGCATGGTGATCGGAATCATCATCTTCCTGGCGACGTTGACCGAGTTCGTCGGCGTGCTCGCACAGGCAACCGGGAGTTCGCGTCGCTACGATGGTCCGATGGGCAAGAGCGATCGTGCGCTGGTGTTCGGCGTGCTGGGACTTTGGCTCGGAATCTCCGGATGGCTGCCCGGCTGGATCCTGTGGGCCCTGTGGCTCCTCGCGGCGGCCATTGCGCTCACCGCGCTCAACCGCATGCGGGCGGGTCTCGCCGAGTCCGTGCGCTCCGACAGCACCAGGTGACCACCTCTGCGCGGATCGCGCGCGAAGCAGCGATCGACAAACGATGGCGGCTCGACACGATCAGTTCGGGCGTGCCGCTACGCGTATGTTCGATCGAATATGTGTTGCCGCACGCACCCTGTAGTGGCACGACGCACCGCTCGTAAGGCACTGGTGGATCGGGGCCCAGACATCGCCGCAAATCCGCCGGTCTGAATGAACAGGGAGTTGAGGATTGATGATGCGAACAGCGATCGAAGCTTCGTTTCGGACCCACGACGGGGAAGCTTTGTTCTACCGCCACTGGCGCGCAGCGGAGCACTTACCTGGCCTGCGCGATGGCGGGCACGACAACGGCACACGGCAAGCCGTGGTGCTGTTTCACCGCGGGCACGAGCACTCCGGACGTATGGCGCATCTGGTCGACGAGTTGGATCTGCCGCAGTTCGAGTTCTTCGCCTGGGATGCGCGCGGGCACGGACGGTCTCCTGGCGAGCGCGGCTTCAGCCCCTCGTTCGGCACGTCGGTGCGCGACGTCCAGACGTTCATCGATCACATCGTCGCGACGCACGGCATCCCGGTCGGGAACATAGCGGTTGTTGCGCAAAGCGTCGGGGCAGTCCTCGCAGCAACCTGGCTGCACGACTATGCCCCCAAGGTTCGCTGCGCGGTGCTGGCTTCGCCCGCCTTCAAGGTCAAGCTGTACGTACCGCTTGCGCGCCCCGGGCTTGCGTTGCTGCACAAGCTGCGGGGCAAGTTCTTCGTCAACAGCTACGTGAAAGCGAAGTTCCTGACGCACGACGCGGAGCGCATCGCCTCGTACGAGTCCGATCCGCTCATCACCCGTCCGATCGCAGTCAACATCCTGCTCGGGCTGTATGAAGCCGCCGATCGAGTGGTCGCCGACGCACAGGCGATCACGACACCGACACAGCTGCTGATCTCGGGCAGCGACTGGGTCGTGCACCACGCGCCGCAGCACGCGTTCTTCGAGCGGCTTGGCAGTCCGGTCAAAGAAAAACACGTCTTGCCCGGCTTCTTTCACGACACGCTCGGCGAGCGCGATCGCAGACTCGCGATCGACAAAGCTCGCGCGTTCATCCTCGCGCGATTCGCCGGGCCGCAGGCACGCGTCGACCTGCGCAGCGCGCATCTGCAAGGCTTTACTCGCGAAGAGTCCGAGGCGCTGTCCAGGCCGCTGTCACTGCTGTCGCCGCGCGGTCTGTATTGGGCGATGACGCGCGCCTCGCTGAAGTTCGGTGGTCTGCTCTCGA
>CADECO010000047.1:6711-13499 GCA_902825905.1 uncultured beta proteobacterium
TCGCTGGCAGGTCTGGCCGACGCGGTACCGGTCGGCGGGTACTTGATCTACACCAATCAACCCTGGCATCCGCAGTTGGAGTTGATCGCACGCGCGTTGACCAGTCATCGCGCCGGAGCAGCATGGGTGATGCGTCGCCGGACACAAGCCGAGATGGATCAGTTGGCCGAGCACGCCGGATTCCGCAAGATCGCGCAACGCGTCGACGAGTGGGGCATCTTCACGGTGTCACTCGCGGTGCGCGTCGGCTGACCCATGGGTGAATCGGAACGCACCGCCTCCGCCATGACGAATATGACGAATCCGAGCCGCGTGCAGCACGACCCGCTTGCAAGCAGCAACGGCAGGCCATGGCGCCTGGCGATCGCGTGGTTGTGCTTGCTCGGACCGTTCTTCTTTCTCACGTACGGTTTCGCGAATTGGCTGGCGAGCACGCGCACGAGCGTTGACGTCATTGTGTTCGACTGGGAGCGGCACATCCCGTTCCTGGCCTGGACCATCATTCCTTACTGGTCGATCGATCTGCTCTATGGCCTGTCGCTACTCGTCTGCACGACCCGATCGGAAGTCAACACGCATGCCAGGCGATTGCTGAGCGCGCAGATCATCTCGATCGCCTGTTTCATCGCTCTGCCGTTGCAGTTCACCTTCGAGCGCCCCGCCGCCGACGGGTTGCCCGGCATGATGTTCGACGCGCTGGCTGGCTTCGACAAACCGTTCAACCAGGCACCTTCGCTGCACATCAGCCTGCTCCTGATCATCTGGGCGCGACTTGCCGCGCACGCACCGCGCTGGCTGCTGTGGCCGCTACACGGCTGGATGCTGTTGATCGGCGTGTCGGTGCTCACCACCTATCAGCACCATTTCATCGACCTGCCCACCGGGATGCTCGCCGGGTTCTTATGTCTGTGGCTATGGCCGATGCGAGGTCCGACGCCGATGGCTCACGCCAGCCTCGCCGGTGACGTGCAGCGACGCAAACTCGCCGGCTACTACTTCGCCGGCGCGTTGGTCGTTGCCTGCGTCGCGATGATCGGTGGTGGCGCCTGGCTATGGCTGTGGTGGCCCGCCTCGGCGCTCGCGCTGGTGGCGCTTTGCTATTTCGTTTGCGGTGTTCATGCGTTCCAGAAGGGTGCCGACGGCGTGATGAGCGTTGCCGCGCGCTGGCTGTTCGCTCCTTATCTTGTCGGCGCGTGGATCAACTCGCGAGCCTGGACGCACGGCCGCAGCGCCGCGGATCACGTGGCAGCGGATGTCTGGCTCGGCCGAATGCCGAGCCGTACGGAGCTCGGTCGGTCACCCTACAAGGCAATCGTCGATCTCACCGGCGAGATGCACGCAACCCACCGTGGCAATGTGGCACGGTACGTGTCGGTGCCGATGCTGGATCTGGTGACGCCGGATCCGGCAGCACTCGCGATAGCGGCGCAAGCGATCGAGGCAGCTCCCAAACCGGTACTGGTGTGCTGCGCACTCGGTTATTCGCGCAGTGCCTGTGCCGTGGCGGCGTGGCTGTTGAATTCGGGGCGGGCAGGATCGACGGCCAATGCCGTCGCGATGATCGAGCAGGCGCGTCCTCGTGTTGTACTGGGTCCGCACCACCACTCGGCGATCGAGGGCGCTCGCGCATGAATCCTGCCGATCGCGTGATCGTTGGTGTGACCGCAGATCTGCTCGACCGTGGGCGCACGATCGACGCGCTCTCCAGCGCGCTGACGATCGCGGCAGCGCTCTGCCTGCTCCTGTTCGCGACCGGGGTCGGGGAAGCGTTCCGGTCGACGGCGATCTGGTTCACGCTGGCGATCGTTGGATTCGGGCTTCTCGCCAAGTATCTCGCGGTTCGTGTCGCGTTCGACGCCGCGCTGTTGCATCGCTGCGCCACGGACCAGATGCCGACAACCGAGTTCGACGCGGCCATGCGCGCGCTGGGCCTGATGTCGGCGAACAAAACCGGGCGAAACTGGACCGACCGATGCCTCGGTGCGCGCCGCCTGCTCACGCTTCAAGCTATCCTGCTCGTGGTCCAGACCACCGCCCTGGCGTTCGCAGTCATTGCTGCACGCTGAACAAGATCGATAAATGCTCGCTCAACTCGCCGCGCTCGGCTTGATTGGTGTGGCGCGCGCCGTCACCGGCGTGCGCGCCATCTGGCGCGACAGCATGCCGCTCGACGCGCAGCGCGTGTACTTCGGCAATCACTCGAGTCATGCCGATTTCGTGCTCATCTGGTCGTCGCTTCCCGCACGCATCCGCGCTCACACCCGTCCGGTTGCAGGCTCCGACTACTGGCTGAAGGGCCTGGTCCGCAGCTACATCGGCACGAAGGTCATCAATGCAGTGCTGGTCGATCGCGAGCGCAAGCCCGGCATGCCCGACGCGATCACCATCATGGTCGAAGCAATCGATGCAGGCTCCTCGTTGATCATCTTCCCCGAAGGCACGCGCAACACGACCGAAGAGGTGTTGCTGCCGTTCAAGAGCGGCATCTATCGCCTCGCCGTGGAGCGACCGCATCTGGAGTTCATCCCGGTGTGGCTGGAGAACCTGAACCGGGTGATGCCTAAAGGCGAGGTCGTGCCGATCCCGCTGCTATGCACGGCGACGTTCGGCGCGCCATTGCGACTCGAACCCGACGAGTCGAAGGACGCGTTCCTCGAACGGGCGCGCACCGCACTATTGTCACTGGCCCCGGAGGAACGACTTTAATGAGCGCGAGCCTGGTCAATCCGATGGATCTCAGCTATCGGCAGCAGACGATCCTGCTGTTTGCGGCGATCGCCGGCGTGCTGATGCTCGCGTCGGTGATCGGTTGGCTGCTCAGGATGCGCGTGCCCGCAGGCACGCCCTCGCCGGTAATCGACAACCTCAATGCGCGCATCAAGTCGTGGTGGGTGATGGTGGCGCTCGTTACGCTGGCTTTCTACTTCGGCAAGGCCGGGGTGATCGTGCTGTTCGCGCTGGCTTCATTCTTTGCGCTACGCGAATTCATCACGATCACGTACACGCGCCGCGGCGATCACTGGGCGCTTGCGCTCAGTTTCTTCGTGTTCCTGCCGCTGCAGTACTACCTGGTGTGGATCGAGTGGTACGGGTTATCGACCATCCTGATCCCCGTCTACGCGTTTCTATTCCTGCCGATCGTGACCGCGTTGCGCCAGGACGCCACGCGCTTTCTCGAGCGCACCGCGAACGTGCAATGGGGCTTGATGATCTGCGTGTACTGCATTTCGCACGTGCCGGCGCTGCTCACGCTCAACATCCCCAATTTCGACGAACGCCTGCCGCTGCTGATCGTGTTTCTGGTGCTGGTGGTGCAAGGCAGTGATGTGCTGCAGTACGTGTGGGGCAAGCTCGCCGGCAAACACAAGGTCGCGCCGAACCTATCGCCATCGAAGACCGTCGAAGGATTGATCGGCGGCGTGCTGAGCGCGACCGTGCTCGGCGCAGCGCTCTACTGGATCACCCCGTTCAAGCCGTGGCGCGCTGCGCTGATGGCTCTTGGCATATGCCTGATGGGCTTTCTCGGCGGCCTGGTGATGTCGGCAATCAAGCGCGACCGCGGCGTGAAGGACTGGGGTCACCTCATCGAAGGCCATGGCGGCATGCTCGATCGCCTCGATTCGGTGTGCTTCGCCGCGCCGGTGTTCTTCCACGCGACGCGCTACGGCTGGGCAATATAGGGAAGCGCGCACACCGAGGTACGCGACACGCAGGGAGGCGCGCACACCGACGCGCGCGGCAAGCGGCACCCGAGGCGATCTGGCTACAATCGCCTCACCATGAAACTCGCCACCTGGAACGTCAACTCGCTCAAGGTACGTCTGCCGCACGTGCTCGACTGGCTCGCCAGTGAACAACCCGACGCGTTGTGCCTTCAGGAAACCAAGCTGGAAGACGCCAACTTTCCGCGCGAAGCGATCGAAGCCGCGGGCTACCGGGTCGCGTTCCTCGGGCAGAAGACCTACAACGGCGTAGCGATTGTCAGTCGCGCACCGATCGTCGAGGTCACGGCCAACATCCCGGAATTTGAAGACGAGCAGAAGCGCGTGTTGTCGGCATCGGTCGGCGACGTTCGTGTCGTGTGCTGCTACGTGCCAAACGGCCAGGCAGTCGATTCGGAGAAGTACGAGTACAAACTCAAGTGGCTGACGGCCTTCGAGCGTTGGCTGCGCGCTCAGCTGCAGACTCATCCGAAGCTCGTCGTGCTGGGCGACTACAACATTGCCCCCGACGATCGCGACGTGCACGATCCGAAGCAGTGGGCCGGGCAGATCCTGTGCAGCGAGCGCGAGCGTGCCGCGTTCCAGCGCTTGCTCGATCTGGGCCTCAAAGACAGCTTTCGGCTATTCGAGCAGCCGGACAAGTCCTTCACGTGGTGGGACTATCGCATGAACGGCTTCAAGCGCAACCTGGGCCTGCGCATCGATCACATCCTCGTCTCCGCGCCGCTTGCCGCGCATTGCACCAGTTGCGCGATCGATCTGGCGCCGCGGCGGCTCGAACGCCCTTCGGACCACGCTCCGGTATTGGCTCAGATCGATGTCTGAACGCCTCGATCATGCGGTGATCAGTGTGCGCGACGACATGGATCGCGCCGAGACGATCTTCCGTCGCATGGGATTCACGCTGACGCCGCGCGGCTTTCACGCGGCGGGATCGTGCAATCACCTGATGGTGTTCGAGCGCGACTATCTCGAGCTGATCGGTTTTCCACCCGCGGGCCAAACGATCCGCCCCGATCTGCGCGATGCCCCGATCGGGCTCGACGGTCTGGTGCTCGCCACCGACGATGCGCGCGGCGTCTATGAGCGGCTGCGGCCGGCGTTTCCCATCGGCGAACCGCAGCGGCTCACCCGCATGGTGCATCTGGACGGCGCGAGCGAGGAAGCACGCTTCACCACCGTGCGCCTGCCGCGCGAGGCGCTGGCCGGTGGCCGGGTCTACTTCTGCCAGCACGAAACGCCGCATCTGGTGTGGAACAAAGCATGGCTTGGGCACGGCAATGGAGCGCGCGCCATCGAGGGTTTCACCATCGTCGTGCCTGACCCAGCAGCAACTGCTGCAAGCTACGCGAAAGTGCTCGATTCGTTGGCCATCCGGCGCGACGACGAGTCGATCACGATGAGCATGCAGCAGGCCACGCTCGAACTCACGACAGCGGCAAGTCTGAAGCGCCGGTTTGGCGCGCTCACCGGCGCGGCTCGCGATGCGCAAGGCAAACCGCGCGCAGCCTACATGGCCATGGTGACGATCTCCGTGGCCGACATCAGCCAGACGAAAGCGGTGCTCGACGAGGGTGGATTTGGAGCGATCGCGCTCGATGCCGATACCGTCGCCGTGCCCGCACACGCTGCAATGGATTGCATCATCGCGTTTCGCCGCACCGGGAAGAGCTGACTGTTCCGGCACGCCAGACACACTGAACGCTTCGCGGAGACTCCCATGACCCCGGACCAGATCGATCGCTACGTCGTCGACAAGGTCGCGCAGGGCGAATTCAGCGTGCATCGCGACGTGTTTCGCGATCCGGCGCTGTTCGAGCTGGAGATGAAGTACATCTTCGAAGGCACATGGACGTTCCTGGGCTTCGCCTCGCAGATTCCCGCGCCGCACGACTATTTCACCGGCTGGATCGGACGCACCCCGATCGTGGTAATGCGCAACGCCGAGGGCAAGCTGGGTGCGTACATCAACTCGTGCCGGCATCGCGGTGCGCTGGTGTGCCATCACGAACACGGCAACGCCAAGTACCACGTGTGCAACTACCACGGCTGGGCCTACGACAGCGCCGGGCGCTGCATCGACATCAAGGACATGAAGGACGGCGCCTACAGCGCGGCCTTCGATCGCGACGAGCATCACCTGGTGAAGGTGCCGCGCTTTGCCGAGTATCGCGGCATCCTGTTCGGCAGCCTCAACCCCGAGGTGCCCGCGCTCGAAACGCACCTGGGCGATGCACGCTTCTTTCTGGATCTGGTGATCGACCAGAGCCCGCAGGGCGTGGAACTCGTGCCCGGATGCTCGACCTACACGTTCAACGGCAACTGGAAACTGCAGATCGAGAACTGCGTCGACGCCTACCATCTCAGTTCGGCGCACCCGAGCTTCATGCGCATCGTCGAGCGACGCAAGTCGGGCGAGTCGGGGAACAATCTGAAAGCGCTCGATTTCAACCTGTACCGCTTGCCCGAGGTGACCCGCGGCAGCTTCACGTTCGCGCATGGCCATTGCGTGCTGTGGTCGAAGAACCCGACCCCGCAGGTGCGGCCGCTGTTCGCATCGGTCGATGAGGTCAAACGCCGCGTGGGTGAGGTGCGCACCGAGTGGATGTTCTATCAGCGCAATCTCACCATCTATCCGAACGTGCAGTTCGCCGAGAACGCATCGCTGCAGCTGCGCATCATCCGGCCATTGGCGGTCGATCGCACCGAGATGAAGATCTATTGCCTCGCGCCGCGCGGCGAATCCGATGCCGCGCGCGAGACGCGTATCCGCCAGTACGAAGACTTCTTCAACAGCACCGGCATGGCCACGCCCGACGACACGACGTGCTATGAGGATTGCCAGGCCGGCTACGGCGCGCAATCGATCACCTGGCAGCAAGGTTACGCGCGCGGCATGACCGCGGTGCGTGACGGCGCCGATGCCACGGCCAAGAGCATCGGCATTCAACCGGTCACCAGCCAGCAGGGTCCGCACGACATGCAGGACGAAACGATCTTCCATGCGGGCTATCGCGAGTGGGTGCGCCTGCTCAAGAACGGCGTGTCACGCGAGGTGCGCGTGAC
>CADECO010000047.1:13599-24579 GCA_902825905.1 uncultured beta proteobacterium
CGATCAGGCAAGTCGGTCGCCTCGGCGGTGCTGCCGCGTACGCAGCATTCGATCGCCAATGTCATGCTCGACGAAGGCGCATCGTCGAACCGGTTGCTCGTCTTCTCGAACTGGACCGTCCAGCAGTTCCTGGTCAAGGAGAAAGTGGCAGAGACGCACTTCGGCCGTTACGAGCACGAGCTGGTGCGCCTCGACAACGCGTGGCGGATCGCCAGGCAGAAGATCCTGCTGCTCAACGACTATCTGCCGGCCAAGCTGGATTTCTACAATCTCTGATGTCGCCACCTCCGATCGTTGAGACGTGAGCAAGCAATCTCCCATCCAGTCGAGCCAGACGTGAGCAATCGACGCATCCTGATCGTTGGTTGCGGTGCAATCGGCGGGCTGTACGCCGCGCACCTGGCCGATCACTGCGACGTGATCGCCTTCGACGCCAACGCCGCGCAAATCGAGGCAATCCAGCGCGATGGCCTGCGCGTGACCGGCCAGACCGAGCGACACGCCCGCATTCGTGCGACGGCCGACCCCGCGGACCTGAAGCGAGACCGAATCGATGCCGTGCTCATGCTGGTGAAATCGCAGGCGACGCGTGACGCGTTCAGCGCGATTCAGCCCCACCTGAGTGGCAGGCCGCTGCTCGTAACCCTGCAGAACGGCATGGGCAACATCGAGCTGCTCGAGTCACTATGCGACTGGGACACAGCGCATGGCGTGACCATGGAAGCGGGCCGCGTCGTGCAGCCGGGCGAGGTGCTGCATCTGGTGCACGGCGAACCGGCATGGATCGGCCCTTCACGCGCCGCGCCAGATCGAGTCGAGTGGCTCGCGCAGCTCATCGACCAAACGGCGTTGCCGACACGTTTCGCCGCCGATCCGCGCGGCGCGATCTGGTCGAAGTTCATCTTCAACTCGGTGCAGAACCCGACTGGCGCGATCGTGCTCGGAGTAAACGAAGCACGGTTCCTCTGTCCGGAGATGCGCGATCTCATCGATGCGATGTTCGCCGAGGCGATCCGTGTCGCCGAAGCGCAAGGCATCAAGCTGGCCTACGACCCGGCGAGCTATGTGAAGAAGGTGCGGGCCGGTGAACTGCCCCTAACCAAGCACGCCGGATCGATGGCCGCCGATATCGAAGCGGGACGCGAAACCGAGGTCGAGGCGATGACCGGTTATCTGGTGCGCAAAGCCAAGTCGCTTGGTATTGCAGTACCGGTCACCGAGTCGGTGTACCGACTCTGCAAGGGCGTCGAGTTCGCCGCTCGGGTGCAGCGCGAAAGTAGACAACGCGCGTAAAGCGCGGGGTGGCCGCGCGGTCACACGTGATAGATGTCGATCGGCCCTTCGAGCTTGTCGTCGATCATCGTGATCTTCTTGCGCGCGATGCGCAGTCCTCGAGCGGTACGGCGTAGTAGATAGTCGTAGCGACCGCCTCGTGTGAACGCGCCGCGAATGCCGTATACGTGGCACAACCAGCTGGCCGCCGCCTCGATCTCACCGTTCGACTCACCCAGCACCAGCACGCCGCTCACTATGTGTGCCGTGCGATCGAGCGGGACGGACGCGAACGAATCGCCCGACTCGATACGAAACACGCGGTCCTCGAGATTGGCCCGCTGCCGCAGATAGAGCAGATTGAGTTGATTGTCCGGATCGCTCGTCGTTGCCGTTTCGCTCTGCCAGGCCGGCATCCAGAACACCGCGTCCTCCAGGTACAGATCGAGCCAGGACTTCCAATCCTTCGCATCCAGCAGCATCGCCTCGCGATAAACGAGCGCGCTGACTTCGGCATCGACGGTGGGTGCGCTCATGTCTGCCCTCTCATGCTTGTTCCATCAGCCGCTTGAGCCAGTTGCGATAGAAGCCGCGGTACATGATCTCGTGATCCCAGTTGTGCGAACTGGTGGCGGGCTCGCAGCCGATTGCGGCGGCATCTTCATTGCGCGCGCCCTGCACGATTGCCGTGGCGCCGCGCGCCATGTCGTTCCAGCGTGCGCGTCGGCCGAGGCCGCCCTGATGCGTGGCTTCGAGCGCGGCCAGATCGTCGGTCGTTGCCATGCCGGTGGTGAGATAGAAATCCTCGAACTTGCGCAGCCGTGCGCTGCGCGCCGCCTGGCTTTCGCCGACCGGCGCTATGCAACGCACGGTGACTTCGGCCCGATCAGGCGAGACCGGCTGGATCGTGCGGATCTGCGTCGAGGGGTTGTCCATCAGCAGCACGTTCGGGAACAGGAACAGGTTGCGGCCGCGGTTGATCATCCAGTCGACCTTCGCCGGCGTGAACTCGCGTTCCAATCTGTCCTTCTGCGCGTAGATCGGGCGGCGCGTCGGGTCGGTGTGCTGCGCCCAGATCGCCATGTGGCCGTTGCCGAAGTCGAAGCCGCCCGATGCAACGTTGCCGGTCAGCCGCCCGGACTCGGTACGCTGCATGCCGCTCAGATTCAGCTTGGCCTCGCGATTGGCCATGGTGCTGGCGAACACGCGATGCACGGTCGAGACGTGATAGCCGTCGACGCCGTTCTCGGCCTGCATCTTCCAGTTGCCGCGCACGACATAGGTGGATGATCCCGGCAGCACTTCGAGGCCCTGGGAAGACTGATCGACCATGAGATCGATCCACGGTCTGGTCGGACCGAGGTAGTCGGCAAGCGGGCAGACGTCTTCGCGCAGGCTGCCGAACACGAACCCTCGATACGAATCGATGCGTCCGATCGGCGTGAGCCCGAACGCCGCGCGAGGATTGGCCAGGTCGTAGGCGCCGGAGTCTTCGTTCTTGATCTGGATACAGCGTCCATCGAGATTGAACATCCAGCCGTGGAAGCGGCAGGTGAACGCGGCCTCCCTGCCGGCCTGGAGCGGCAAGAGCATCGCGCCGCGGTGCGAACACGCATTGATGTAGCCGGCGAGCGTGCCGTCCTTCTTGCGCACAATGAACACAGGTTGCCGCCCCATCGTGGCCGTGACGTACGCACCCGTCTGGCGCAACTGACTTTCATGGCAGAGGTAAATCCAGCCTCCTTCGAACAGGCTCGCCAGTTCGGCTTCGAATACTTCCGGGTCGAAGTAGACAGCGCGATCGACGCGAAACCGTTCGTCGCTATCGTCGATCAGGGAAGCGAGTTTGTGGCGCATTTGCATGGGATGTTCCTCTGCTCGACGCGGTCGCTCCGATCAACCCGATCGATTCTCCCCGAGCGAGCATTGCTGCGAGCGCATCGGTCACGTCGACGGACACGAGACGAGCAAGACGGTGCGCGATGATTCTAGCCCAGCGGTCGTAGTGCACGGCTGACCGGTGCTTGTGCCGATCGAGCGCCGGCGTGTTGTGCAATTTCGCCGCGTGGCTGAATCCGATGCGCGGACCCCACTCGTAGAATCGATTTCCCCCCCTCGCCTCCCCTGGAGCTCCCAATGAATCCGGCACCGGCTATCGACAAGCTCGGTTTTCGCCGCTGGTACGAGCGCAAGTTGATCGAGGCGCATGCCTACTTCGTGACCTGCTTTCTCTGCATGATCATGGTGGCGGCGTCGATGGAAAGCGTGCAGCTGCGTCAGATCAATTTCGCGTCGCTCGGCATGCTTGCCGCGATCGCACTCGGCAGCTGGATCGCGCTGTATTCGTTCCAGCAGTTTCGGTTGTTGCTCTCTGAGGCTGAGCGCTACGCCGAGCATTCGGTGTGCGAACGCTGCGAAGCGTACGGACTATTCAAAGTCGTCGAATCCCGTGGTCGTCAAACCGCGGCGCACGATGCGAGCCAGCCCGTCACGATCCGCGTCCAGTGCAAGAAGTGCGGACATCAGTGGCACCTTTCGTAGTGGCGCTCGCCCTGCCTGCATCACGTCGTTGTCGGCGTTGATGGTGCCAACGTGACTTTGGTCCCGGCCGGGAACGCGGTGGTCACCCGGCTGCGCAATCGGTAACAGCACGGCACCGGCCGCGGGACTACAAAACGCTCATGCGAATCACCGTCTTCAATCAGAAGGGCGGAGTCGGCAAGACCACCACTGCGCTCAATCTCGGCGCGGCCTACTCCCGTCATGGCATGGCACCGCTGTGGATCGATCTCGATCCGCAGGGATACCTGACCGACGCGCTCGGCATCAAGAAGCTGGCCGGACGCTCGGTTCTGGGTGCCTTTGCCGACGGCCGCAGCCTTGCCTCGCTGGCGGTGCCGGTGCCGGAGCTGGGCGACATCGTTCCCGCCCACGTTGAGCTGCTCAAGATCGAGTCGTTGTTCGGTCGCAGCAGCGACGCGATGTCGGTGCTCGCCAAGCGGGTCGAAGCATGGCAACGCGACTATCCGAATCGTCCGGTGATTTGCGATTGCTCGCCGCTTGCCGGCATGCTCACGCTCGCCGCGTTGCTGACCACGCGCAGCGTGCTCATCCCGGTGTCGGGCGACTACCTCTCGCTAAAAGGCGCGCTTGGCGTCGATCGTACGGTCAACGGGCTCGAAGACGCGCTCAAGATCCAGATCGAACGGCGCGTCGTCATCACCCGGTTCGATGCTCGTCGCCGCATGGCGCACTCGGTGGAGCAGGCGTTGCGCGCGCGCTTCGGTGCCCAGGTCTGCGTCACCCGTATCGCCGAAACTGCTTCACTGGCCGAAAGCCCGTCCATGCGCAAAGACGTGTTTCGTCACGCGCCGGCCAGCCGTGGCGCGCGTGATTACATGCAATTGTTCGAAGAGTTGCGCGGTGCGCTGTCAGGACAAGCGGGTAAGGCTCGTAGCGAGTCCGATGGCGTATTTGCCGCCGGTGCCGCTCACTACACCCACGCAGCCGCGGCGGGCGCCCTCACTCAGTGAGCGCGCCCAGGAGTTCTTCGTAGCTCGGCAATTCGCTGGCGCCTGCCACCGGAGTCGCCGCAAACGCGGCACGCGCGTCCTTGACCTGGCACTGCAGAATCTGCGCCGCCGGATACATCATGAGCAGACGTCGCTCGGCATCGGCGCGATCACGCGCGGCGATCACGATGTTGTCGACGATCGTGCCCGAGCGCGTTTTCAACCGAAAGGTGTGCTTGAGTGTGAGGAGCATGGCCGCAGCGCGTTGTCGTTGTAGTGAGGGTCGGCCCTCGCGACGATTTCCGCCAGGGCGCTCACGCTCGATTGATACTGCGGCATCCCGGCGCGCGCCGCGCACTGCGCCACGACGCGCGTGCGGATCGGTTCGGGCTGCGTGACCGTTTGTGCACCGCCTGCCTCGATCGGCCCGGCGGTGCGCATTGATGCACGCGAGGCTTCAGTCGATCAGCTCGTACGCAGGCAAGGTAAGGAACTCGACGTACTCGCCGGTGGTGATGCGATCGAAGAGTCTTGCCGCCTCTTCGTACTTGCCTTCGTTCCAGGCGGCCTCGCCGAGATGGGTCTTTACCTTCGGCAGCTCGTCGGCAAGCAACGTGCGGAACAGTTCGACTGTCACCTTGCGACCATCATCGAGCCTGCCTTTCTCGCTGCGAATCCACTGCCAGATCTGCGAACGCGAGATTTCCGCGGTTGCTGCATCTTCCATCAGGTTGAAGACCGGCACGCAGCCGTTGCCCGCGAGCCACGCGCCCAGGTACTGGATGCCCACCGAGATGTTGTTGCGCAGACCCACTTCGGTGATCGGTGACGAAGGCTGGAAGTTGAGCAGATCCTTCGCGCCGAAACTCACGTCGGTCCGCTGGCGGCTGTACTGATTCGGCGTGGGCATGTGCTTGTCGAACATCTCCTTGGCGATCGGCACCAAGCCCGGATGCGCGACCCAGGTGCCATCGCATCCGTCGGTGACTTCGCGCAGCTTGTCCTGGCGCACCTTGTCGATCGCCGCTTCATTGGCGGCCGAATCGTTCTTGATCGGAATCTGCGCTGCCATGCCTCCCATTGCCGGCGCGTTGCGTCGATGACAGGTCTTGACCAGTGACAGCGCGTATGCACGCATGAACGGCGCGGTCATCGTCACCTGCGAACGATCGGCGAGGCAGAAATCGGCATTCGATCGGAACTTCTTGATGCACGAGAAGATGTAATCCCAGCGGCCGATGTTCAGGCCGGCCGAATGGTCACGCATCTCCCAGAGAAACTCGTCCATTTCGAAAGCGGCGAGAACGGTCTCGATCAGACAAGTAGCCTTGATCGTCCCGCGCGGCACGCCCAGATCGTCCTGCGCGAGCACGAAGATGTCGTTCCACAGGCGCGCTTCGAGGTGCGACTCCATCTTGGGCAGATAGAAATACGGACCCGAGCCGCGTGCCAGCAGCTCCTTGGCGTTGTGGAAGAAATAGAGCGCGAAATCGAAGACGCCGCCCGACACCGGCTTGCCGTCGATGCGCACGTGCTTCTCGTCGAGGTGCCAGCCGCGCGGCCGCGGAATCAGCACCGCAGGCTTGTCGTTGAGCTTGTACATCCGATCGCCCTGCTGGAACGTGATCGTGCGCCGCACCGCATCGCGCAGATTGATCTGCCCGTCGATCATGTTGTGCCAGGTGGGGCAGTTGGCGTCCTCGAAGTCGGCCATGAATGTCGAGGCACCGCAGTTGAGCGCGTTGATCACCATCTTGCGGTCGGTCGGCCCGGTGATCTCGACGCGACGATCGAGCATGTCGCGCGGCTGAGGCGCGACGCTCCACTCGCTGTTGCGGATATGCGCGGTCTCGGGCAGGAAATCGGGAAGCTTGCCCGCGTCGAACTCCTTCTGGCGCGCGGCGCGGCGGGCAAGTAATTCCTGGCGCCGCGGCTCGAACTGTCGATGCAGCTTGGCAATGAAGGCGAGCGCTTGCGGGCTGAGGATCTCGGCGAACTGCGGCGTGATCGGAGCGGTGATTTCCATTCCGACGGGCAAGGATGTGCTCATGAGAACTCCTGCGAAGTGATGAGGCGCATGCGTCGTTGCGCCCGGGCGTTGGCTGGTCACCGCTGTTGCAGCCAGAGTCGTATCCCGTGATGCGTCACGGCCACGCTTGACTGGGCGATGCTGCAGTGCGATGGTGCGCCGAATGTCGCACGTTCACGACTGGGCGACCGTAGACATTGTAGAAGTCGCACACCGAATTTCGCAAAGAGAAACAATTTCCCGGAATGCGGGAATTTCGACCTCGGCGGAGTCAAGCCAAGGCGGCGCTATGCGAAAGCGCCGCGGCTCGTGCGAGCCGCGCCCTGCGACCTACTTCGTCGAACCGCTGGGCGCGTCTTCCAAGCGCAGTTCCGCGATCTTGCGCGTGATCGTATTGCGTCCGATGCCAAGCAGCGTCGCCGCTTCGATCCGCCGTCCGCCGGTTTGCGCGAGCGCCCGACGGATGAGCACGCTCTCCATGCCGCGCGTCATGCGATCCAACAGTCCATGCTCGCGCTCGGCCAACGCGCGCTGCGCTTCACGCTCGATCGCGTGCAACCAGTCACCCGCACCGGATTGCTGCGCTTCGTTGAACTCGGGCGGCAGGTCGTTGACGCCGATCACCTGGCTGGGCGCCATCACCGTCAGCCAATGGCATAGATTCTCCAATTGACGAACGTTGCCCGGCAGATCGTGCTGCGACAACAACCGCATCGCCTCTTCGCTGAGGCGCTTCACGTCAACTCCGAGTTCACGCGCGCTCTTGGCGAGAAAGTGGCGCGCGAGCATTGGAATGTCCTCGCGCCGCTGCCGCAGCGCGGGCAAGCGCAGGCGGATCACGTTGAGGCGATGGTAAAGATCCCCGCGAAAACGCCCCTCGCGGACCGCGGATTCCAGGTCCTGGTGCGTGGCGGCGATCACTCGCACGTTGGCGCGCAACGGTGCCTGTCCGCCGACGCGATAGAACTGCCCGTCGGCCAGCACGCGCAGCAGGCGCGTTTGCAGGTCGGGAGGCATGTCGCCGATCTCGTCGAGGAACAGCGTGCCACCTTCGGCCTGTTCGAATCGACCGCGACGCAGATTCTGCGCACCGGTGAACGCGCCGCGCTCGTGGCCGAACAGTTCCGACTCGAGCAGATCCTTGGGCATCGCCGCGGTGTTGATCGCGATGAACGCTCGTTCTGCTCGCGGGCTGTGTCGATGCAATGCGCGCGCGACCAGCTCCTTGCCTGTTCCGGATTCGCCGGTGATCAGCACCGTCGCGCTCGATTGCGCAAGCCGGCCGATCGCGCGGAACACGTCCTGCATCGCCGGCGCCTGGCCGAGCATTTCGTGCGATATCGGTTCGGGTTCAGCCACACGCTGTTCCCGCTCGGCTTCGAACATGGCACGGCGGATCAGCTCCACCGCGCGGTCGACGTCGAACGGTTTGGGCAGATACTCGAACGCGCCGCCCTGAAACGCCTGCACTGCCGAATCGAGATCGGAGTAAGCGGTCATGATGATCACCGGCAGACTCGGAAAGCGCTGCTTGGCGCGGGTGAGCAGATCCAGACCCGATGAGCCGGGCATGCGGATGTCGGACACCAGCACCTGCGGCGTATCGCGCTCCAACGCGAGCAGCGCATCGTTTGCCGCATCGAACGTTCGGATCGCGATGCCCTCACGCCCAAGCGCCTTCTCGAACACCCAGCGAATCGACCGGTCGTCATCGACCACCCATACCGATTTCATTGCACCACCTCGCGCTCAGCAACAACGTTCTCGGTCTGCACCGGCAGCAGGATGCGAAACACCGTGCGCCCTGGCCGGCTGTCGCACTCGATCACCCCACGGTGATACTCGACGAAATTCATCGCCAGAGTCAGTCCCAGGCCGGTGCCGTCGGGCCGCCCCGACACCAGCGGATAGAACACGCGTTCACGGATCGATTCGGCAATGCCCGGACCATCGTCGATCACCTGCAGATCGCAGACCACCTTGTGCAGCGTTCGAGCGATCGTCACGCGATGGACTGCACGCGTACGCAGCACGATGGTTCCAGGTTGAGTCAGCGCCGGTTGCGCGAGAATCGCCTGTGCGGCATTGCGCGCGATGTTCAGCACGACCTGAATGAGCTGTTCGCGATCGCCGTAGAGCTCTGGCAAGCTCACGTCGTAGTCGCGACGCACACGGATATTGGCGGGGAACTCCGCCAGCACCAGGCTGCGCACGCGTTCGCACACCTCGTGAATGTTGACTGCCTGTCGTTTAGGCAGACGGTGCGGCGAGAGCAGTCGCTCCATCAGGCTCTGCAGGCGATCGGCTTCCTTGATGATGACCTGCGTGTACTCACGCAGATCGGAGCGATCGAGTTCGCGTTCGAGCAACTGCGCCGAGCCGCGCAAACCGCCGAGCGGGTTCTTGATCTCGTGCGCCAGGTTGCGGATCAGCTCGCGATTGGCCTGGCTTTGTGAGAGCTGTACCGCCTCGCGCTCGATGCGCCGCTGCTGGTCGATCGAGCGCAACTCCAGCACCAGCCGAGCGCGCCTGGACTCGATCGGCGTGACCAGACAATCGACGTGGCAGCGCGGCGTGCCGTTGAAGCCCAACGTCACGTCCTGCACCGAGAATCCGCGGTTCTGCTCGATGGCGTTGTGAAGCTTCGACAGCAGCTCCGGCGGCTCTTCGACGAATCGCGTGAACGACTGACCGATCAATCCGCGACGTGAGTGGGAAAACAGGCCCTCGGCCGCGCTGTTGAGCTCGACGATGCACAGATCATCATCGAGCAGAATGACCCCGGTGGAAAGCATGTCGAGGCTGGCATCGCCGCTCATGGACGATGCTCCGCCGCGCAGTGGCGCAAAGCACCTGCGGTGTTCGCACCGCTTACGCAGGTGCCGGTAGTGCTGGGGTCCTTTCGTCGCGACCGCTCAGAACAAGACGGCGCGTGGGTCAGCGCGCGAGATGCGGAAGTGCAGCTGCCGCGCGCCAGACCGATCAACGAATCGAGGCGATTTCCTTCTTGAGGGCCTCGACGTTCCTGGCGTGACGCTCGACGGCATCTTGGAACGGCTTGAGCCGGTCGAGCACGCGCTGATAGTTGCGTTCGTCGCCGGTGCGAATCTTCTCTTGTTCGGACAGATCCTCGCGCGCCCGGTTCAACAGGCGCTCTTCCTGCGCCATTTCGTCCTCGAGCACCTTGCGGCGCGTGTCGTCGCGGCTGCGCTGCGTATTGCCGTCGACGCGCAGATTCGGGTTGCTGGCAGCAACCGGTCCGGGCGTGGTTGCGGCCGGCTTGGGCGATGCCTGAGCACTCGGCGCTGCCGGCTTGGCGGTACCCGCGCTCGGCGTAGCAACAACGGAAATCTCGCGTTGCACGACCTGACAGGGTCGGCCCGAAACGTCGCTTTGCACATTCGTGTACTGCGCGCGCCCGGCATCGTCGACGCAACGGTAGACCACGTTCTGGGCCCAAGCGACGTCGACCGCGGCCAGCACGGCCGCCACGCAGATCATGCTCTGCATCAGAGGTCGATTGATGACCATCGCCAGTGACTCTCCAGGAAAGGGTCCTAGAGTGTAGGCGAATGCAGATGCAGCGACAAAGAAGCGATAACCAAAAATTCACGAGCGTGCAGTCGTCAGGGACCGAGCGGTGTTGCCTAGTTCCGGTCCGGTGCAGGGATGCAAGGAGGGGTGCGCATTGAAGCCCTCCTTGCATATCCTGACTACACGTCCGGTCGCAGCCGTCGCATACGGCTAGAGGCTGTAGTACATGTCGAACTCGACCGGATGGGTCGTCATGCGGAACCGCGTCACCTCCTGCATCTTCAGCTCGATGTACGAATCGATGAAGTCGTTGGTGAACACGCCGCCGCGCGTGAGGAACTCACGTTCGCGATCGAGGTAATCGAGCGCCATGTCGAGCGAGTGGCACACGCTGGGCACCTTCTTGGCCTCTTCGGGCGGCAGTTCGTAGAGGTTCTTGTCGACCGGATCGCCGGGGTGGATCTTGTTCTGCACGCCGTCCAAACCTGCCATCAGCATTGCGGCAAACGCCAGGTACGGATTGGCCGTCGGATCGGGGAAGCGCACTTCGACGCGCCGACCCTTCGGATTCGACACGTAGGGAATGCGACAAGCCGCCGAGCGATTGCGTGCCGAGTACGCCAGATTGATCGG
>CADECO010000048.1:0-1211 GCA_902825905.1 uncultured beta proteobacterium
GTACGCGCTCAACAATTGGCTGCGCATGGCGGGGCCGACGTTCGATGCTTCGCTCGCGCTGGAGTTTCTCGGCTTCGCCGGTCCGGAGCCGCGCGAAGGGTTGGCCTCGCACCGCGAGAAGCGCAAGCCGAAGTTCGATCCGAACAGCCCGGTTTAAGCTTGGGTTAGAGCGTTACCGCCGCAGCGACGGATCCGCCAGCGTCGTGTCCTGACCCGGCGCCGGATGATCGACCGCCGATTCGAGCGTGAGCGCCTGACGCCACTCGGTTGACGGGCGCACGTAACCGCTGGTGCCGACCTGGTCGAGATTCCAATAGAGCTCCAGGTGATTGCCGTCGGGGTCGTTGAACTCGACGGCGATCTGGCAGCCGGCGCGCCGCCGCCCTTCGAACATCAACTCGACACCGTTCTTTTTCAGATGGTCGCGCGCGCGGAAGACCTCATCGAGCGAGGCCATTTCGAATGCGCAGTGATTGAGGCCGACGTTCTTGGCCGGGCGCCCGTGAATGCCGCCGGAGTCAGCGGCGATGTCCTTCGGCGTGGAATCGCCGACCAGCGCCACGCCGTGGTGATCGGTGTTGAAGCGCATGAACACCATGCCGCCGGGCACCATGCTGTCGGGATAGACATCGGAAATCTTGAAGCCGAGCACGTGCGTGTAGAAGCGCACGGCGCGCTCGATGTCGCTCACGTTGAGCACGATGTGGCCGAGCTTCTGCACCTTGAACGGCAGGTGCTTCGGAATGCTCGCGCCGATGGACTGGATGCGTTCGACGTCGATGGGCATGGGGTTCTCGCTGGTGAGCCTGATGGCGCTAGTGACGGATGCAGACTTTGCCGAAGTGCGCGCCGGATTTCAGATACATCATCGCTTCCTTCAATTCTTGGAAGGCGAATACACGGTCGATGACCGGTTTGATGCGATGCTGTTCGAGCGCGCGCATCATCGCCGCGAAGCCGTCGCGGTGTCCGACGGTGATGCCCTGCAGGCGCACCTGGCGTGTCACGACCAGGCCGAGCGGTGCGTTCATCGCGCCGCCCGAGAGCACGCCGATCATCGACAGCGTGCCACCGGGCCGGATCGATCGCAGCGACTGCGGCAGGGTGGTCTCGCCGCCGAGTTCGACGATGTGATCGTAGCCCGCGCCGCCGGTGATCTCGCGCGTGGCCTTCGACCACTCCGGCGTGGTTTTGTAGTTGATGGCGGCGTC
>CADECO010000048.1:1311-22415 GCA_902825905.1 uncultured beta proteobacterium
TCGAGAGAGGGCTCGCCGCCGGGCCAGTTCTGCATGAAGCCGGGGCAGACGCGATCGCCCGCCTTGAACTGCTTCACCCCGGCGCCGACCTCGACGATCTCGCCGACGCCGTCCGATAGCGGAATCAACGGCAGGTTGCCGGTGAACGATCCATAGCCGCGATTGGGCACGACGAGATCGCGATAGTTCACCGAGGAGGCTTTCATTGCGATCAGCACCTGGCCGGGGCCAGGTTTGGGGTCGGGGCGTGAGGCGATCTGCAAGTGATCGAAGCCCCAGTCGTCTTGGATCTGGAAGACTCTCATGGTGTCGTTGCGGGGAGGAGCGTGGTGGGATGAGGTGTGTAATGGGACGTGGTGTGTAGTGCGAGCCAGACGTTGCGTGAGACGGAGGTGTGCGTCAGACGGGCAGATTAGAGCAGATCGATCGGTGCTCGGATCTCGGGCCTTCGTTCAGCGGCCCTCGGCGTCGCGTCGCAGGATCACGGCACCGAGTGGCGGCACGGTGATCGCCATCGAGGCGGGTTGTCCCATCCACGCATCGGCGCGCGCCTCGATCGCACCAAGGTTGCCCACGTTCGAGCCGCCGTAATGCGCCGAGTCGCTGTTGATCAGCTCACGGTAGGTGCCCGGCCGCGGAGCGCCGATGCGATAGTCGCTGCGCGGCACAGGCGTGAAGTTCAGGGCAACGATCACCGCCTCGCCGTCGCGTGCACGACGAAGGAAGCAGATGATCGACTGGTCGGCATCGTGGCAATCGATCCAGGTGAAGCCTTGCGGATCGAAGTCGAGCTCATGCAGCGCCGCGGTCGCTCGATACAGCCGGTTGAGATCGCCGAGCAATCGTTGCGCACCCGCGTGCTCGGGATACTGGGTCAACGACCAGTCGAGTTCGCGCCGTTCCGACCATTCACTGGTCTGGCCGAACTCGCCGCCCATGAACATCAGCTTCTTGCCGGGCATCGCCACCTGGTAGGTGAGCAGCAGTCGCAGCTGGGCGAAGCGCTGCCACGCATCGCCGTGCATCTTGTTGATGAGTGGCCGCTTGCCGTGAACCACTTCGTCGTGCGACAGCGGCAGCACGAAGTTCTCGGAGTAGGCGTAGAGCTGACCGAAGGTGAGCTTGTCGTGATGGAACCGCCGATAGATCGGATCGAGCGCCAGATACTCGAGCGTGTCGTGCATCCAGCCCATGTTCCATTTCATCGAGAAGCCGAGACCGCCCAGATACACCGGCCGCGACACCATCGGCCAGGAAGTCGACTCCTCGGCGATCGTCACCACGCCCGGAAATTGCGCGTGCACCATGGTGTTGAACGCGCGCAGGAACTCGACCGCTTCGAGGTTCTCGCGACCGCCATAGCGGTTGGGGAGCCACTCGCCCGGCTTGCGCGAATAGTCCAGATAGAGCATCGAGGCCACGGCGTCGACGCGGATGCCGTCGAAGTGGAATTCGTCGAGCCAGTAGAACGCACTCGACAGCAGGAAACTGCGCACCTCGTTACGCGCGAAGTTGAAGGTGTGCGTGCCCCAATCGGGATGAATGCCGATGCGGGGATCGGGATGCTCGTAGAGCGGCGATCCGTCGAAGCGCGCCAGCGCCCAGCTGTCTTGCGGGAAATGACCAGGCACCCAGTCCAGGACGACGCCCAGGCCGACGCGGTGGCATTCGTCGATGAAGAACCGCAGATCGTCCGGTGAACCGAAACGGCTGCTCGGGGCGAAGTACCCGGTGGTCTGATAGCCCCACGATTCATCCAGCGGATGCTCGGTGATAGGCAGCAGCTCAATATGTGTAAAGCCAAGAGACAGCACGTAGGGGATGAGCCGACCCGCGAGTTCGCGCCAGCCGTAGAAGCGACTGTCGCTATGGCGCATCCAGGACCCGGCATGCACTTCGTAGATCGACAGTGGCGCGTGCAGCCAGTCACGCTGTGCGCGTGAGGCAAGCCACGTCTGGTCGCGCCACGTGAACGATGACCGCTCGCACACGACACTGGCGGTGGCTGGACGTGATTCGCAGGCGCGGGCGTACGGATCGGATTTGAGGAATACCGCACCGCTGTCACGATGGCGCAATTCGAACTTGTAATGGGTGCCCTGCACAATGCCCGGCACGAACAACTCCCAGACGCCGCTTGCACCCAGCGTCGACATCGGATGAATGCGCCCGTCCCACTGGTTGAACTCGCCTACCACCGAGACACGCTCGGCATTGGGGGCCCATACGCGAAATTGCGTGCCCGCCACGCCGTCGCGTTCCAGTGCCTGTGCGCCGAGCAGCGCATGCGCGTGCAACTGGGTGCCATCGTTGAACTCGCGCAGCGCGTCGTGGTCGGGCGCGATGGCGAATGCATAGGCATCGTGGCGCGTAAAGCGCCGGGCATCGGCATCGATCACCAACCGATACGGATGCGCAGGCGGCGTCGGGCCGCGCCACTGGAACACGCCATCGGGATGCAAGGCGCGCATCGGCACGATCTGTCCCGACGCTTCGATGCTCATGCCCGTGGCGCGCGGCTGAAATGCGGTGACGGTCCAGTGCGCACCGTCGCGGTGCAGGCCTAGCACTGCGTGAGGCGAATGCTCGCGCGCGGCGAGCAGTCGTTCGAAGCGTGCGGCAACCGGGGCGAGCGTGTGATCCATATCGGGACGAAGTGTATGCGAGCGAGCCGCACTGGGTGTCGCAGCTCGTGCGGAACATCGCGGGCCACGGGCTGGCGAGTGCCGGCGGCATGCGTCAACATCCGGAGGTAACCCATCATGTCTGCGGTCGACAATCAACTTCGCAGCGTAACGCCGCTTCATCACGCGCTCGATTCGCGCTTCATCAGCGAGTTGACCCGCGTGACGTTCGCGCTGGTGCTGGCCGGTGGGCGCGGATCGCGTCTCAAGCAGCTCACCGACTGGCGCGCAAAGCCTGCCGTACCGTTCGGCGGCAAGTTCCGCATCATCGACTTCACCTTGTCGAACTGCGTCAACTCCGGCGTGCGCCGAGTTGGCGTGGCGACCCAGTACAAGGCCCAAAGCCTGGTGCGGCACCTGCAGCGCGGGTGGAGTTTTCTCGATGGGCGTTTCGGCGAGTTCATCGAGATCCTGCCCGCGCAGCAACAGCGTGACGACGAGTCCTGGTACCAAGGCACGGCCGATGCGGTGTTCCAGAACCTGGGTGTGATCCGCCAGGACGCCCCGCGCTACGTGCTGGTGCTCTCCGGTGATCACGTCTACAAGATGGACTACGGCAAGCTGCTCGCGGCCCACGTGGCCAGGCGCGCCGAGGCGACCGTTGCTTGTATCGAGGTGCCCAAGCGCGAGGCGAGTGCGTTCGGGGTCATGCGTCTCGACGAGAACGGGCGCGTGCTCGGTTTCGAAGAGAAGCCGCGCGATCCATCCACGCTGCCGCATCGACCCGACGTTGCGCTGGCGAGCATGGGAGTGTATGTGTTCAACGCCGAGTTTCTCTACGAGCAGCTGGTTCGCGATGCGGATGATCCGGCCAGCTCGCACGACTTCGGCAAGGACGTGATTCCCTACTGCGTCCCGCGTCATCAGATCTTCGCCCACAACTTCGCCGAGAGCTGCATCGGTGCGACCGATGAGGGGTTGCCCTACTGGCGCGACGTCGGCACGCTCGATGCCTTCTTCGAGGCGAATATGGAGTTGACGAAAGTGGTGCCGGAACTCGATCTGTACGATCAGCGCTGGCCGATCTGGACCGATCAGCCGCAGCTGCCGCCGGCGAAGTTCGTGTTCGACGAGGAAGGTCGGCGCGGCACCGCGGCCGATGCGCTGGTTTCGGGCGGATGTATCGTGAGCGGTGCGAGCATCCGTCGCTCGGTGCTGTTTTCCGATGTGCGCGTGGCCGAGCATTCGCTGGTGCAGGATTCGATCGTGCTGCCCAACGTGCAGATCGGTCGCAATGTCACGCTCAAGCGCGCGATCGTCGATCGGCGTGCGGTGGTGCCCGATGGGCTGGTGGTGGGCGTCGACCGCGAGCACGATCGGCGCCGCTTCACCGTGTCGGAAAACGGCGTCGTGCTGATCACGCCCGAGATGCTCGGGCAGCGTCTGGCGCATCTTCGCGCCTGAAGTCCAGGGGCTTGCCGGTCATGTCTGCGAAAAAACTCGATCTCGTGCTGCTGTGGCACATGCATCAACCCGACTATCGCGATTCCGTTTCGGGCGAGGTGCTGGAGCCCTGGACGTACCTGCACGCGCTCAAGGACTACGTCGACATGGCCGGGCATCTGGAGCGTCATCCCGACGTGCGCGCGGTCGTGAACTTCACGCCGGTGCTGATCGACCAGCTCGAGGCGCTCGCCGCCGAACTTGCGAACGGCAACTCGCGTGAACGGCTGGCGCGTCTGCTGCGCGAACCCGACCTGGGCCGGATTGCGCTATCGGACAAGCAGTGGCTGCTCGAGCACGGCTTTCGCTGCAACCATCCGACGATGCTTGCGCCGTTCCAAGGCTATGCGGAGCTGTGGCGCATCCGCCAGTCGTTCGAGGACGATCTCGCCGGGGCGGCGCTCTATCTGGGCGAGGCCTACTTCGCCGATCTGATCACCTGGTATCACCTGGCCTGGACCGGTGAGACGACTCGGCGCGACGTACCGCTGGTGCGCGAGCTGATCAAGAAGGGGGCCGGCTTCACCCTCGCCGATCGCGAGGCACTCTACGCGCTCAACTGTGAAGTGATCAGCCAAATCGTGCCGCGCTACCGGCGCCTGGCCGAGCGTGGGCAGATCGAGTTGTCGACGACGCCGTACTCGCATCCGCTCGCGCCGCTGCTGCTCGATTTCAAGTGCGTGCGCGAGGCGCTCGGCTCGGCGGCGATTCCGGCAAACGCGGCTTATCCGGGCGGGCAGGCGCGCGTCGATTGGCAGATCGAACGCGCCCAGGCGCGGCACGCCGAGGTATTCGGCGCGCATGCACGCGGCATGTGGCCGGCCGAAGGCGCGTTGTCCGACGAGTTCCTGTCGCGACTGTCGTCCTCCCGCGTGCAGTGGGTGATGACCGGCGAGGCGGTGCTGACCAACAGCCTCAAGGTGTTGGGGCAGCGTGTCGACGAGCGCGAACGGCATCTGAGCAGCGCCTATCGCTTCGATGCGGGGCAGGGCGCCGCGGTGTTCTTCCGCGACGATGAGCTGTCTGACCTGATCGGCTTCGAGTATGCGCGCTGGCATGGCAAGGCCGCCGCCAACGATCTCATCGCGCGACTGGAGCGTCGCCGCGAGGTGCTCAACGGCGTGGCGAGCGATCCGCTCGTGGTGATCGCGCTCGACGGCGAAAACGCGTGGGAGCACTTTCCCTACAACGGCTACTATTTCTTCGAGGAGCTGTACGGCTACCTGAGCGCGCACGAAGGCATCGACACGACGACGCCGAGCCGCTATCTGGAACAATGCGGTTCACGCGTACCGAGCTTGCCGCACATCGTTGCGGGCAGCTGGGTGTACGGCAATCTGTCCACCTGGATGGGCGATCCGGTGAAGAACAGCGCGTGGGACCGACTGTGCCGCGCCAAGCAGGCGCATGACGCGCGCGTTGGTGAAGCGAACTGGTCCGACGCGCAGCGCGCAGCGATCGAGATGCAGTTGGCGCGGGCCGAGAGTTCCGATTGGTTCTGGTGGTTAGGCGAAGGAGCCGAAGGGCATGGCCCGCGTACGTTCGACTATCTCGCACGCCGTAATCTGGTGAACCTGTATCAGCTGATCGGAGTGGAACACCCCGAGGATCTCGAGCGCGCAGTCGTCGGTGACGGTGAAGGGCGCGAAGGCGCGCCGACCGTTGGCACGATGCGCCGTTCGAGTTGAGTTGCGGGCGCGACGACCATGAGCTCAATCGCATTGTTACTGGGCGTGCACGCGCACCAGCCGATCGGCAACTTCTCGGCGGTACTCGAAGAAGCACATCTGCGCTGCTACCAGCCGTTCCTGCACATGATGGCGCGCTATCCGCGGTTCCGTTTCAGCGTGCATTTTTCCGGCTGGCTGCTCGACGAGTTGCAGCGTCTCTATCCGCATGACATGGCGTTGTTGGGCGAGATGGTCGCTCGCGGTCAGGTGGAGCTGTTCGGCGCGGGCGACTACGAGCCGGTGCTCGCGGCGATTCCGCATCGCGATCGCATCGCGCAGCTCGATGCGCTGTCGGCGCGCCTGGAGCGAAGTTTCGGCCAGCGTCCGCAGGGTGCATGGCTGACCGAACGCGTGTGGGAATCGAGCATCGTGCCCGCGCTCGCGGCAACGGACATTCGCTACGTCGCGGTCGACGACTATCACTTCCTCGCCGCGGGCAAGCTGGAGTCCGAACTCGACGGCTACTACTCCACCGAGGAAGGCGGCGAGCGGCTCGATCTGTTTCCGATCTCCGAGGCGCTGCGCTATCGGTTCCCGTTTTCGCCGGCACCCGAAGCGGTCGCGTATCTGGAGTCGCTGGCCGATGCGGGCCGAAGCGCCGCGACCTACTTCGACGATATCGAGAAGTTCGGCATCTGGCCCGAGACCTACGAATGGGTCTACAACAAGGGCTGGCTGCAGCAGTTCATCGAGCGCGTGCTGGCATCGGACAAGATCGTCACTCAGACGTACCGCGAGTTCCACGCGGCTCGTGCCACGCACGGCGTCGTATATCTGCCCACCACCTCGTACATCGAGATGAACGAGTGGACACTCGGCGCGGGGTCGGCCGAGCGCTACATGGAGCTGGTGCGGGACGAGACCGCGCGCGGTAGGTACGCGACCAGCAAGGCGTTCGTGCGCGGCGGCATCTGGCGCAATTTCCTGTCGCGCTATCCGGAGTCGAACTGGATGCACAAGCGCATGCTCGGCTTGTCGGCGCGTCTGGATGCGCTGCCGCTGCGTGAACGATCCGCGGCGATGGCCGATGCGCTCTATCGCGCGCAGGCCAACGACGCGTACTGGCATGGGCTGTTCGGCGGCCTGTATCTGCCGCATCTGCGCCGGGCGGTATGGCAGAACATCGTCCAACTCGAGCGCGCGCTCGATGCGCACGAACCGCGACAGTTCCCGCTCCGGGCCGATATCGACTGCGACGGCATCGACGAGATGTTCATCGGTGATGCAACGCTGCAGGCGGTCGTGCGCCTCGACGGTCTGGCCAGTGTGTGCGAGCTCGACAGCTATCGGCTGACGCACAACTTCGGTGACACATTGCGACGCATTGCCGAGCCGTACTACGCGCAGATCTTCGCCGCGACGGGCGATCACGGTCATGACATGAACGCGGGGGAGGGCATCGCTTCGGCGCACGATCGGGTTGCCCTCAAGCAGCCGATCACGCCCCAGGATGTCGTGGCCGACGCGCAGCCGCGAGCGATGTTCGTCGATGTCGTGCGCAGCGCTGACGGCACGAGCCAATGCGTGGACGACTACGCGTTCCAATCCCACTCGGACGGAACGTTGCATTGGCGATCCGCTCGCGCGGGAGGGATCGACAAGTCGATGCGACTCGATACCGGTACGCTGGAAGTAACCTATCGATTCAGCGGACTCGCGGGCGCGCAGTTCGCCACCACGCTCAACGTGGCGATGCCCAGTTGCGACGGCTTCGGCGGACGCTACATCCTCGCTGACGGCAGCATTCCATGCGGCTTCGGCCAAGTGCTCGAAGTGGAGGCCGCACGAGCTATCACGCTCGACGATCGTGAGTTGGGCGGGGGATTGCGCCTCGAATCAAGTCACGCTGTGCGGTTCGACGCATCGCCCCACCATGCCGTGAGTCGATCCGAGGGGGGATTCGAGAGAATCATGCAGGCGGCGTGCGTGCGCATGTCCTGGACGCTCGACGCCGGACACGACCATGTCGTCATCCGGTTAAGCGTCGTCGCATAGCATTGCGCGCGTCATACAAGAACAAGCAGGGCTGGGGCTGGGAGAAACCTCGGAGGTCGTGTGTCCGTTGCGCGAATCAACGCGCCGGTACGCACACCGACAAACAAGAAAGGCTCGTCACGTCATGCCCGGAAGTACCTATCTGCTCGAAGTCAATCCGCGGATCCCGCAGCGTCTGGCGCGGCTCGAAGAGATCGCGATGGATCTGTGGTACAGCTGGAACCAGCCGGCGCGCAATCTTCTCGCGCAACTGGACGAAGCGTTGTGGGAATCGTGCAATCGCAGCCCGCGCGCGTTCCTGAAGCGCGTCAATCAGAGCAAGCTCGACGCGGCTGCTGACGATCCGGCATTCATCGGCGAGTACAACCGTATCGTCGCCGCCTATGACGAGTACCGCTCGCGCAATCGCCGTTCGCTGGGTGCCGAACGACTCGGGCCGGACGATCTGGTGGCGTACTTCTGCGCCGAATACGGTCTGCACGACAGTCTGCCGATCTATTCGGGCGGACTGGGGATTCTCGCGGGGGATCACTGCAAGGCGGCGAGCGATATGCGCCTGCCGCTGGTTGCAGTAGGGTTGTTGTATCGGCAGGGCTACTTCCGCCAGACGCTCGATATCGACGGTCGCCAGCAAGCGACCTACATCAGCAGCGATTTCGAGGATCTGCCGATTCGCGAAGCGCTCGATCAGCACGGCAAGAGCCTGCGTGTAGCGATCGACATGGCCGACCGCACGGTGATTGCGCGCATCTGGCAGGCGCGCGCCGGACATGTGTCGCTGGTACTGCTCGACACTGACGTCGAAGAGAACAGCGATCGCGATCGCGGCATCACCCATCGGCTTTACGGCGGTGACCGCACCACACGCATCGAGCAGGAAATCGTGCTCGGCATCGGTGGAGTGCGCGCGCTCGATGCGTTGCAGCTCAAGCCGACGGTGTTCCACATCAACGAGGGCCACGCCGCGTTTCTGATACTCGAGCGCGTGCGCGTGATGATGGCCACGCGTGGGTTGGACTACGGCGCCGCGCTCGAAGCCGTGGCGGCCAACACCGTATTCACCACGCATACGCCGGTGCCGGCGGGGCACGACCACTTTTCCACCGAGATGGCCGAGCGTTATCTGGCCAGCTACAGCCGCTCGATCGGTATCGACGCGCACATGCTGCTCGGCCTGGGTCGAGCCGAGGGCAGCCCCGACTTCAACATGACCGCGCTCGCGTTGCGCGGTTCACGCCACCACAACGGCGTGAGCCGCATTCACGGCGAGGTGTCGTCGCGGATGATGGCTTCGATGTGGCCGGAGGTCGAGCCCGACGAGAATCCGATCGACTACATCACCAACGGTGTGCACCTGCCGACCATCCTCGCGCCGGAGTGGCATCACCTGTTCGACCAGTATCTCGGGTTCGGTTGGATGCAACGCCTGCACGATCCGGCCTGCTGGGAGCACGTGCACAACATTCCCGACCACCTGTTCTGGAGCGTGCATCAGTCGCTCAAGGGGCAGATGCAGAAGTTCGTACGCCACCGCATGGTGGAGCAGCACGCCCGATATCCGGGTTCGACCTCGCGTCTGGAGCGTCTGCTCGAGCGCATCGATCCGCAGAATCCGAACACGCTCACGATCGGCTTCGCGCGCCGCTTCGCGCAGTACAAGCGCGGCGCGCTGATCTTCGAAGATCTCGAAGGCCTGAGGCGCATTCTGTGCAACCCGGAGCGGCCGGTGGTGCTGGTGTTTGCCGGCAAGGCGCATCCGGCCGACGGACCGGGGCAGGACATCATCCGCCGCATCGCCGAGATTTCGCACATGCGCGAGTTCGAAGGCCACGTGGTGCTGGTCGAAGGCTACGACCTGCACCTGGCGCGTCGGCTCGTGTCGGGCTGTGATGTGTGGCTCAATAATCCGCTCTATCCGCTGGAGGCCTCCGGCACCTCAGGCATGAAGGCCGGCATGAACGGGGTGATCAACCTGTCGGTGCTCGACGGCTGGTGGGCCGAGGGCTACGATGGCAAGAACGGCTGGGCGATCAGTCCGGCGCATCACGTGACCGACGAGGGCAAACGCAATAGCGACGAGGCGCGATCGCTGCTGGAGATCGTCAACGAGCAGGTTGCACCGCTCTACTACGATCGTGGTCCCACCGGTTACTCGCCGCGCTGGGTGAGCGTCTCCAAGCGCTCGATCGCATCACTTGCCACCAGCTTCAGCGCCCACCGCATGGTCAGCCAGTACGTCCAGAATTTCTACCTGCCCGCCGGCGCGCAAGGTCGCAAACTGCTGGCCGAGAACGGTGCCCCCGCACAAGCACTCTCACACTGGAAAGGGCGGGTGCGCGGTGCCTGGGGTGGCGTGCAGGCGCGGCGCATCGATTCGCCGCCGCGGCGGATCGTCTTCGGCGGCGGTGTGCGCCTGGAGGTGGCGGTGACCTTGAACGGCCTGGCGCCCGATGATCTCGCGGTCGAGGCGATCATCGAGCAGGTTGATCGCAGCGCGAGCGGCAACGAGCAGAGCTCTTACCGCTTCAACCATGTGCGCCGGCTCGACAACGGCGTCGAGGATTTGTACGCGCTCGATCTGTCTCCGCAGATGTGCGGCAACCTGCGTTATCGGTTGCGGCTGTTTCCCTCGCACGCGCTGCTCACGCATCCGCTCGAAATGGGCATGATGCGCTGGCTCTGATATTGATGTGCCGATGAGCGCGTCCGTCCTGTTCGTCTCCTCGGAGATTCCGCCGTGGGTGAAATCGGGCGGACTGGGCGATGTCACCGCGGCGCTGCCCGGCGCGTTGTGTCGCGCAGGGTCGGACGTGCGCGTGCTCGTGCCCGGTTACCGTGCCGTGCTCAGTGCGTGCGCCGACCGGCTCGTCGAGGTGGCCACGTACGATGCACCCGGCGGTCTGCTGCCTGCGGCGCGCGTGCTCAGTGCCGGCGAGGTCAACGGTGCGCCCTTGTACGTGGTCGAGTGCGCCGCGCTGTTCGATCGCGATGGCGGTGCGTATCACGATCCGCTCGGCACTGACTGGATCGATGCTCATCTTCGATTCGGCCTGCTGTCGCGGGTCGCCGCATCGGTCGCACGATGGGGTCTGGGTGATGGTTTCCGCCCGCAGGTTCTCCACAGCAACGACTGGCCGAGCGGACTGGCGAGCGCCTACCTGCGCTGGGACGGCGTCGACGACGTCGCCACTGTGATCTCGATCCACAACGTCTCGCATCAGGGCGTGTTCGCGGCGAGCACGCTGGGTGCGCTTGGTGTGCCTGCGTATGCGTTCAATCCGAGCGGGGTGGAGTATTACGGCAACCTCTCGTTCCTCAAGGCAGGGTTGATCTACGCCGATCGCATCATCGCGGTCAGTCCGAGCTATGCCATCGAGATCCAGACGCCCGAGGACGGGTACGGGATGGACGGCGTTTTGCGGGCACGCGCCGCGAGCGTGCTGGGCATCCTCAATGGGGTGGACACCGACGTATGGAATCCGGCGACCGATCGACATCTGGCCGCTTCGTACGATCGCGATACGCTGGACCGCAAGCGCGACAACAAACAAGCGCTGCAACGGCGCTGCACGCTGCCCGAGCGCGACGACGTCCTGATGCTGGGGGTGGTGAGCCGGCTCGCCTACCAGAAAGGGCTCGATCTGCTGCTGGAGATTGCCGATCGCCTCGCCGGGCAACCGGTGCAACTCGTGGTGCTGGGTTCCGGCGATGCGCAACAGGAAAGCGGATTTCGCGCACTGGCCGAGCGCCATCCCGATTGGGTGCACGTGAGCATCGGCTTCGATGAGTCGCTTGCGCACCAGATCGAGGCGGGGGTCGATGCGTTCTTGATGCCGTCGCGGTTCGAGCCATGTGGCCTCAATCAGATGTACAGCCTGCGCTACGGCACGCTGCCGATCGTGCGCGCAACGGGCGGTCTGCTCGATACCGTCGTCAATCTGCGCCCCGATACGCTCGCTGGGCACAGCGCCAACGGATTCGTGTTCGAGGCAGCTTCGGCCGAGGCGCTGCTAGTAGCGATTCACCGCGCGCTCGAGGCTTGGCAGAATCGATCGCTGTGGCGCAGCCTGCAGCGCAATGCCATGGCACAGGACTTCAGCTGGAGCGCGAGCGCGGCGCGGTATCAGTCCGTGTATGCCGGCGCTTGAGCCGACTTCGGGCTCTTACGCCGTGTTTCCACAGTGGTATGCGCCGCCATGTGGCGAGGCGCCGGACGCTGAAAAAACAAACGCCCCGATCGGGGCGCGAGGACTGCAAAAAAACCGAGCGATACAGGCTCTGGTGCGGCGTTGTTGTGGCCTCCGAGTGCGCTCAACGGCGCGCTCTTCTACTTCCTGCTTTTCAGCAACGGAAGCGTAGTGGAGAGTGTCATTCGGGCCGTCGTCGACGTGACGACGAGGTCGCAATAAGTATCGCAGTGTTTCAAATATTCACAAAACGCGCATTCGATAACGAGCGCAAATACGTCGGAAAATCAAAAGGAAAGCCCTGACATGAGCGACGAACAGGCACGCAACCGGCGGTTTCGGCTGGATGGGAGAGCAGTGCTGGTGACTGGCGCCGGACGTGGCATCGGTCGCGAATGCGCGGTGGCACTGGCCGAAGCAGGCGCCGAAATCTGGGCGATGGCGCGCTCGGGCGACGAACTCGATCGACTGTGCGCCGAGCTCACCCAAGGCGGCGCGCGCGCGCACGCGCTCCCGTGTGATGTCACGAATGCCCAGGCAGTGCGCGATCAGCTTGCGCGCATTCCGCGGCTCGACGTGTTGGTGAACAACGCCGGCATGAACATCCCCGAGGCGTTCGTCGACGTGACCGAGTCGCATCTCGATCGCATCCTCGGGCTCAATGTGCGCGCTGCGTTTCTGGTCGCGCAGGCCGCGGTGCGGCGCATGCTCGATGCCCCCGATCGCAGCTCGCGAGGCGGCGTGGTGATCCACATGTCGTCGCAGATGGGGCACGTGGGTGCGGTGAATCGCACCGCCTACTGCATGTCTAAGCACGCGATCGAAGGACTCACCAAGGCGATGGCGGTAGAGCTGGCTCCGCACAACATCCGCGTGATCTCGGTGGCGCCGACGTTCATCGACACGCCGATGACGCAGCCGATGTTCGCGCGCCCGGGTTTTCGCGACTGGGTGCTCGAGCGCATTCCACTTCGCCGGCTCGGGCAGATGCAGGAAGTGGCCAGCACCGTGGTGTATCTCGCATCGTCGGGGGCCGGTCTGGTCACCGGTTCGAGCGTGCTGCTCGACGGCGGCTGGACCGCGCAGTAACGCACACTGCCGTGCGCGCATTTTTTCCGCGCGCCAAGCCCGTCACGCCCACTCGTCACCCGCAGGGACAATTGCCTTCCGGAAATTGGGGCAGGCAAATAACGTAACGTCCTGAATTTGCAGCACACCGCGTGCGCTGCGGCTTTGGTGCGCGCAGGTGTCGCGAGTTGTCAGGCTTCCATTACGTTTCTCTCCCGAAAAGGACCGCCATGCACGTCCTGGTGACCGGTGGCGCCGGTTTCATCGGCAGCCACACCGTTGATGCATTGCTTGCCGAGGGTGCCACCGTGCGGGTGCTCGATGATCTGAGCGCCGGCAAGCGCGAGAATCTGTCGTCGCATCCGCGGCTCGAATTGATCGTCGGGGACATCCGCGACGTGCCCACGGTCGATCGCGCGATTGCCGGCGTGACCCACGTGCTGCATCTGGCCGCGCAGGTGTTCGTACCGGCCTCGATCGAACGCCCGGCGCACTCGGCGTCGATCAATCTCACCGGCTTTCTCAACGTGCTCGACGCGGTACGGCGCACGCACGTCAAGCGCTTCGTGTACGCATCGAGTGCCGCGGTGTACGGCATTCCCGAGAAGCTGCCGCTCGACGAAGACGCCCGCATCATGGCGCTCTCGCCGTACGGACTGGAGAAATCGATCAACGATCAGTACGCCGGTCTGTATCGTGAGCTGTACGGCACGTCCACTCTCGGCGTGCGCTACTTCAACGTCTACGGACCACGGCAGGATCCGCGTTCGCCGTACTCGGGCGTGATCAGCAAGTTCGCCGAGTGTGCGCGCGCGAGCGAGCCGGTGACGATCTTCGGCGACGGGCAGCAGACGCGCGATTTCGTCTACGTGGCCGATGTCGCGCGGGCCAACATTGCCGCGCTGCGCGCCGAAGCGGGCGGCGTGATCAACATCGCCACCGGACGCAGCGTCACCCTGCTCGATCTGGTTGGGGCATTCGACCAGGCACTGGGTCGCTCGCTCGAGACGCGGTTCCAACCGTCGCGCAGCGGCGAGGTGCGCTACTCGTCGGTCGTGCCCAAGCGCGCGCAGACCGAACTGGGCCTGACCAACTGCATCGTGCTGAACGAAGGCATCCGGCGCCTGCTGACCGCCTGAAGCAGACCGATGCGCACCACGTTCACTCTTGCAATGGTGCTGCTGAGCCTCGTGCTCGGCATGCCGGCGCACGCCTTGAACGTGGCGTTCTACTACGGCCAGAATCTGCCCTGGGACGAGCTGCGTGCCTTCGACGTGGTCGTGGTCGAACCCGAGCATGTGGCCACACCGGCGGCGTACAACGACGCGCGCAGCCAGCTGTACGCCTATGTGAGCGTGGGCGAAGTGCATCCGAGCCGCGCGTACTTCGGCCGTGTCGATCCGCGTTGGCAGATCGGTCGCAACGATGCATGGGGCTCGATCGTCATCGACCAGTCGCAGGCGGACTGGCATGCGTTCTTCCTGGCCGAAGTCGTGCGGCCGCTGATCGAGCGTGGCTTTCGCGGCTTGTTCCTCGATACGCTCGATTCGTATCACCTGGTGGCCAAGACCGACCAGGCGCGCGCGCAACAGGAGGCGGGGCTGGTGGCGCTGGTGCGCGCGATCCGCGCTGCGTATCCCGATGTGGCGCTCATCTTCAATCGTGGCTTCGAGATCCTGCCCCGCGTGCACGATGCGGTGCGAGCGGTGGCGTTCGAGTCGCTGTATCGAAGCTGGAATCAGGCCGCGCAGGAGTACGGCGAGGTGCCAGCCGACGACCGAACGTGGGTGCTCAAACAGCTCGAACCGGTGGTGCAACGCTACAAGCTCCCGGTCATTGCGATCGACTACGTGCCGCCGCGCGAGCGCGAACTGGCGCGCACCACGGCTGCGAGGATCCGCGAGCACGGGTTCATTCCCTATGTGGCCGATCCGAAGTTCGAATCGCTCGGTGTGGGGAACCTCGAGGTGCTGCCACGCAAGGTGCTGTTCGTGTACGCCGCGCGCCAGGGCAACGAGCTGAATCTCCAGACCGGGCACCAGGTGCTCGAGACGCCCCTCAACTACCTGGGCTACACCGCGGAGTACGCGCGCGTCGACGAGCCGCTGCCGCCGCCGCCTCTCAACGGGCGCTATGCGGCAATCGTGTCGTGGTTGAGCGGCGAAGAGGCGCGCGGCACCGAGTTTCCGCAATGGATCAAGACGCAGCTCGAGCACGGCATGCGCTACGTCGCATTGGAGGGCTTCGGTTTCACGCCCGATCCGCAGTTCCTCGAGCTGATGGGCCTGGAGGCAGTGAATGGATCGGGCAAGGCCGAGGTGCGCATCGCGCATCGCGAGCCGATCGTGGGTTTCGAGCATGAACCGCTGATTCCGGCTGGGGCGTATGGCGGCTATCGGGTTCCCGCCGACAGTGGTGGAGCACCGATCCTGCGGTTCGCCGCAGGTGAGGACTACGCAGCCGATGCCGCCGCCTGGACGCGCGCGGGCGGTTTCGTGTTCGCGCCCAACGCGCTGGTGGAAGTGCCGGGCGCCAGCTACTCGCGCTGGGTGGTCCAGCCGGTCGAATTCTTGCGGCGCGCACTGGCCATGCCCGAGATGCCCGTGCCCGACGTGACCACTGAGAACGGACGCCGTCTGATGCTGGTGCATATCGACGGCGATGGCTTCCCCAGCCGCGCGGAGTTGCCCGGAACGCCGCTGGCCGGTGAAGCGTTACGCCGTGAAGTGCTGGAGAAGTATCGGGTGCCGACGACGATGTCGGTGATCCAGGGCGAGATCTCGCCGCGTGGCCTGTTCAAATCGCTTGCCCCGGTGATGGAAGCCGAGGCGCGCAAGATCTTTGCGCTGCCGTATGTGGAGCTGGCGAGTCATTCGCTTTCGCATCCGTTTTTCTGGAAGCGGCTGGTCGACGGTGAGCGGCCCGAGAAGCCCGGCACGATGAACCTCGCGCTGCCCGGCTACGAGTTCGATCTGCGTGCGGAGATTCCCGGCTCGATCGAGTACATCAACCAGACGCTCGCTCCCGCGGGCAAGCGCGCGCAGTTGATGCTGTGGACCGGTGACTGCATTCCGCCCGAGGCGGCGCTCAAGGTCGCCTACGACAGCGGTCTGCTCAACATGAATGGCGGCGACACCGTCATCACACGTTCGCGCAACAGCTGGACCCTCATCGCGCCGCTCGGCGTGCGCAAGGGGCAGTACTTCCAGGTGTACGCGCCCAACCAGAACGAGAACGTCTACACCAACGAGTGGACCGGGCCGTTCTACGGCTTCGAGCGCGTGATCGAAACGTTCGAGCTCACCGAGAGCCCGTACCGCTTCAAGCCGATCAACATCTACTACCACACCTACGCGGTCACCAAGCAGGCGTCGCTGCGCGCGCTGCACAAGATCTACCAGTGGGCGCTGTCGCAGCAGGTGATGAACGTCTACTCCACCGAGTACGTGCGCAAGGTGCTCGACTTCAATCGCGCCGTCGTCGCACGCGACTGGTCGAACGATGGCTGGCGTATTCGCGCCGCGGGTGATCTGCGCACCTTGCGATTGCCCGCGCAGGGGCCGCGACCGGATCTGGTACGCAGTCGCAACGTCGCCGGAGCCGTGGACGGCCCGAGCGCGCGCTACGTCCATCTGAGCGGCGACGACGTGTTCCTCAAACTGGGCGCCGCTCAGGAACTGCCGGCGTTGCACAGTGCCAATGGCCGGCTCATCGAATGGTCGCGCGCGCAACGCTCGATCCGCGCCGCATTTTCCGCACACGTGCCGCTGGAGGTCGAGTTCGACGCCGCGGCGGGGTGCACGTTGCATCAGAACGGCCGCGTCGTTTCGCCCGCGAGGGTGGAAGGGCAACGCACACGTTATGTCTTCGCCCAACCCGGACGCCACGACTTCGAGCTGGTCTGCACCTGACCCTCGAAAGCCAGGGGCGCCCCATGAACGACTCCGTTTCTCACCAACCTGGATGACAGCGGCGGTGGGTGTCGCGGGTGCGCTGCTCTTGTACGCGGCGTATCCGGAACGAGCCCTCGAATGGCACATGTCTAGAGCTGCGCAAACCGATCCCGTGCTGACGCTGCTGCTGCGCGCCTACACCCGTCTCGAGCCCGACAACGTGGATCGGCGTATCGCGCTGTTCCGTCAGTTGCTGGCCGAAGGGCGGTTCGGTGAGGCCGAGCGCGCGCTCGCGCCGCTGCTGGTGCACGCCGATCAGATCGTGCGTGGTGCGGCGCTGCGTCTGCGCTTCGATCTGGTTGAGCGTGCTGTGATGGCAATGCGACCGGGAAGCGCCGAGCGCACCGCAGGCATGGAGCGGCTCGCCGGATTGATGCAGGAATTGACGAGCGAAGGGATCTCCACGCGAGAGTTGTCGCGTAACGTCCAGCGACTGCTCGACGCCGACGCGGAAGCGCGCGCCGAGCTGCTGGCCCAGCATCGTGCGCTCGAGAAGTGGGACATGCAGCCCGCCGATCCGAGCCAGTCGCCAGCGCCGCGAGGCGAGGCGGCGCGGGAGTCGGGCGAGCCCGCCGCGAGTGGGGCGGCGGTCAATGGGTCGAGTCGAGCGGCGAGCAGTGGGGCCGAAGCGCCGGCGGATTCGCGCGACCAAGCGACGATCGCCCCTGCTCCACGTCCGGCCGGACCGGTCGAGCGCGCGCGTGTGCTGCTGGGCGAAGGCAAGCACGTGTTGGCCGCGCAGGCGTATCTGCAGGCGATGGACGCGGCACCGAGCTACGAATTGCGTCGTCGCTACTTCCTCGAAGCGCTGCGCACGTATCAGGCGGCGAGCAAATTCGACGAGGCGTTCGCGGCGGCAAATGCATCCGGCCAGCCGTTCATGCGTGATCTGGTGGTGGTCGAATTTCTGGTGCGCCTCGGTCGGGCTGCGAACCGCCCGGACATTGCCGAGCGCTACGTGCGCATCATGCTGCGGCTGTCTTCGAGCGGGCCGCGTGCGCCGCTCGCCGGGCACGAGCGCTCATTGGTGGCGGCCGCGATGCGCTGGGTGATCGCCGAGGCGCACGCCGCCGAAGAGGACCTGTCGATCTCGCTGCCGTTCGACGACGCCCGTTATCTGCTCGCGTTCGAAGTGTTCCTCGCCAACAAGAACCAGACGGCGGCCCGGCAGGTTGCCGCGGAAGCGGTGCGCCGCGCACCCCGCGATCCGCAGTGGCGCAAGCGCTACGCGCAGGTGAGCGAGTGGGACGGGCAGGCGCACCTCGCGCTCCAGCAATGGCTTGCGTACGCTGAGATGACCGAGGCCGACGATGGCTGGGCGGCGGTGAAGCGCCTGGCCGCGCCACTGTTCGATCATGAGATCGAACTCAAGCTGCTGGCGCGTGAGCGCAAGCAGCGGCCACAGGATCTGAAGCTCATCTCCGCGACGGTCGAACTGCACGAACGTCTGGGCACGCCGGACAAGGCAGTGGAGTTCCTGCGCGAGATCCTGCGCGAGCAGCCGCGTCGCGAGCTGTTCATGCTGTTGGCGGAGCTGGCACATCGTATGGGACGTGACGAGCTGGCGCTCGAAACGTACGACGCCCTGATCGCGCGCTTCGGCCAGGATGCCGACGTCGCCATCAAGCAGGCGGTGATCGCCTATTCGATCCGTCAGGTCGAACGCGCCTGGCGTTTCATCGAGCGTGCCAAGGACGTGGCGCATCGTGCCCACGTCGAGTACTGGCGCATGTATGCGAGCCTTGCCGAGCTGACGGCGAAGTTCGATGCCGCGACGCACGGATTCCGCGTGCTTGCCGGACGGCCCGATGCCGAAGCGAAGGATTTCGAGGGCCTCATCAGCGTGCTGCAGGGTCGCTTTCCGCTGGAGGCGGGCCGCGTCGCACTCATCGGTTACGAGCGCTTCGGCCGTCTGGACTGGCTGATGATCGCGCTGCAGTTGAACAGCGAGCAGCGCAACTGGACCGGCTTTCGCAATGCGCTCGGTCTGGTGCGCGACGCCGACTGGGCCAAGCTTCGAGCCGATGCGCGCTTCCTGGTGTTGCGCGCGGGCTTTTATCAGGCAACCGGCGCCGAGCGGCTGGCGTTGAGCGATCTGCTGCAGGCGTTCGATCTGTCGCCGCGCGATCAATCGGTGCGCCAGAGCCTGTTGTGGGCGCTGCTGTCGATGCGCCGGGTCGACGTGCTGCGCAACGTCGTGGTGCGCTGGCACAAGGACGCCGAAGCGAATCGCGAGCTGTGGGCGCCGTTCGCCGCCGCCTACATGCTCATGAACGAGCCGAAGAAGGCGCTGCGTTACTACACGAAACTGGTTGGTACCGGCGCGTCGCGCTCCAATGACTACCTGTTGCTGGTGTCGTTCGCGGGCGCGCTGGAACAGGCCGGCGACGTCGAGCGGGCGTGGCGGGTGCGCCGACACGTATGGACGCAGTTGCGCGACCCCGAGACGCTCAAGCAGGTGCGCGATCCGGCGCGGCTGCGCGATCTCAAGCGCACCACCGCGCAACTGGCGATGAGCTTCGCGCCTGGGGATGCGGCATCGAAACTGATCGGGGAGTTGCTCTACACGCACGGCGCGACCGAGGCGGGGATCGATCCGGCGCTGAAGGAACTGGCCCTGTCGTGGCTGCTGTCGGCCGAGGCGCACGATGCTGCCGGCGCGTGGTACCTGCGCCAGTACGCGCGGGATCTGGCCGCCAATCGCGATCGGCCCTACTGGGCAATGCTCTCGATCGCGCTGGCCAACGACGACCGGCCCGCGGTGGCGAAGCTGCTCGACGAACAGGCCGATCTGCTGCCGCTAGGCGACCGGGTCGAGGCCGCGGCACGTCTGGGCCGCACCGCGCAGACCTTCGCGCTGGCGCGCGAGTGGCTGGAGCGCTATCCGGACAACAGCGATGCGCACGAGCGCTTCACCAGTCTGGCGATGACCGATGCCGAGCAACTGGTGGCCGAGATCAAGCGCACGCAGATCGGTGCATTGCGCTCGACCGACACGGCGCTGCGTGGCCGTCTCGAGTTGAACGGAGTGAAGCTCGGATTGGGCATCGACCGGCGCCAGCAGGCGAGCCGCGATGTCGACACGCTCGTCGGCGTGCCCGGCGTCGATCAGACGTTCGAGGCGAGCGCCCAGATCGAGCGGCCGCTCGGCAAGCTGGGCTTGTCGCTCACGCGGCGTGATGCGCTCGCGCCGCACACCGGCGCGCGTCTCGAATGGACACGACAGCGCGAGCGTTGGTCGGGACAACTGAGTGCCGGGCTGCGCCAACGCGCCAACGAATCGATGCTGCTGCGTCTGGGCGGCATGAAAGATTCGGTCGAAGGCAACATCAGCTATCGATTCACCAAGTACGACAGCATGAACGCGATGCTGCGGTTCGATCGCTTCGCGAGTCAGAACCGCGTGCGGCTCGGTTCGGGGCGGGTCGAGAGCCTGGAGTTCGCGCATGCGTTCCGGTTGGAGTACCCAGATGCGCGTGTGCGCGTGTTCGCCTCGCGCAATCAATTCGGCAAGACCGGCACGACGGATCCGGCGTTCGCGCGTTTTTCACCCGACGGTTCGGTGCCCGACTCCGACGCGGTGATTCCGCGGCGCTACATCCTGCGCGGTGTGGGAGTGAGCCTGGGGCTGGCGCAGGAGGGCAACTACACGCGGGCGATCCGGCCGTTCGCGGATTACAGCGTTACCAAGAACAGCGCGTTCGGCCACGGCCAGTCGCTGCGTATCGGCGCGGCCGGCAACGTATTCGGGCGCGATCAACTGAGCATTTATTTCAACTATTCGCGCGGAGCCCGGGGCACGCGCGATGTCACCCGCGAGATCGCAGTGCGCTACGCGTGGTGACGAACCCAACAACACACAACAACACGGATCATGCGGACGGGAGCTGACAACAAGGCTCGGCAGTGGGGATCGACAGGGGCGATGGTCTTGGCGCGCCTGCGTACTGCCGCGCTCGCGCTGTTCACGGCATGGCTGATCACGGCATGCAGCGTGATGGACAGTGCGCGCAAGCCGGATCTGGTGCCGGGCGCGGCCTGGGC
>CADECO010000048.1:22515-24027 GCA_902825905.1 uncultured beta proteobacterium
TCGACGGCGAGCCGGCGGTGGGGGTGACGCTCACGATCATCGACGTGCAGACCGGACGCACGCTGTGGAGCGGCGCGGGTGGGCGCACCGGCTGGAGCCGCGAAGCGCTGTCGGCAGTGGCGCAGAAACTGATCCGACAGCTGCTGCGCGAAGCGTTGCTCCCCTAGGGAGCCGTGGCGATGATCCCGATGGAGCGAGCGCCGCGATGATGACGATGGTGCGGGCGGTTCTGCGCTTCGCGGTGCCGACACGCTCGCGCCCGTGGGTGGCACTCGAGGTCGGGATCATCACCGGCGTTGCGTACCTGATCGCGCGCTACGCCTCGCCCGCCGATCCGCTGTTCATCGGCGGCCAGTTCCAGTGGCTGTGGCTGGCACCGGCGCTGATCGCCTGTCGCTACGGCGTGTTCCCCGGATTCGCCTCTGTCGCTGTGCTGCTTGCCATGTGGTGGACCGGATTCGGTCCGGTGGCGATCGACGATCCGTTCCCGAAGGTGCACTTTCTCGGCGGCATGCTGCTCACCTACATCTGCGGACAGTTCAGCGAGGTATGGAACTCGCGCCTGGCGCGCACGCGCGAAGTCGCCTCCTACTATCAATCGCGCCTGGATACGCTGGCGCGCAATCACTATCTGTTGCGCCTGTCGCACGACCGGCTGCTGCAGGACGCGCTGATCAAGCCGACCACGCTGCGCGACACGATGGACCGGCTGCGCGACCAGGCGATGAGTCAGGCGAGCGAGGCCAAGCCCAACACCGCGGAATTCATGCGCCTGCTCGGGCAGCTGTGCCAGATCGAGGTCGGCACGCTGCATGCGATCGAGAAGGAGCGACCGGTCCCCGCGCCGCTCTCCGCGTTGGGCGAGATGCGCGAGCTGGTGTTGCGCGATCCGCTGGTGGAAAAGGCGATCGAAACGAACGAACTGGCGCACGTACAGATGGTGGCGATCCGCGAGCGCAATCCGAGCCGCTATCTGGTGTGCGCACCGGCGGTGGACTCGTTCGGGCAGGCGCGCTTCTTCCTGGCGGTGGAGCGCATGCCGTTCCTGGCGCTGACGCGCGAAGCACTGCAGACGCTCGCGGTACTGCTCGGGTACTACGCCGACGGCTTCGCGGCGGGGCAGATCATCGCGCCGATCCGCGCGCGCGTGCCCGAAGCGCCGATCGACTTCGCGCTGGAGGTGGCGCGGCTCGGCCGCATCGCGCGTGAGATCCAGATCGAATCGCGCATCGCCGCGCTGGTGTGCGGACCGGCGCCACGCATCGAGGAGGGCATCAGTCAGGTGCTGCGGGTGCGTCGCTCGCGCGACGTGACCTGGGAGCACGAGCGCGGCAACCGTCGCGTGCTGATCACGGTGATGCCGCTGGCAGGTGAAGCGGCGCTGCAGGGCTACTGGATGCGCGTCGAGAAGGTGTTGCGTGAAACCGTGGGCCTGGATCTTGGCGAGGGCGGGATCACGCCGCACTCGGTGGTGATCAACGGCAGCGATCCGGCGGCGCTGGTGTGTGATCT
>CADECO010000049.1:0-2121 GCA_902825905.1 uncultured beta proteobacterium
CCAAGGCACCTTATGACGTCATCGTGCTGTCGGGCTCGGTGCCACTCCTGGCGCAGTCGCTGTTCGAGCAACTGGCCCCGGGCGGACGGCTGTTCGCGGTGATCGGCGATCCGCCGGTGATGGCGGCACGGCTGGTCACGTGCATGCGGCCCGGCTCGTTCAACTCGATCGATCTGTTCGAAACCGTGCTCGCGCCGTTGAAGAACGCACCCCAGCCGCAGCGGTTCAGGTTTTGAGCTTTCACGAGCCCGCATAACGCACGATTACATCAAGCAATCGATTCCCGCGTCTTCGCGCATGGCCGCATGACCAACATCTCCCCGCAGCAATTGAGCCAATGGCTCGCCGACGCGGCGCGGCCGAAACCGCTGCTGCTCGACGTGCGCGAGCCCTGGGAGTGGGAGATTTGTCGAATCGCAAATTCGATCCACGTTCCCATGCGGACAATTCCGGGTCGACTTGCCGAATTGCAGGCGGCTGGCCCGACGGTGGTGATCTGCCATCACGGCGGGCGCAGCATGCAGGTTGCGCACTTTCTCGAGCATCAAGGCTTCGAGCAGTTGTTCAACCTGGCCGGTGGCGTGCACGGCTGGTCGCAGACCGTCGATCCGGACATGCCGCGCTATTGAGAGCCGCTGACCTTCTTGACAGGGAAGCCCCCAAACCCTGACATCCATTCCCTCCGACCGCCGTTCAGCCGGAGGACTCGAGTAAGAAATCCCATGAACGTCCCTCGCCTGCTCGCCGCGCTTACCTCGTGCACCCTTGGTGCGCTGTCGCTCGCAATGCCCGCGCACGCGGAGGATCTGCTGCAGGTGCTGCGTGCGGCGCAAGCGACCGATGCGCCCTTCACCGCGGCGCGCTTCGCCTATCAAGCGGCGCGCGAACGGCCACGACAGGGGTTGGCCGGGCTGTTGCCCGCTGCGAATGCCACGGCGAACACGACCTGGAACGACGTGAACGCGCGTACCACCGAGCGCGAGTTCTCGTTCAACAGCCACGGCTACGCGTTCACGCTCAATCAGCCGCTGTACCGGCCGCAGAACTGGATCGTCTACAAGCAGAGTGAACTGCAGGAACAGCAGGCCGAGATGGTGTTCCGTCAGGCCGGTCAGGATCTGACCACGCGCACCGCGCAGGCCTACTTCGACGTGCTCGCCTCCCAGGATTCGCTCGCGTTCATCCGCGCGCAGAAGATCGCCATCTCCGAGCAACTGGCGCAGGCCAAGCGCAACTTCGAGGTCGGTACCGCCACCATCACCGACACCAACGAGGCGCAAGCACGATTCGATCTGGCCACCGCGCAGGAAATCGCCGCCGAGAACGATCTGGAAATCCGTCGCCGTGCGCTCGCTCAGATCACCGGGCTGCGTTACGAGAATCTGGTGCCACTGCGCGCCGATGCGGCTATTCCGGGTGCGCAGCCCAACGACATGAACAACTGGGTCGAGTCGGCCACGACCAACGCCTTCACGGTGCGTGCGCAGGACCTGGCGCTGGAGATCGCCCGCCGCGAGATCGATCGCAACCGCTACGCGCACTATCCCACGCTCGACCTGGTCGGCTCCCACTCGCGCAATATCGGCGGCAATGCGGCCAACACCGGCATCCGCACCGACACCATCATCAACGCGGTCGGGTTGCAACTCGCCGTGCCGATCTTCACCGGCGGTGTGACCGAGTCGCGCGTACGCGAATCCGTTCAACTGCGCGAGAAGGCCCTGGCCGATCTCGACAACGTCAAGCGCATCGCCGAGTTTGCCAGCCGCCAGTCGTTCCTCGGCCTGTCGAACGGCCTGGCACAGGTGCGCGCGCTCGAACAGGCGCTCAAGTCGAGCGAGACCGCGCTCGCCTCGAACAAGCTCGGTTACGAAGTCGGCGTTCGCATCAACATCGATGTGCTCAACGCGCAGCAGCAGGTGTTCCAGACCAAGCGCGACTTGTCCAAGGCTCGCTACGACACCATCATGAACGGCCTGCGACTCAAGGCGGCCGGCGGTGCGCTGAACGAAGAAGACATCATCGCGATCAACGGGTTGCTGGGAAACAACTAGGCGCGGCGCGCCTCGATCAGCCGCTCGCACAGCGCCAGCGTGCGTTGCGTTGCCCCGGCATGCTGCG
>CADECO010000049.1:2221-11636 GCA_902825905.1 uncultured beta proteobacterium
CTCCGAGGCTCGGTAGTAAGCAGCCAGTTCGCCCATCGAATCACCGATCGCGATCGGGCAGTCGGCACCCACCGGCTCGTTCGCGCTGCGTCGTGCAAAACGCAGTCCTCGCGCACGCACCAGTTCGCACACGGCATCGAATCGCTGGGGATGGCGCGGCACGATCACCAGCAGTGCCTGCGGCATCGGCTGGCGTGCCAGTGCATCCAGAATCAGCGCCTCCTCGCCATCGCGCGTGCTCGCCGCCAGCACGGCGGGGCGCGTGCCGTAGAGCGCGCGCAGAGCGTCGGCCCGCGCCGCCGTGTCGGGCGGAACTGGCACGTCGAACTTGAGATTGCCGGTCACCACGACATCGCGCGCGCCCAGGCTTCGCAGCCGATCGGCATCGTCGTTCGATTGCGCGCCGATCGCATCGAGCGTGCCGAACATCTGGCGTGCGAGCGCTTCGATCCGCCCGTAGCCTCGCGCCGACTTGGGTGACAGCCGCGCGTTCGCCAGCAGCACCGGGACGTGTTCACGCCGGCACTGCCGCACCAGAGTCGGCCATACCTCCGTTTCCATGATCACGCCGAGCGCGGGTCGGTAGTGACGCAGGAAGCGGCGCACCGCACAGTTCAGGTCGTACGGCAGCCAGGCGTGGATCGCATCGGGATACAACTCACGCGCGGCGGCGCGTCCGGTCGCCGTCATGCTGGTGACGAGCAGCGGGCGATCGGGATAGCGCGCACGCAGCGCGCGAACCAGCGGCTGCGCGGCGCGCGTCTCACCCAGCGACACCGCGTGCACCCAGATCACCCCTTGCCGCGGTGCGCCCGCATGCAGCCCGAAGCGCTCGCCGATCGCTTCGCGATAGAGCGGTTCGGCCCGGCCGCGCCACCACAGTCGCAGCGGCAACAACGGCAGGATCGCGAACCACGCCAGCCGATACAGCACCCGCAGCACGAGCGCCACGATCTCAGTGCCGCGGTTCGGCGATCACGTTCGACAATGCCGTGTCGACATCATCGATGCTGATCGCATGCTCGCGGCCGTCGCACACGACGATGCGGCCGCTGCCGACCGGTCCGGTGAGCGCCGGGTTGGTCGCAGTGAACACCGCGACGGTCGGGACTTCGAGCGCCACGGCCAGATGAAGCAGCCCGGTATCGACACCGATGACCGCGCGCGCGCCGCCAATCACGGCCGCAAGCCGATCGAGCGCGAGGCGTTCGGGTACGACGGCGCGATCGATACCCTGTGCGATGCGCTGGCTGCGCTCCTGTTCGCTCGCCGCGCCATGGGGGAGCACCACGCCCAACTCTCGCGCGCTCAATCGCGCCGCCAGTGCCCGCCAGCTTTCCTCGCGCCACTGCTTGGCGGGGCGCGCGGTGCCGTGCAGCAGCACGACGTAGGGATGTTCGGTTCCAGCCACGGCAGCGCCATTCGGACGCAGTCCGTAGTGCGGCGGGCCGTCGAGCGAGTAGCCCAACGCCATCGCGGCCAGCGACCGGTTACGCTCGACAGCGTGCATCGACCGTGGCACGTGATAGGTAGTTTCGTAGAACCGCGCCGCCACGCTCTCACGCGCGGTGTCCTTGCTGAAGCCGATGTGCTCGCCTCTGGCGAAACTGGCGATCAGCGCGCTCTTGGCTAGCCCCTGCGTATCGATCACGTGATCGTAGGGCCGCTGCGCGAGCTGACGGCGCAGCGTGCGGATTTCGCTCCAGGTGTGGCTGCGCAACAGCCCTCTGCGCCAGCGCCTGACCGCCACCGGGATCACGTGATCGACACCGGGGTGCAGCGCAACCATCGGCTCGTACGCCTCTTCGACGGCCCAATCGACGATTGCCTGCGGATAGCGCCTGCGGATATCGCTCACCACGGGAAAGTTATGCACCACGTCGCCGAGCGAAGAGGTCTTGACCAGGAGGATTCGTTGCATCCGCGTACGTGACAGAAGGCGAGATGCCGGCAGGCGAAATGCGGGTCGCCGGCAAGCGAATAGCGGCGCGCCCTTAGAATCGGAACCGTGTTTGTATCGTCCGCGCGTCGCGGGCGCGATTATAAGAGCCGACCCGCCTCCGATCCGATGCACCCGTGAGCAGTCCCGCCCGCCATCCGCTATCGGTCACTGTCATCACCCTGAACGCGGGTGACGCGTTACGCGCATGCCTGGACAGTGTGCGATTCGCCGACGATATCGTTGTGCTCGATTCGGGCAGCACCGACCAGACCGCGCAGATCGCCGCGAGCTTCGGCGCAAGGCTGGAACAGCAGCCGTGGCTGGGCTTCGGCAGGCAGAAGCAACGCGCGGTCGAACTCGCCCGGCATGAGTGGATTCTCGCGATCGACGCCGATGAGCAGGTGAGTGAAGCGCTGCAGGCATCGATCGTCGCGGCGCTGTCGGCCCCGCAGCACCGCGTCTATGCGATGGCGCGCTGCAATCGGTTTCTCGGCCGCTGGCTGCGGCACGGCGAAGGTTATCCCGACTGGAATACGCGCCTGTTCGATCGCCGCCACGCGCGCTGGAGCGACGAGGCCGTGCATGAGCGTGTGGTGGCAGACGGCGATGTCGGCCGGCTGCAGGGCGATCTGCTGCACGATTCGGCGCAGACGCTCGAGCACTATCTGGCCAAGCAGGACCGCTACACCACCCTGGCTGCGCAGCAGATCGTCGCCGCCGGCCGGCACGTGACGCTTACGCAACTGGTGTTCAGTCCGCTGGTGCGCTTTGCGAAGTTCTACGTAGTACGCGGCGGCTTTCTGGATGGCATACCGGGTCTGATCCACATCGCCATCGGCTGCTGGACCAGCTTCCTCAAGTACGCCAAGGCCTGGGCATCGCAGCGCGCGGGTCAGGGCTGAGCATCGCGCCCGGCACCCACATCACTGCTACGCGCGTTTGTAGTCGTCGACGAAGCGCACGATGTCGTCCTCGCCCAGATAGCTGCCCGATTGCACCTCGATCAGATGCAGCGGCAGCTTGCCCGGGTTCTCCAGCCGGTGGGTTTCGCCCAGCGGGATATAGGTCGACTGGTTCTCCGAGAGCAGGATCTCTTCCTTGCCGCGCGTCACCCTCGCCGTGCCGGATACGACGATCCAGTGTTCGGCGCGGTGATGATGCATCTGCAGCGAGAGCTTCTGGCCGGGCTTGACCATGATGCGCTTGACCTGGAAGCGATCGCCGTCGTCGATGCTCTCGTAGTAGCCCCACGGCCGGTACACGCGCTTGTGGGCGATGTGCTCGTCGCGCTTGCGTGCCTTGAGCGACTCGACCGCATTCTTGACGTTCTGCGCCGCGTCCTTGTGCGCCACCAGCACCGCGTCGTCGGTCTCGACGATCACCAGATCCTTCACGCCGACCGCGGCCAGCAGACGGCTCTCGGCGCGCACGTAGCAGTCCCGCGCATCGTCGAGGAAGACGTCGCCGCGCACCACGTTGCCCGCACCGTCCTTGCCGCCGGTGTCCCACAGCGACGACCACGAACCGATGTCGTTCCAGTCGAACGTCGCAGCGACCACCGATGCGTCCGGCGTCTTCTCCATCACCGCATAGTCGATCGAGTCCGACGGGCATTTGCTGAACGCCTCGGCATCGAGTCGGCAGAAATCCAGATCGGTGCCGGCGCGCTCGAGCGCCTGCCGGCTAGCCGCGAGGATCGCCGGTTGATAGCGCTCCAACTCGCTCAGGAACTTGGCCGCCGGCAGCACGAACATGCCGCTGTTCCAGTAGAACTCGCCCGAGCGCAGGAATTCGGCGGCCTTGGTCGCGTTGGGTTTCTCCACGAACTGCGCCACGGCGAACGCATCAGCCACGTCGCGATGCGGGCTGCCGCGACGGATGTAGCCGTATCCGGTGGCCGCGTGCGTCGGCTTGATGCCGAAGGTAACCAGCCGGCCGCTGCGTGCGGTGGCCGCCGCGCGCGCGATGTCATCGCGCAGTGCCTGCGAATCGCGGATGAGATGATCGGCGGGCAGCACCAGGAGAATCGCGTCGGGATCGGCGCGTTGCGCCGTCAGCGCGGCTACGGCGACCGCGGGCGCGGTGTTGCGGCCTTCTGGTTCGAGAATGATCGTGTGCGGCGCCACGCCGATCTCACGCATCTGCTCGGCGACCAGAAAGCGGTGCTCGGCGTTGCAGACCACGATCGGCCCGCGCATGTCATGCCCGCCGCGCAAGCGCAGCGCGGTCTCCTGCAGCATGGTCTGCTCGGACACGAGCGGTAGAAACTGCTTCGGCAACAGCGTGCGCGAAAGCGGCCACAGCCGGCTGCCGGAGCCGCCGGAAAGAATCACGGGGTAGAGCACGGAATGACTCCGCGAATTTTGGGGTGCGGGAAGCGTTTGATGCGACGAGCGACTAAGCCGGGCATGGTATCGCACCACCCCTGGGCCAAGCGCCACGTAGCAACCGGGCGCGCGGCCAAATCCCGCACTTTTGCGCACTAGACGCGACCGGACAGGGCCACCGAACACGCGCAACGAGCACGAGGGCCCGAGTAGAATCGCGCGCGCCCGACTAGCCCCCTCTCGCTTACACCGCGACCTTGCTCCCGCTCGCCCTAGGCGCACTGTGCCTCACCGCAGCCTTGATCTGGCTGATGCTGCGCCTGCCGCAATGGCGTTTGCCGTTGGATGCGCCGAACGAACGCTCGCTGCACACCACGCCCACTCCGCGCGTCGGCGGCATCGCGATCATGGTGGCAACGCTGGCGGCGTTCGCGCTGCAAGGCGCAGGCACGGCGCTGCTGGGCTGCACGCTCGCGCTGGCAGCACTTTCGTACTTCGACGATCGCACCGGTCTGCCAACCTGGTTGCGCTTCGCCGTCCACACGCTCGTCGCAGTGGTGTTCTTCCTCGCGCAGGGTCTGACGGCGCCGGGATGGCTGGCCGTCGCACTGGTGCTGGCCATCGTGTGGATGACCAACCTGTTCAACTTCATGGATGGATCCGATGGTCTGGCCGGTGGCATGGCGCTGTTCGGCTTCGGCACTTACGCGATCGCCGCCTGGCTGCAACACGACATGCCGCTCGCAATCGTGTGCGTGAGCATCGCAGCGGCCACCGCGGGATTTCTCGCGTTCAATCTGTATCCGGCGCGCGTGTTCATGGGCGACACCGGTTCGATTCCGCTCGGCTTCCTCTCGGCAGCGCTTGGGCTGATGGGCTGGAACGCAGGGCATTGGCCGCTGTGGTTCCCGCTGGTGGTGTTCGCGCCGTTCGTGTGCGACGCGACGATCACCCTGCTGCGCCGGCTCGCGCGCGGCGAGCGCGTCTGGCAGGCGCACAAGACGCACTACTACCAGCGGCTGGTGCAACTCGGATGGGGCCATGCGCGCACCGCGTGGGCGGAGTACGTATTGATGCTGGTGATGGCGGCGATCGCATTGGCCGCGTTCCGCGCCAGCGCGATCGTGCAAGCCTTGGCGCTGGTGGTGGTCGGACTGATCGTGCTATCGATCGCCGCGCTCGTCGATCGCGCCTGGGCGCAGCGTTGAACGCACGCATCCTTCGCTGAACACTCATGTCCAAACGGGTCTACATCGAGGAGTACATCGGGCTGGCCAACCGGTTCGAGACGCTCAACCTCGCCTTCGCGATTCAGCAGGCGCACGGCCATGAGGTGTGGCTGGACTGGCCGGAACGGGACGCGGTGAGCGTCGTCGGGGCACATACCGGCAAACCCGGGTGGTGGCAACGTTATCGCGCGCTGCGCATGCGGCAGTGTTCACCGCATCAGTTCGCCAGTCTGGCGAATCAATCCACGATCCTGCTGCGCACCTACCTGGGCGGGCCGGACGGAGTGCTCGACACCATGTTCAGCGCAACCCTCGCGCGCATTCGCATCCGCCGCTGGGTCGCCGAGGAGATTCGTGCGGCATTCGGCACGAGCGCTGACCGGCCCGTAGTCGGCGTGCATCTGCGCCGCGGTGATTTCGCGCTGGCCGAGCGCGATCGGTTCGACGCCGGCGCCTCACGCCATCCCGCCGTGCCGCTGTGGTGGTACGAACACGCGATGCGGCGGTTGCTCGAACGCGATCCGCGCACACTGTTCTACGTGAGCGCCTCGGGCACCGGCGAAGAGTTGAAGCGCCTGGCCGAGCAGTTCCCCACCCTCACTGCTCGCACGCGCGACACTTACCATGGAGCTGGCACCGACCACGTCTCGCATCTGCATCCGGTGGTCGACCTGTTCGCGCTCGCATGCTGCACCGTGGTGTTGGGCACTCCGGTGTCGAGCTTCACGCACTACGCTGCCAATCTGCTCGGTCCGACCGCGCAATGTCTGCTGCCCGCCCTGCAGACCACCCGCGATGCGCCGCTGGTATGCCGGCTCGAAGCAAGCGGTGCCCGCCACGCGCGTTGGAGCGATTGGTGCCGCAGCGGTGCGCGACACGAAACGCTGTTGCCCGATCTGCGTGAAGTTTCGTTGCAACCTGCGCGCCTGGACTGGTTGCCGGTTGCGGACTGATCGTGCGGGCGCGCGCCAGCGGCGCTCTCAGCGCGCCGCGGCCGCAGCGATCGCCGCGCGAAAGATGTTCTCCATGGCATCGAGCATGCCGCGATAGCTGAAGCGCGCCTCACAGCCCGCTCGGGCGGCCGCACCCAGACGCTGCCGCAGATCGCGATCGCCGATCAGGCGACGAAGCGCCGCGGCAAGCGCAGCGGCGTCTTGCGGCGGCACGATGAGCGCGGTCTGATCATCGCGTGCCGCCTCGCCGATCGCACCGATATCGGTGGTGACGCATGGCAGTGCGCACAGCATCGCCTGCACCAGCGCCTGCGGCACGCCCTCGTTGGCGTACGACGGAAGCGCGAACAGGTCGAATGCCTGCAGCCAAGGCAGCACGTCATCATGTTGGCCGACCATGCGCACGCGATCGCGCAGACCGGGCTTGTCGATGTCTTGGGCGAGTACCTGGCGCATCGGTCCATCGCCCACGATCACCAGCAGCACCTGCGGGTCGTCGATGCGTCCGAGCGCTTCGATCAGGAAACGATGGCCCTTCCAGCTGCGCAGCGTGGCGACGATGCCGACGATGGTGGCCTCGGTCGGCAGCTGCAGTTCGCGCCGCCGTGCCATGCGATCACCCGGCCGGAACCGCTCGGCGTCGATGCCGGTCGGTACCGAGACGATGCGTGCCGGATCGAAACCGTTGCCGCGAATCAGTTGATCGCGCAATGCCGTACCGGTCGTCGCGATGTGACTCGTGGCGCGCTGATAGAGCCAGCGCGTGGCCGGATTGCGGGGAATCGGGGCCGAGATATGCCGCGTGCGCACGATCGGCGGCGCATTGCCCAGCGAGGCGCAGGCCAGCGCCGCGAGCCATGCATCGGTGGAGCTGTGCGTGTTGATCACCTCCGGCCGGTGCGCGGCGATGAACCGGCGCATGGCCAGCCATCCGCTGAGATTCTTGCGAGCAATCGGCGCCACAGCTACCGGCACGCCTCGTTTCGGCGCCTCGTCATGAATGCGCGCCTGCACCGGCGTGGCGAGCATGACTTCGTGTCCGCGCGCGATCAATCCACGTGCCTCGTCGAGGATCCGGATCTCCTGCCCACCCCAACCGAGCGACGACTCGGTGTGCAGAATCCTCAAGCCGCCACCTCGGTCTGCGGACTCTGGAACTGCATGCGATGCAAGGCAGCGTAGCGTCCGCCGCGAGCGAGCAGCTCGGCATGGCGGCCGCTCTCGACGATCTCGCCGTCGTGCAGCACGACGATGCGGTCGGCACGTTCGACGGTCGAGAGCCGGTGCGCGATGACAATCGTGGTGCGGCCTTCCATCAGATCATCGAGTGCGGCCTGCACGTGGCGTTCCGATTCGCTGTCGAGCGCCGAGGTCGCCTCGTCCAGAATCAGCACCGGCGCGTCCTTGAGGAACGCACGGGCCATCGCCAGGCGCTGGCGCTGACCGCCCGAGAGCCGCACGCCGTTCTCGCCGATCAGCGTCTGGAACCCTTGCGGGTTCTCCTCGATGAAGCCGGTGGCGTGCGCGGCATCGGCCGCCTTGCGAATCTGCGCTTCGCTGACGCCGGAGAGCCGGCCATAGGCGATGTTGGCGGCGATCGTGTCGTTGAACAGCACGATGTCCTGACTGACCAGCGCGATGTTCGCGCGCAGCGCCGGCAACGCGATCTCATCGAGCGCAATGCCATCGATCAGCACCTGGCCGCTGGTGGCGGCGTAGAAGCGCGGCAGCAGATTGGCGAGCGTGCTCTTGCCGCTGCCGGAGGCCCCGACCAGCGCCACGGTCTCGCCGGCGTTGATCTTGAGCGAGACGTTGCGCAGCGCCGGTTTGTCGTCCTCGCCGTAACGGAACGTGACGCCGCGGTATTCGATATCGCCGCGAGCGCGGTCGATCTGCTGCGTGCCGGTGTCGACTTCGGGCTTTTCGTCGATCAGGCCGAACACGCTTTCACAGCCGGCCAGGCCACGCTGCAACTGCTGGCTGATCTGCGTGATCCGCTTGATCGGCGCAAGCAGCATCAGCAGCGCGCCCAGAAACGCGACGAAGCCGCCGACGGTGGTCTGATTGCGCGCGGCCTGATCGATCGCCAGATAGACGATCGCCGCCACGGCGAACGAAGCGGCCAGTTGCGTGAGTGGAACGTTCGCGGCCGCGGCGACAATGCCCTTCATCGTGTAGCGCCGCACCTTGTTGGTCGCTTCCTGGAACCGCGCCTGTTCATACGACTGACCGTCGAACACCTTGACCACGCGCTGTCCGCCGATCGATTCCTCCAGCACCTGGTTCAGATCGCCCATCGCCTGCTGCTCGAACCGGCTCATGCGTCGCAGCCGGGTGCTGAAGGTGCGGATGATCCACACGATCACCGGCCCGACCACGAGCGTGATCAGCGTGAGCCGCCAGTTGGTGTAGAGCAGGTAAGCGAGCAGACCGACCACCACCAGCGAGTCCTTGATGCCGGTGGTGATCACCGTGGTCGCGGCGCGCGTCACCAGGCCGGTGTCGTAGGTGAACTTCGACATCAGCGCACCGGTCGTGCTGGTGTCGTAGTAGCGCGTGGGCAGCCGGATCAGCCGCGCGAACATCGCGTTGCGCAGATCCATCACCACCCGCTGTGCCACCCAGTGCATCGCGACGTCGCCACCGAACGAGGCCAGACCGCGAATCAGGAACACCGCCACCAGCGCAAGCGGGATCCAGCGCATCACCGACAGATCCTTGTCGACGAAGCTCGCATCCAGCAGCGGTTTGGCCAGCGCGGGCAGCGCCGGTTCGGTGGCGGCTACGATCACCATGGCCAGCACCGATAGCGAGAACACGCGCCAGTACGGTCGCACGTAGCTGAGCAGTCGCGTGTAGAGCTTGACGTCGGCGGGGGCCATGCGTGGGGAGCTCTTACTCGGGTATGTAAGTAGGGGTCAATGGTTCAACAAGCGCTGATAAAGCGCAACCAATTGCTCGGCC
>CADECO010000049.1:11736-23855 GCA_902825905.1 uncultured beta proteobacterium
GCTCGCTCCAGCGCGCCTGCACTGCGGGAGCGATACGCCAGCCATTGGCGGTGCACGCCATCGCCGGCACGATAGATGTCGCAACAGCTCAGCCGTTCGTGCGACTGCACCAGATCGAATCGCTCGCGCGCCACGAGCGCACAGGCGGCGCGAGCAAACGACGCATCCCGCGCACGACGCCCTAGAAAGCGCGGATCACACCGCAGCCAGGTCGCAGGCGCGGGCGCGTTCGGGTCTGCCGCTCCATCGGTTCCGCCGTGCCACTCCCGTGCGATCACGTTCACCGTCGTGCCTTGCCTCGCCAACGCCTGCACGGCGCGCTCGACGAACCGCTCGGCCCCGCCGAAGGGGTTGTAGCGCTGGCGGATGATGGCAAGCCGCATCGCCGGCGTCGATCAGCCCGCAGCGTCCGCAATCGCCGCGCAGATCTCGCGCATGCCGGCGACCAGGCGCGGACTCTGACGATGAAAGAGCGTCGGGTCGACGATGACGATGCGCCGGTCGCGCACCGCATCGACTCGTTGGAACGGCGCGAATACCTGCTTGATGCGCACCTGTTCGGCATCGGTACCGCTGGCGATGATCAACTGCGGATTGGCGGTGAGCAGTTGCTCAGCGCTCACACGCGGGGCGAGCAGCGGCAGCTCGCCGAAAACATTGATCGCCCCGCACGATTGGACGACGTCGGCGATCAGATGATGGTCATTGATCGTGATGAGCGGCTGATGCCAGAGCGCCACGAAGGTGCGAACCGCACGCTCCGGCGCTTTGCGCAACGCTGCGATCTGTGCATCGAACGCCTGCGCGGCGCGCTCTGCATCATTCTCGGTGCCGAGCAGCGTGCCGATGGTTCGGATCAGGCGCGCGATATCGCTCAGCCGGCGCGGCTCGGAGGCGAAGACCGCGATGCCGAGTCCGCGCAGACGCTCTACATCGCGCGCGCGATTACCCGATTGCCAGGCAACAACCAGATCCGGAGCAAGCTGCAGCACCCGTTCGAGATCGACCCGTCCGGCCGCGGCGATCACCGGCAAATTCGGCGGCAGGTCGGGATCGTCGGTGAAGCTCGATACGCCGACGATGCGTGCCGCCCCGCCGGCCGCGACGACGATCTCGGCCTGGCTCGGCGCGAGTGTGACGATGCGCTGAGCCGGCCTGCTCAGCCGAACCTCCACGCCCGTATCGTCGCGCACCGCGGACGCGGCCTGCACAGACGGCGCCCCAAGCAGACCACCGAGTACCGCGCCCGCGATGCAAGCGATCACGTCCGTGCGTAACCTCGCGAGTCGATGCGATCTGTGAGCCGGCAGCAAGTCTGCCTCAACCAAGCAACGCATCGACCGCTGCAAGCACGCGACTGACCGGGATCGTCGTCAGGCAGTCGCTCACCCTGGTGTTGGCGCAGCCCGCCAACCCACAGGGGCGGCAGGGGTGATCGTCGGAACGGACGACGCGATGCGGCACCTGCCAAGGCCCCCATTCGAGTTCACCACTCGGTCCGAACAGTACGACCACGGGCGTACCGACGGCAGCGGCCATGTGCATCGGTGCGGAATCGACGCCGATGAACAGCCGCGCGCGCGCGATCAGTGCAGCCAGTTCCTTGAGCGACAGCTCGCCGGCGAGGTTGGTCGGCGAGGACTTGCACGCGGCGAGGATCGCGTCGATCTGTTCGCGCTCGGTCACGCTCGGCGCTGCAGTCAGCACGACTGGCATCCCGCGCGCCTGCAGTGTGTCGACGAGTGCTGCGCCGCCGGCGGTGGTCCAGCACTTGAATGACCAGCGCGAGGTCGGGTGGAACAGCACGAAGGCCCCAGGCTGCAGGCGGTGTTCAGCGAGCAGCGCATCGACGCGCTGGTCGGCACGCGCACCGGGAACCAGTGACAGCTTGCGCGCGTCGGGCTCCGGATGCAGGCCGATGCAACGCAGCGCATCGAGGTTGGCCTCGACCACATGTCGCCTGGCGTTGGCGACCGGGGTGTAGCGATGCGTGAAGCTGCCCTGCCACCAGCGTTGCCGGGGCCTGCGCTCCGGTGCAATCGCGAGGCGCGTGCCGAGCATGCGGGCCAGCATTGCGCCACGCGGGTGATCGGTCAGGTGAACCAGGAGTTGATAGCGGCGCGCGCGCAGCGCCGAAAGCAGCGTCCACTCGGCGTTCAACCGCTGCGTGAGCGCCGCGAACTTTCGCCACTTGCGGCCCACCGAGTGCACCTGGGCGATCGCCGGGTGGCCGCTCAGCATTTCCGCCGTCTCGTCGTAGACCAGCGCGTCGATCTCGATGTGCGGTGCGGCCGCCTTGAGCACGCTGAATACCGGCGTGGCCAGTAGCACATCGCCGTGATGGCGCAGTTTGATCACCAGCGCGCGCTGGACGTCGGCGAGATCGACTGCGTCGGCCATCATGGCGCGGCACGATAGCAGAGCGCCCCATCCAGAGCGACCATTCCGGCGCGTTAGCTCGCGCTTGGCGCTGCCCGCTTGCGACCCATCGGGCCCGGTCGCGCCCTGACTCACCAAAGCACATTGAATATCGTCCGTTAGCCCTTGACCCTCAAAGGATTTTCTGGTGTATTCAGGCGCGATGGAAAGCGAACTGATCGCGCTCGAAGAGCGCATTCGACAAGCCGCCGGACTGTGCAAGCAGTTGCGCGCGGAAAATCTCGAATTGCGCCAGCGCATCGCTCAGCTCGAAAACGCCAATCGCCGTCTCGAGGCCAAGGTCACCGATGCAGCGCGTCGAGTCGAAACGCTGCTGGGCAGGATCCCTGAGGACGCGCCATGAACGACAAGGGCCAGAGCCGCGCTCTCGACGTGACCATCATGGGCCGCAGCTATCGGGTGAACTGTGCCGACAGCGAGCGTGAAGCGCTGCTGCAAGCGGTTGCATACCTCGATCAACGCATGAACGAGATCAAGTCGAGCGGCAAGATCGGCTCGGTCGAGCGCATCGCAGTGATGGCCGCATTGAACGTGACCCATGAATTCCTGAACACCAAGGTCACCGGCGGCTTTGACATCGCAACGCTCAAGCGTAGAATCGATTCGATGCAGTCGACGCTCGATGAAGTGTTGACCCCGCAGGATCGATTGTTCTAGCCGTTCAAAAAAATCCGTCGCGCATCGCAAGCGCGCAGCAATCGACCTGAAGCCGCGGTGTCGCGACCGCATCCGGTGGTGAAGTCTGTCTGGCCACCGCGCAGACCAAAGTCCCCTGCAGTGCACGTGATCGGTCAGAAATCTCTTGAACCAATGCGTGCCCTAGGTTGTCCTGTCCGATCGCTGTTGTGAGCGTCCCTTACGTCGGATGCACCTGATGCGGTCATTGGGCGACCACTTGAACCTCACACGGTTCAAGGATCGGCCGTAACGGCACAGGTGGGGGGCACCCTACACCTGCACTGCGCTCGTCCATCAAGCGGTGTTCACCCGTCGAGGTATCCTCGCGCGCTCGTGACACGAACACGCGTCCCTTCCATGCGCTACTGGCTGATGAAGTCCGAACCGGACGAGTTCTCGATTGACGATCTGGTCAAGGCACCGAAGCAGACCACGGCCTGGTTCGGTGTGCGCAACTATCAAGCGCGCAACTTCATGCGCGACGAGATGCAGCTCGACGATCTCGTGTTCTTCTATCATTCGAGCTGCCCCGAACCGGGAATCGCCGGCATTGCGCGCGTGAGCAGCAAGGCCTATCCGGACGTCACCCAGTTCGACAAGCGCAGTCCTTACTACGACGCGGCGGCAACTCGCGACAATCCGCGCTGGCTCAACGTCGACGTCACGCTGGTGGAGAAAACACCGCTCGTAGCGCTTGCCGGTATGCGTGAGCACAAGGAACTGGCCGGAATGCGGCTGCTCGCCCGCGGCAACCGCCTGTCAATCACTCCGGTCGAGCCGAAGGAGTGGACTTTCATCACCCGCAAGCTGATGAAGCGCTGACGAGCACCTGCGAGTCGCGGCACCTCAAACACACGATGAAGCTGCAAAACGACACGTTCATTCGCGCGTTGCTGCGCGAACCCACTCCGTACACGCCGATCTGGCTGATGCGTCAGGCGGGGCGCTACCTGCCCGAGTACAACGCCACGCGCGCCAAGGCAGGGAGCTTTCTCGCCCTGGCGAAAACGCCGTCGCTCGCGACCGAGGTGACGCTGCAGCCGCTCGATCGCTATCCGCTCGATGCGGCGATCCTGTTCTCCGACATCCTCACGGTGCCCGATGCGATGGGCCTTGGGCTGTACTTCGTCGAGGGCGAAGGCCCGAAATTCGAGCGGCCGCTGCGTGATGAAGGCGCCATCCGAGCGCTGCAGGTCCCCGATCCCGACGCGCAGCTTCGTTACGTGATCGATGCGGTCCGCGAGATCCGGCGCGCCCTCGCCGGGCGTGTTCCGCTGATCGGCTTCTCGGGCAGCCCGTTTACGCTCGCCTGCTACATGATCGAAGGCGGCGGGTCGGCCGATTTCCGCGCCACCAAGACCCTGCTCTACAGTCGGCCCGATCTGGCGCATCACCTCATGGACATCAACGCGCGCGCCGTCGCGGCGTATCTCAACGCCCAGATCGCGGCGGGCGCTCAGGCGGTCATGCTGTTCGACACCTGGGGCGGCACGTTATCGCATGCCGACTACCATGCGTTTTCGCTGCGGAGCATGCAGGCCGTAATTGCCCAACTGCAGCGATCGGCCGACGGTGTGCGCGTACCGGTGATCGTGTTCACCAAGGGTGGGGGTCTGTGGCTGGAATCCATTGCCGCCACCGGCTGCGACGCGGTGGGATTGGATTGGACCGTCGATATCGGCACCGCACGCCGACGTATCGGCGATCGGGTTGCGCTCCAAGGCAATCTCGATCCGACCATCCTGCACTCGACGCCCGAGGCGATCGAGCGGGGCGCGAATGCGGTGTTGGAGTCATTCGGGCATGGGACGGGACATATCTTCAACCTGGGCCACGGGATCCAGCCCGGCACGCCGCCAGAACACGTAGGTGTCCTGGTCAGCGTAGTTAGATGCGAGAGCAAAAAATTTCACTAAATCATGGACATAGTTACATGATCTGACGAACGGTATGAGGGCGCGCGAAAACTTGACTTATGCACATCAGCGTGCATTAAGACCGAGTCTCGACGCAGCATCCTCGTATCGCCATACGCTACGTCTAACACCTTGATTTAGCGTACAAACGGGTCAAGCCACCCAACACGTCAAGCCCTCCAGGCCATGGTTTTACAGAAAATTTGCCGGGGCTAATTCAGTTACGCACAAAGATATCCACAGAAACCCGGTTTCACTGAATTGTTGCTCTAGAAACAGCGGGTTACGAAGCAAAAGTTACGGTGTTTTGCGATGGTGTCATAAATGTCACAACATATTGACAGAAACGTTTGAACGCCATCCTCAAAGTCGCGCTCGACGTTCCCTTACCCAGGCTGTTCGATTATCGCCTTCAGAAAGCGGCCGCTCACTTAGTCGGTAGCCGGGTGCTTGTGCCATTCGGTCCCCGCCGAGTCGTAGGCGTGATCGCTGCGATCGGGGCGGACTCGGAGATCGATGCTGCCAAGGTGCGGGATGCGCTTCGCGTGCTCGATGACACCCCGCCCCTACCGCCAGACTGGTTCCACCTCGTCGAATTCTGCAGCGAGTACTACCAGAGGCCACTCGGCGAAGTGATCCTCGGTGCCTTGCCGCCTCGGCTGCGCGAGCCCACGCCGCTCACGCGATCGCCGCAGGATTGGATGTTGACCAGTGCCGGGGGGCTCGCCGCGACAGCCCCGCCAACGAAGCGGGCGAACGCGCGCCAGCGGCTGATCGAGTTGTTGCGAGGCGGACCGCAATCGCATGCCAGCTTGATCACACAAGGCAGCCGCGCCGCGTCAGTGCTCAGCGCTTTGCAGACCGAGGGCCTGATCGCGCGACACGAGCCCCCACGCAGCGCCCACACGTTCGTGCACGATCGCGTGCTGACGCATGCCCAGCGCGCCGCCGCCGATGCCATCGTTGCCGCGCTCGGATCGTTCGCGACGCTCCTGCTTCACGGCGTCACGGGCAGCGGCAAGACCGAGGTCTATCTGCACGCGATCGACGCGGTGTTGCGCGCCGGACAGCAGGCGCTGGTGCTCGTTCCGGAAATCAACCTCACGCCGCAACTGGCCGAATCGTTCAGCGCGCGGTTTCCGGCCACGCGCATTGCGGTGATGCATAGCGCGCTTGCCGCCAACGAGCGCGCCCGGAGCTGGATCGATGCACAGGCGGGCAGCGTCGGCGTGGTGCTGGCCACTCGCATCGGCGTGTTCGTGCCGTTCCACAAGCTCGGACTCATCGTGGTCGATGAAGAGCACGACAGCTCGCTCAAGCAGCAGGACGGTGTGCGCTACTCGGCCCGCGACCTGGCAGTGGTGCGGGCGCGGCAGTTGGGCATCCCGATCGTGCTCGGGTCGGCTACGCCGAGCCTGGAGAGCTTCGCCAACGCACGCGGCGGTCGCTATCGGCTGCTCGAGTTGCCGGAACGGGTGCGCAGCGGCGCGACGTTGCCGGCGATCCGTCTGATCGATACCCGTTCGGAACCCGAGGAACATGGCATCACCCGCCCGCTGGCCGAGGCGGTGCGCAACCGGCTGGAACGCCGTGAGCAGTCGCTGTTGTTTCTCAATCGACGCGGCTACGCCCCGGTGCTGGCGTGCAGCGCCTGCGGCTGGATCAGCGACTGCGAACGCTGTGCCGCGCACCTGGTCGTGCACTTCGAAGGAACCGCTCGCATCACGGGTGGGGTTGCGGCGCTACGCTGCCACCACTGCGGACTGGAGGCGCGCGCACCGCGTGCATGCCCGACTTGCGGCAATGTCGATCTCACCCCGTTCGGTCGCGGCACGCAACGCGTCGAGGACACAGTCCAGGCGATGTTTCCGCAGGCGCGCGTGCTCCGCATCGACAGCGACACGACGCGTCGCAAAGGCGCCTGGCAACAGATGCGCAGCGCGATTGACGCCGGCGAGGTCGACATCCTGGTGGGCACGCAGATCCTGGCCAAGGGCCATGACTTCCCGAACCTGACGCTGGTGGGCGTGCTCAACGCCGACGCGGCGCTGATGGCGGCCGACTACCGCGCCCCGGAACGCCTGTTTGCCCAACTGCAGCAGGTCGCCGGGCGCGCCGGACGCGCGCACCTGCCGGGCGAGGTGCTGCTGCAGACGCGATTTCCGCAGGCGCCGCTCTATCAATTCTTCGCGCGCAGTGACTACACCAGCTTTGCCGAGCTGCAGCTCGCAGAACGTGAAGCGGCGGGCTTTCCTCCGGCAGTGGCCGAAGCAGTGCTGCGTGCAGATGCGCGCGAAGCGCAGGCGGCGCTTGCGTTCCTTCGCACTGCGATAACGATGATGCCGGCCGAGCGCGATGCGCTCACCGTGTTCGACCCGGTGCCGATGTCACTCGCGCGCCTCGCCGGCTGGCACCGCGCGCACGTGCTGGTGCAAGCAAGCCAGCGCCGCGCTCTGCAGCGGTTCGTCGCCGCCTGGGTGAGCGCGCTCTACGGCACGCGGGCGCCGCGCGACGTGCGCTGGCACGTCGATATCGATCCGATCGAGTTCTGATCGGCCGACCACGCCCGCGCGTCAATGCTGCGCCGGCGGACCCGCGTCCGCACTACTTGCCGCTGGTCTTTTTCGCAGCCTTCTTGGCGCTCGATTTGGGCCTGGAGTTTCCGTGGCTGCCCTTGTAGATCTTGCCGCGGCGCGTGCGTGCGTCACCTTTTCCCATATTGTCTCCGTGTCTCCGTGAGCTTGAGGATCCATCCCATCGAATCGATGAAGAATCGGATGCGCGCGAATTCTAGCTGCATGAATGGCTTGATCGATGAATCGCGTTGCAGCGGGCTGCCGGCAGATGGGCACTTACAACACTTCATCGTCGCACGCAACCCGACTGCGATCAGGCATTTCCGCGCGCGATGCAGTCCGGACACACGGTCGACCGAACCCTCCGGATGGATGGATCGCGGGCAACGAATCGCGTTCAAATAGCTCGCGTCGCAACCATGCAATCGATCAACGCAACGGGCGCACGAACCAATCCGGATGCACGCTGTCAATCGGAAACCGCAAGTGAATCAGCTCAACATCAGCTCGGAAATCGTTCGAGTAATTGTTCCTCTGCGATTGCGAAGCGCGTCGTTATCGTGTGCCGTATGCATCATCAATCGCGTCACTGAGGCGGTCGATTACGTTGCTGATTCCGTTGCTCATTAATCAGTCGACAAAGCGCCGAAGTGAGTTGGAAAACAAGCCCCGCACAACAGTGGCAATCACCAGCAAGACGTCACGATGCATCGACCAGCTTCGTAGGCACTCGTAGCCTCAACCAAATTCAAGAATTCGAGACGCGCGCTTCCGCGTGTGTTTCGATGGGCCGGGCGGCGGGCCATATCGCCGCACCAATTCCGCTCTTGCCGGCGCGCACCACATAAGTGCTGCGCAGCCCGGCGCGGGCCCCACGGGTGCCGCACGAGCGCACCAGCCATCAAACGGCTGGAACCACACTGATCGCGGCTGGCCGGTAACGCTTGCCCCTATAATCCGCGCCTTTCTCGCGCGGCTCGCTGCCCGACGCGGCGCGTTTAAACCGTCCATGTCCGTCGATCTCCGCTCCCACATCACCGAGCTCGTCGAAAGCGCGCTCGCCAGGATCGCGCCCGAGGCGCCGCGGCCGACCGTCCTGCTCGAGCGCCCCAAACAGGCGACGCACGGCGATTTCGCCACCAATGTGGCCATGCAGCTGGCGCGCGCGCTGAAGAAGTCGCCGCGCGACATCGCCCAGGCACTGGTGGCGGCATTGGAGCCTTCACCCTGGATCGCGCGAAGCGAAATCGCCGGCCCGGGCTTCATCAACTTCCATGCAACGCCGCAGGCCAAGCAGGCCGTCATCCCGAGTGTGCTCGGTGCTGGCGCGAGCTATGGTCGCTCCAACGCGGGCGCGGGTCAGCGAGTGCTGGTGGAGTTCGTGTCGGCCAACCCCACCGGTCCGCTGCATGTCGGGCACGGCCGGCAGGCAGCGCTCGGTGATGCGATCGCCGCGCTGCTCGAATCCCAGGGCTATACGGTCAGCCGCGAGTTCTACTACAACGATGCCGGCGTGCAGATCGCCAATCTGGCCCTGTCGGTGCAGGCCCGGGCGCGTGAACTGCTCGGACAGTCGATCACGTTTCCGGAGGCCGGCTATCACGGCGACTACATCCGCGAGATCGCCCAGTCGCTGCTCGATCAGCGGGGTGCGGCCGTCGTCGACGACCTGGAGGCGATTCGCGTGTTCGCCGTCGCCGCGTTGCGTGCGGAGCAGGACGTCGATCTCAAGGCGTTCGGCGTGGCGTTCGATCACTACTACCTGGAATCGTCGCTCTACACCGACGGACGGGTGGAGGCCACGGTGCTTGCACTCGTCAACGCCGGTAAGACCTACGAACAGGACAGCGCGCTGTGGTTGCGCACCACGGAATACGGTGACGACAAAGACCGCGTCATGCGCAAGTCCGACGGCACCTACACCTACTTCGTGCCGGATGTGGCCTATCACGTCACCAAGTGGGAACGCGGCTTCCCCAAGGCGATCAACGTCCAGGGCTACGATCACCATGGCACCACCGCCCGCGTGCGCGCCGGACTGCAGGCCGCCGGCAAGGGCATTCCGTCGGGCTACCCCGACTACGTGCTGCACAAGATGGTGACGGTGATGAAGGGCGGCGAGGAGGTGAAGATCTCCAAGCGCGCCGGTAGCTACGTTACCGTGCGCGACCTGATCGATGAGGTGGGCCGCGACGCGGTGCGCTTCTTTCTGGTGTCGCGCAAGGCCGACACCGAGTTCGTGTTCGACATCGATCTGGCCAAGTCGCAATCGGAGGAAAACCCGGTCTACTACGTGCAGTACGCGCACGCGCGGATCTGCTCGATGCTGCGCGATTGGGCGGGTGACCCGGCCACGCTCGCGGGCATCGACCTGAGTGCGCTGACCGATGCGCGCGAACTCGCGCTGCTGCAGCGTCTGGCCGACTATCCTGAGCTGCTCGGGCAATCTGTGGCGGAGTTGGCGCCGCATCAGATCGCGTTCTACCTGCGCGATCTGGCTGGAGAATTCCACAGTTACTATAATGCGGTGCGAATCCTCAAGGCCGAAGACGCCTACCGCCTTGCCCGGCTCGCGCTGTGTGCAGCGATTCGTCAGGTGCTGAGCAACGGGCTCGCGTTGATCGGCGTTTCCGCTCCCGAGCGCATGTAGCTAGAGCGTCGATGAACGACTATAAGCCTCGCCCGAAACGTCAAGGCGCGAACTTCGGCAGCACCCTCTTCGGGATCTTCATCGGTCTGCTGCTCGGCTTCCTGATCGCCGCGGCGATCGCGGTGTACATGATGAAATCGCCGCTGCCGTTCGTGAGCAAGTCCAAGGCCGGCGATCGCGCTTCGCCCTCGGAGCAGGCGCCGAAGCAGCAGCGCGCCGACGCCGCGAAAGCGGCCGCGCCGGTCGAGCGCAACGACAAGCCCAAGCTCGATTTCTACAAGATCCTCCCCGGTCAGGAAGCCGTGCCCGGCGCACCCAGCGGCCCGGTACCTGACACCGCCGCCAACACCTCCAAAGCGGAAAAGATCGCACGCGCCGAACGCGCTGATCAGCTCGACAAGCCCGTTCCGGCCGATGCCGGTGCAAAGTCACAGGATGCCGGCAAAGCCGGCGAACTCACGCGCGATCTGTATGTCATTCAGGCGGGTTCGTTCCAGAACCCGGTCGATGCCGACAACGTAAAGGCCAAGCTTGCGTTACTGGGGCTGCAGGCCAGCATCGAACCGGCTTCGTTGCCCGACAAGGGCACGTGGTATCGGGTTCGGCTCGGCCCCTATCGAAGTCTGCGCGACATCAACGCCGTGCGCGGCCAGTTGGCCCAGGCCGGTGTCGATGCCACCTTGCTGAAAGTAAGAGAGTAGGAGCCGGTCCATGATCGTTCGCTTGTTTGCCGCGTTGATGTTGAGCCTGCTGGGAGCCGTCGCCGTGCAGGCCCAGGACATGCAAAAGGGGAAGGACTACATCGAGCTCTCGCCGCCGCTCGCCACCGATTCGCCCGGCAAGATCGAGGTGCTGGAGTTCTTCTGGTACGGCTGTCCGCACTGCCATCACCTCGAGCCCCACGTCGAGGAGTGGGCGAAGAAGCTGCCGTCCGACGTCGTGTTCCGGCGCGTACCGGCGATCTTCAATCAGAACTGGGAAGCCGCCGCACGCGTGCACTACGCGCTCGAGGCGATGGGTCAGCTCGAACGCCTGCACAAGCCGTTCTTCGATGCGATCCACAAAGACAACCTGAAGTACAGCGCTGCCTCGCAGATGGAGGCATGGCTGTCGAAGAATGGCGTCTCGCCGGAGAAATACAACGCCACCGCCAAGTCGTTCGCGGTCGAAAGCAAGGTGCGCCGCGCGGTGCAGCTCACCAACTCATTCAAGTTCGACGGCGTGCCGGCAATCGCGGTGCAAGGTCGCTACGTCGTAGCAGCGCAATCGAATCCGGCCAAACAGCTCGCCAATGTCGATCACTTCGTCGAGCTGGTTCGCAAGGGCGGCGTGAAGTAGCGCCCGGCGTCGTCCGCCGGCGCAGGCGCGGATCTGCCACCGCTTGAACCCACGCGCCCCGACCGCTTCAACCGCCCCCTTCCCCGGGCGCCTCTGATCCGCGCCGACCATGCCGCTCCGAGTCTTCATCACGGGCGCCACATCCGGGATCGGCGCGGCCCTGGCGCGCTTCTACGCGGGGCAAGGTGCAACGCTCGGACTGGTCGGACGCCGCGCCGCCGAACTGGAGAAGCTGGCTGCGACGCTCGAGGTGCCGGTCGGCATCTATGCGGCCGATGTCGCCGATCCTCCGGCCATGCGTGAAGCAGCCTCCGCGTTCCTGTCGCGTCACGGCGTTCCCGACATCGTCATCGCCAATGCCGGCATCTCGGTGGGCACGCTCGGCGGCGAAGAAAGCGACGTCCCGGTGCTCGAGCGCGTGTTTCGCACCAACGTCGTCGGCCTGGCCGCGACCGTGCAACCGTTCATCAAACCGATGCGTGAACGGGGCAGCGGAACGATCGTCGGGATCGCCAGTGTTGC
>CADECO010000050.1:0-16926 GCA_902825905.1 uncultured beta proteobacterium
ATCGTGCGGGTCGCCACGCATGCGTACGATCGAGAACGCCTGAGCGCGCAGGTCGTGCAGGCGGTGCAAGGCGCTGTGCAGGTGCGACCGAGCGTCGAATTCGCGGCTGCGCACGAAATCTACGACCCGGCGCGGCAGACCAAGGCGGTGCGATTCGTGGATCAACGCTGATGCTGACCGCAACCGACCTCGAGCGTGTTGCGCATCTGGCCAACCTCGAAACGATCGAGGCGTTCGGGCGGACGGTCGATGATCGTGCCGTTGACGACGGGGCTGCAGGCCGCTGGCGCACGACCTCGGCGCGTTTCGTCCCGGGCGCATCGCCCTACTGCACGCTGCTGCTGGAAAGCGACGCCGCCCAGCAGCGGTTGTGCCGCGTCGAAGTGTTCGAAACGGCGCAGCCGGTGCTCCTGCCCGTTGAGCGCTCGCGCGCCGACCCGCTGCTTGGCTGGGTGCGCGTTACGCCTTTTCCGCACGACCCGATGCTGCCGACCCTGGCGCGAGTGATCGAGCGTGCGCAGCCGGCGCGCATCGTGCGATATCGCGCACTCAAACGCTGCACGCTGCGCGGCACGTTGGCGGGGCGCGACTGCTTCATCAAGGTGTTTCCCGATGAGCAGGGCGCGGTCATCCATCGCGACAGCGAGGCGCTATGGGCCGCCTCGGCGCGTGGCGCGGTCGCGTTTCGAGTCGCCGAGCCGATCCGCTACGAACGCGACGAGCGTGCCGTGTGGCAGGGCGTGATTCACGGCGAGCCGATCATCGAAGCGCTGTACGGGAGTGAGGGCATCGCGATGGCCCGACGCATCGGTGCGGCGTGCGGCTCGCTGCCACGATCGTCGTTGTCGCCGGCGATGCGATTCGATTGGTCGGTGCAGATGGATCGCAGCCGCCGCTACGCGCGCACGCTCGAGCGCTACGACGCGGGACTGGCCGCGCAGGCCGGGGCGTTGCTCGACACGCTCGCGGCGACGTACGACCAGCGGCCGCATCGTCCTGAGCCGCGTCCGATCCACGGCGCACCGCACGCGCACCAATGGCTCGACTGTGGCGATGCGCTGGGCCTGGTCGATTTCGACCGCTTCTCGATCGGCGACCCGGAGCTCGATGCCGCCACCTTCATCGGCGAGCTCGACTATGAGCGGCGCACGATGGTGCCGGTGCCGACGCTGGTCGACGCTTTCCTCGACGCCTATCAGCACGCCGTCGGTCCGCTCGATCCGGCGTTGCTGCGTGCCTATCGCGCGCACAAGCATCTGGCCAAGGCGCTTCGTTCCGTGCGCGCGTTGCGCACCGACAGCGTGCGTCGCGCGGCGCGGGCACTGGAGCGCGCACGCGGGCTACTGGCGCAGCCGTAGACGGCACCGGCTCACTGCCAGCCGCCACCCAGTGCGCGGTACAGACTCACGTAGGTGCTCAGCCGCTCGAAGCGCGTCTGAAGGAAATCATCCTCGGCCTTGAGCATCGCGTTCTGCGTGTTCAGCAGGTTGAGCGCATCGATCAATCCGGCGCGATAGCGCGTCTCGGCCAGATCGAACGCGCGCTTGGTGTGGCTGATGGTCTCCTGCTGCGCGGCGTCCTGCGCCGCGAGCTTCTCCAGTTGCACCAGCGCCGACTCCACGTCGCGCAGCGCGCCGAGGATGGTGTGGTGATAGGTCTGCACCAGCTCGGCGTGGCGTTCCTGCGCGCGTTCGCTCAGTGCCTGCAGCTTGTCGGCCTGGAAGATCGGCGCCAGCAGCCCCGCTCCGATGCTGAGCAGGCCGCTGGAGCCCTTGAGCAGGTTGGAGAGTTGCGCACTGGCGAACCCTGCATCGGTAGTAAGTTGCAGACTCGGATACAGGTTGGCGCGCGCCACACCGACGTCGGCGTAGGCCGCGCGCAGGTTCGCTTCAGCCTGCAGGATGTCGGGCCGACGCAGCAGGATCGCCGCGGGCAGGCCGACCGGCAGTTGCGCCGGCAGACGCACGTCGGTGAGGCGCGGCGGTTCGATCGCCTGCTGGGTGGGATGCTGTCCGGCGAAGAACGCCAGCAGGTGGCGCGCTTGTGCCGCGGCTTGCTCCAGCGGCGGCAGGCTCGCGCGAATGGCCGCGACGTTGGCCAGACTCTGCGCACGGTCCAGACCTGACACGGCGCCGTTGCGGTAGCGCGTCTCGACGATGCCGTCGATGCGTTCGGCGACCGCCAGCGTGTTCTTCGCGAGCTCGAGCCGTTGACTGGCCGCGGTGAGCTGGAAGTAGGCGGTCGCGGTGTCGGCGGCAAGCGTGAGCTTCACCGCGCGTCCGGCTTCGGTGGCTGCATCGAGTGTGGCGTGCGCAACGCGCGTGAGGTTGGCGAACTTGTCCCACAGATCGGGCTCCCAACCGATGTTGAGTTCGGCGCTGAACTTGTTCGCCACCCCGCCGCCTGCGGAGAACGGTCGGTTGCGCTCGGCGCCGATACCGCCGGTGATGAACGGATAGCGCCCCGCACCGGCTGCGCGCGTCACTGCACGCGCCTGGCCGATGCGATGCGTGGCGGCGCGCACGTCGCGGTTGCCAGCCAGCACTGTCTCTTCGAGTTGATCGAGCGTGCGATCCTCGAACGCGCGCCACCACTCGCCGGCGGCCGGGCTGTCGGCCTGTGTGATGGTCTTGGCGCCGTGCCACTGCTGCGGCATGTCGACGTCCGGGCGCTGATAGGCCGGCTGCATCGCGCAACCACTTACCAGCATTCCACCTGCCAGCCACAACGAAATTGTTCGCATTGCCGTCATTCCCGTACGAGTGCGTCAACCGGATCGAGACGGGCCGCCTTGCGTGCCGGCAGAAAGCCGAACACGACACCGGTGGCCACCGCGGAGCCGAAGGCGAGCAGCACTGGCGCGGCGGTGAACACGGTCATCCAGCCGGTGAGCCGGCCGGTGAACAACGCGCCCGCCACGCCCAACGCCACGCCGACCAGTCCGCCGATGATGCAGACCACGATCGCCTCGGTGAGAAACTGGATCAACACGTCGCCGCCGCGTGCACCCACCGCCATGCGAATACCGATCTCGCGGGTGCGCTCGGTCACCGATACCAGCATGATGTTCATCACGCCGATGCCGCCCACCACCAGCGAGATGACGGCGATCGAGGCGAGCAGATAACTGAGAGTGTTCTGCGCTTCGTTCGCCTTCTCGATGAGATCGGACTGGTTGCGGATGTGGAAGTCTTCCTTGCCGTGCCGGTCGACCAGCAGCGCGTGCACCGATCGCTCCACCGGCGCGAGCAGCGAGGTCTCCTTGACCTTGACCGTGATGTCGCGGAAGTAGCGCTCGCCGAACACGCGCGTCGCGGCGGTGGTGTGGGGCATCCACATCTGGTAATCGCGGTCGGTGCCTCCGCCGGTGGAGCCCTTGGGGCCCATCACGCCGATCACCTGAAACGGAGCGTTGTTGACGATGACGAATCGTCCGAGCGGATCGGTGCCGGCGTCGTACAGCTCGCGCGCGACGTTGTGACCCAGGACGATGACTTGCGCGTGCCGACGGACATCTTCGGCATTGAAGAAGGCGCCGCGGCGCACCGGCCAGTCGCGCACCAGCGGGAACGACTCGCCGGTGCCCACCGCCGGCACCAGCAGGTCGCGATTGCCCTGACGCACGAGCACGGTGCGATCGGTCTCGGGCACGGCCATCGCCACGCCGGGCAGCGCATTGATCGGGCCCAGGTCGTGGGCGCTGAGCGTCTCGATGCCACGGCTCGCACCACGGACGCCGGCGACGCCGCGCTTGACCGACAGCAGATCGGTACCCATCGCATTGATACGTTCGATCACCTGTCGCTTGGCGCCTTCGCCGATCGCCAGCATCGCCACCACCGATGCCACGCCGATGACGATGCCCAGCATGGTCAGCCCGGTTCGCAGTCGATTGTGCGCGAGCGAGCGGCCGGCCATCAGCAGAGATTCGAGCGCCACGGCCGCGCGATTGCCGCCGCTTGCGCCACTGCGTCGCATCGGCACCTGATCGGCGCGCGCCTGACGCGTGACGGTTTCGCGCACGACGCGTCCGTCGGCCAGCTCGATGATGCGGTCGGCGTGCTGCGCGACCTGCGCGTCGTGCGTGATGAGCACGATCGTGTGGCCGTCGCGATGCAGGCCGTGCAGTACCTCGAGGACTTCGCGGCCGCTGGCACTGTCGAGCGCGCCGGTGGGCTCGTCGGCGAGGATGACCTGACCGCCGTTCATGAGCGCGCGCGCGATGCTGCAGCGCTGCTGTTGTCCGCCGCTCAGCTGACCGGGCCGGTGATCGAGTCGATCCTGCATGCCCAGGCGCGTGAGCAACGCGGCGGCGCGGTCACGCCGTTCGCCGCGCGCGACGCCTTCGTACACTGCCGGGATCGCCACGTTGTCGAGTGCGCTCAGGTCGGGCATCAGGTGGTAGCGCTGGAACACGAACCCGAACGTCTCGCGCCGCAGCGCGGCGAGTGCGCCCGGTGCGAGCGTGGCGACATCGACGCCATCGACGCGATACTGACCGGCGCTGGGCCGATCGAGGCAGCCGAGTACGTTCATCAGGGTCGATTTGCCCGAGCCCGACTGGCCCATGATCGCGACGAACTCGCCCGCATCGATGCTCAGATCGATGCCGTCCAGCGCGCGCACCTCGCTCGCGCCGGTGTGGTACGCGCGTTGCAGGCCGCGCAATTCGAGCAGTGGTCGGTGCATCGCCATGCCCCCTTAGTTCATCCGCGCGATGCGCGGCTTGGTCGGCTTCGCGGCCTTGGTCGCGCCGGCCTCGTCGCCGATCACCACCAGCTCGCCTTCATTGACGCCGGACAGGATCTGCATCATCGATGCGCCCTTGATGCCGGTCTTGACGCTGCGCGTCTCGGCGGTGCCGTCGGCCAGCACCACCTTCACGCGATGCCGGCCGGCGCGGCCCTGATTGTCCGGACGCAGCGCCGAGAGCGGCACCAGCAGCGCTTCGCCGGCCTGGTCCTGCACGAAGAACACCTGCGCGGTCATCTGCACTTTCAAAGAGCCGTCGGGGTTGGGCACATCGAACAGCGCGTTGTAGAAGATCACGCCGTTGACGATCTCGGGACCCGGCAGGATCTGTCGCACCTTGCCGCTGCGGCGGGTCTCCTGGTCGCCCAGGATGGTGAAGTAGGCGTCCTGCCCGATCCGAATGCTGGTGATGTCGGCTTCGGCCACCTGCGCCCACACCGTCATCGTGTCCAGGCGCGCGATGCGCAGGATGTTCGGTGCGGTCTGATTGGCATTCAGGGTCTGGCCCTGGCGCGCCGTGATCGTCACCACCTCGCCGTCCATCGGTGCGACGATCCGCGTGTAACCCAATTGGGCGCGTGCCGTGGCGATGCCCGCCTGTGCCTGCTTGATCTGCGCATCCAGTGAATTGATGCTCGACACCGCCACGCGGAAGTTGGAGTCCATCACCTCGGCTTCCGACTTGGCCATCGCGTCGAGCGCCACCAGCGCCTGGCTGCGCTTGCGCTGCACATCGGCAAGCGTGAGCTGATCGAAGCGGGCCCGGCGCTGCGCGCGCAGGTTCTCCAGCGTCGCCTCGGCCTCGACCAGCTTCGCCTGATTGAGTACCGGATCAATCTCGCCGAGCAACTGCCCCTGGGTGACGCGATCGCCGGGTCGTACCGCGAGAGCGCGCAACTGGCCGGAGATCTGCGCGCCCACGTCGACGAATTGCACCGGCTGCACCACCCCGGCAGCGATGACGGTGCGCTCGATCGGCCCCTTGGTGACCGGCGCGGTCAGAAAGTTCGCGGCGGACTGCTTGCGCTCGTTGCCGCCGCTCCACACCTCGCGCCAGGTGAAGGTGGCGACCAGTACCAGGGCCGCCGCGCCGAACAACGACCAGGGAAGAATGCGATTGGGGCGTGAGCGGCTGGCCATGGGTCTGTCTCCTTGGAATGCCTGGCGGAATGACCGGTGGAGGCGAAGTGGATGGAGGCGTGAATCGGGGGCAGGATTGCGCAATGGAGCTGGGTTGCCGGCGGGGTCGTCGGTCACGCTCATGGCGCGGGCACGGCGGTTGCAATCTGCGCCGTCGCACCGATGCGCGCGCTCGAACCGGCGCTGAGCAATGTGCGCATCGCCACCAGGCGCACGCGCGGATGGCGGGTGATCGCCTCGAGCACCTGCTCCAGCGTGTCGAAGCTCTCGGCGTGCATGACGGCGTGATGCAGCATGACGCCGAACGCCTGATCGGCACCGGCGCAGGCGTTGAGTCCGCGGGTGAGCGCATCGAAGTCTGGACGCGATGTGCGGCACCAGTCGAGCGTCACGTCCGGTGTGCGCAATCCGTTCGTCTGCAGCGGTGCGGCACCAACGTTGCGCGACAGCGCCGCGAAGCCGCAGGCCTGCAACGCCGCGACCGTCGCCTGCGAGCATCGATTCCACGGCGGCGTGAAGATCGGATCGAGCGCGTCGCCGAGCGTCTGCTGCAGGCGTGCTTGCCCTGCGGCGATGTCGGCATGCTGCTGCGCCGCCGAGCGCGCGTCGCCGAACTCGCACTTGCGAGCCTGCGGTTCATGATTCACGTGACGCAGGCCGTGTTGATGCAAGCCGAGCAGCGCCGGCGCCTCGTCGTGTCGCGCCAGCAGCATCCGTGCCGTGGCGCGCTCCAGTGCGTCGGGGATCACCGCCAGATCGAGCGGCGCGCGATACATCGCGAACAGATCGAGCAGCCGATACAGCCGCTCGTCGACCGCGCCGGCGTCGTCGTCACGGAAGAACATGGTGAGCGGCGCCGGCAGGGCATCGAGACAGCCGATGAGTGCGTCGATGCGGGGATTCATGCGAGAGGCTCCGAAAGTGCGACGGGAGTGGGGTTCGCCAACGTGCTGTTGCGATGCGCGGCCAGCAGCGATTGCACGATGCGCGTCGAACGCGCCGCGCCGTTCAGATCGAGCAGCGGTGTGACGTGCTCGATGAGCGGGGAGTGCGCGTTGGTGGAGGAAAGCGGGCTCGCCGGCACTCGCGCCGACAACGCCGCCACCACCGCGCGCGCCAATGACTTCCCGCTCAGTCGTGCTTGCGGCAGCCAGGTGGCGATGCCCAATTGCTCCAGTCGCTGCGCGCGCCGGGACTGCTCGTCCTCGCGCTCCGCGGCGTACGGCACGACGATCGCCGGCACGCGTGCGGCAACGATGTCGAGCGCGGTGTTGTAGCCGCACTGGCTTACCGACAGGGCCGCACCTGCCATCTCGGCGGTGAGCGAGGGCACGGTGCGTTCAAGCGTGAAGCACGGCTCGTCGATCGCCGCCTGCCTGAGCGTGGCAAACGTGTCGTCATCGACGAACGGGCCGGCGATCACCCGCATCGAGATCGGATGCGATCGTCGCAAGATGCGATGTGCGGCGAGCGCGGCGCGGAACAGTGCCGCACCGACGCTGCCGCTGCCTGCCGACACCAGCACCGTGGTAGTCCTGCGTGATGCAGGCGTCGGGCCCGGATGCACGAAGCCGGTGTAGTGCACCGGCACGGTCATCGGCACGATCGGTCGGAATGACTCTTCCAGGCGTGCGAACTGCGCATCGGCGTGCACCAGCACTGCATCGAAGAATCGATTGGCCGTCATCGCGGCGCGATCGTCGTGGCGCTGCTGATCGGCGCGCGCCCCGACCAGGATGTCGCGCAGGCTGCAGAGCACCAGCGGACGCGCGTGTCCGCCCGGCGCGTGCGCCAGCTCCAGCAGCGGCACGATCTCGTCGGCGAACTTCTTGCGCCCGAATGGAAACAGCTCGATCAGCACCACCTGCGGATCGCATGATCGGAACGTCCGCTCGATCAAGGCGCGCCGCGCGGCCTTGGCTTGCGACAGGCTGTAGCGCGCATCGAGACTGACCAGCTGCTTGTCTTCGTCCATGCCGAGGGGCGGGAGCTGCACCAGCTCGACCCCGCTTGGCACTGCCATGCCCGGCGGGAAATGACCGCCGCTGAGGAACACGACATGAAACGCCTCGCACAGGCTGCGCGACAGGGCGAAGGCGCGCGTCAGGTGGCCCATGCCGATGGCGTGCTGGCAGTAGAACAACAGGCGGGGTTTGCGCATGGTGGCGGCTCAGGCGGACTTGCGGGCCGGTGGTGCCGGCAGAAGGTGCTCGGGTGAGGTGTCGGGCGCGATCCGGGAATCGGCGGCATCGCGCGATCCTTGCGCTGCGATGCGTCCATCCTTGAGCACGAACACCCGGTCGCAATCGCCCAGCAGGCTGAGCTGATGCGAGATGACGATCGTCGTTTTGCCGGCCTGCAGGCGTCGCACCGCGCTATCGATCAGGCGGGCCGAGTGCGTATCGATCGCGGTGGTCGGCTCGTCGAGGATCAGGATCGCCGGCTGCTTGATGATCGCGCGCGCCAGACAGATGCGCTGGCGCTGTCCGCCCGAGAGCGTGTCGCCGCGCTGGCCGACTATCGTGTCGTAGCCGCGCGGCAGCGCGCTGATGAATTCATGGGCGTAAGCACAGCGCGCCGCGGCCTCGATCTGCGCATCGGTGGCGTCGAGCCGGCCGTAGGCGATGTTCTCGCGGATCGAGGCGCCGAACAGCAGCGTGTCCTGCAGCATCACGCCGATCGCGTCGCGCAGTGAGGCGCGCTGGTAGTCGCACACGTCCATGCCGTCGACCAGGATCGATCCGGCGGCAGGCTCGGCCAGCCGGGCCAGCAGGCTGGCGATCGTGGATTTGCCGCTGCCCGATGCACCCACGATCGCCACCCGTTCGCCGGGGCGGATGTGCAGGTTCAATTCGCGCAGCACCGGCTGGCCGCGCCGGTAGCCGAATGTCACGTTGCGGAACTCGATCTCGCCGCGTACGTCGGTGGCGCGGTGCGCACCGAGTCGGTCGGCGCTTACCTGTTCCAGGTCGAGTACCGATGCGATGCGCTGCGCGCTCACCATTGCCCGCGAGAACTTCACCGACAGCTTGCCCAGATCGCGCAACGGCTTGAACACGGTGCGCAGATACGCCATGAATACCAGCAGATCGCCGGGCGTCATCTGCTGCGCGAGCACCTGGTGGGCGCCGATCAGTACCGTGAGGGCGGTCGCGCCGGCGCTCACCAAGGCGATCGACTTGGCGACCGCGGCCGACTCGCGCGAAGTGCGGATGCCGTCGGCGAGATTGCGCTCGCTCGCGGCGTCGAACCGGCGCGCCTCGAACTGCTCGCGACCGAACGCCTGCACCACCTTGAGCGACGCCAGCATCTCGCCGACGCGCGAGGCCATCTTGCCTTCCTGCTTGCGTTGCGCCGCGAGCGCACGCTTGACGCGGCGATTGAGCTTGAACAGCACCAGCACCAGCACCGGAATGCTCGCCGCCACCACCAGCGCCAGGCGCCAGTTGACGATGAACATGATCGCCAGCATGCCGACCATGAGCAGAAAGTGCGCGCACAGCGTGAGCAGCCAGTCGGCCACCACGTCCTTCACGCTCGCGGTGTCGGCAGCGAACTTCACCAGCACCTCGCTCGAGTCGCCGCGCGTGGAGCGGTGCAGCGGCATGCGTTGCAGCCGGTCGAACAGCTCGCGGCGCAATGCGTGCGTGAGTTCGTGCCCGATGCGCGCGGTGATGAACATCTGCGTATAGGAGAACCCGCCGCCCAGCAGCACCAGCGCGAAGATCGACGCGGCCAGTACCGCCACCTGCGTGCGCACATCGAGTGCGAACAGCGACGCCAGCGGCGACAGCGCCGCGGGCAGTGGCTTGTCGAGCAGCACGTGATCGAAGATGAACTTGATCGGCCAGGGCGCGGCCAGCTCGGCGGCGATCGTGCCCAGGAGGCACAGCGCGGCCAGTGCCATCGCGCCACGTGAGGTGCGCAGATGCGCGAGCAGCAGGCCTCGCAACGCGTTCATGCCAGAACTGTTCATGACTGACTCGATCCGTCAGCGCCACGTACACCAAGGGCGCGGGTGGCTGCTTCGAGCAGGACCATCCCCCGGTCGAGCGCACGGTCCACATCAGGACGCTGCTGCAGAAACTGCCGGTACGCGCGATTGATCCAGTGCATCACCGCGTGCCATTTCACGCGGGACGCATCGAACGGCACGCCACCGGCGGCGCGATACGCGGCGATGAACCGATCGAGCACCGCATGCACGTCGGGTGCCGGCAAGCCGCGCAGGGCGAGATCGACACCGAGATTGGCGATGTCGAGCGTGGCATCACCGATCGCTAGCTCGTCGAAGTCCGCCAGCATCAGCGCATCGCCGTGCTGCAGCCACTGGCCCAGATGCAGATCGCCATGAATGCAGGCGCTGGCTGCCGTCGGCAGATCGGCGAGCGCGCGCGTCGCCTGCTCGATCGCCGCCAGCAATGGCGCGGCCGCGCGCGGATGCTCGGCGATGATCTTGGCGGCTTTCTTGGTGGCGTCGGCGATCAGTGCCGGCAGCGTCGGTGCGGGCGCGGCACGCAACGGCATTCGATGCAGGGCGGCGAGCGATCGGCCGAGTCGTTCGATCAGGACGCCATCGTCGGTGAGCGCGATGTGATCGTCGAGTGCAACGCCGTCGAAGTGCGCCAGCCACAGCGCGTTGTGCGCGGCATCGTAGTCGAGCGCCGTCGGGATCAGCACGTCGCCCAACCGCACATGACCGGTGCGCGCGAGCGTGTTGAGATGCCCGAACGTGTCCAGGCCGCGCCGGTCGGCGTACACCTTGGCGAATGCCACCGGATGTGGCGAGTCGGAGCGCCCGCGCGTCATGGTCAGTGCGCAGCGTTGCAGCGGCCGGTACTTCACTACCGAGCAGCGAGCGTCCTGCTGCAATGTGGACGGGATCGAAGCGATCGCCGTGCTTCCGTGTGCGCGCTCATGCGTGGCGAGCAGCGCGGGTAGTCCGGACAGGCTCGGCTCGCTCGGCAGCATCCAGACCAGCGCGTCCGATCCGGGCAGATGCACGAGGTCGACAACGTTGGCGCGCCATAGCTCATGGGCGTGGGCGCTGCGCGCGTCGCGAAACATGCGAGCGCCGAACCACACCGTGTCGCGACCGTTCACGACGCATTGGTAGGCCGCCGTGAATGTCGCCTTGCCCCAGGACGCCTGGTTCAGATGGCGGTGGTAGCGCGCGTCGACCACGCTGCATTCCAGCTCCTCGATCGCCGATGCGTCGAAGCGTTGCGGCAGGCGCGGCATCACCTGCTCGTGCAGCAGATGCGCCACTCGCACGATGTCGTGCCAGCGTGCGAATGCGCCCGCACCAGCGTCCGCACCGATGGCTGCGGCGTGGATGGTCGGTGCGCTAGCCATGGGCGCTGCGCTCCATCGTGTCGGCTCGCGCCTGCGCCAGCAGATTGCCCGCGAGTGCGACCAGGGCATCGACGAGCGCCGAGCGGCCAGGCTTCAGTCGCACCATGCAGCGATACGTCCGCTCGGTCAGCAGCGCGAACGCCGTGCTCCAGCGCAGCGCTTGTGCCGCGACCGGCGTATCCGCGACGCGCCGGTACGCATGGGCGAAGCGCGGCAGCGCGATGTGCAGCGCGTGGCGCGCGTCGCCATCGAGCAAAGCCTGGTAGATCAGCGCGGCTTGAAAGCTGCCCAAGTCGATCACGGCCGGACCAGCGGTGAGTGCATCGAAGTCGATCAGCGTGGCGCTCGACCCATCGAGCAGAATGTTCTGCGGATGCAGATCGCCGTGCAGCGTCACCGGTCGGTCGAAGTCGACCACGTTGCTTTGCTGCAGGATGCGCACGGCCAGCCGTTCCACTGCCGCGGCGCTCGCCGGCGCCAGCGCCCTAGCGACAGCCGTCACGCGCGTCAGGCGCTCGCTGATTGACGCAAGCGAAAGCGCGGTTGCAGGCGGCCGCTGCGTGCGGTGCAAGGCCGCGATCGCGCGGGCGGCGGCTTGCCAGCGATCTTCGTCGATGGTGCTGCGCATCAGGTGTTCGAGCAGTGTTTGACCTGGCGCTGCGCGACAGCAGATCAGGCCGTACTCGGGCAGATGCAGCAGCGGCTCGGGCATGCGCAGGGCGCCGGTTCGTCGCTCATCGCTGTTCCACAGTCGTTGCAACGTCGCATAGGCGTCGGGCGATGCGCCATCGGCATGGCATTTCGCGTAGATCGACTCGCCCAAGCGCAACGTGCAGCCATGTTCGGGCACGTAGTGCACCAGTTCCACGCGATCGCGCCGCGGTGCCCCGATCCCTCCCGTGGCTGCGGCCTTCGCAGGCGCCGCCGTGGCCGGATCGTCCGCAAGGTGCTGGCGCAGCGTTGCGTGCAGCCCGTCGATGCCTCCCAGCCGTCGCAGGCCGCTCAGCTTGCAATCGTTGGGGAACGCCCACACCACCATGTCCAGCTCCGGCAGCCGGAACAGCGGCGCGCTTGACGGCGCGGGTGCTTGCAGCTGACCCGCGGCTTTGTCGAACGCGGGCTGGGACATGCCCGGTCCGTAGACGCGCGCGGCGAAGTGGAGGTGCACCGGCGGCGCGTCGTTCGCGCTGGCAAGCGTCACCCGGTAGCCGATGACACAGCGCTGTTTGAGCGGACGCAGCCGCACATGCGCGACGGTGCACGCGGTGATCGGCGCCCGACGCGCCGTGGCAGGCTCGGCCCACAGCCGTTCGGTGAATCGCTGCGCCATCTCTGCCGGATCGAGCGCCACCGCCAGCCCCGGCAAGGAAGTCGTAGGGGTGTGCATGACGGCCGTCTGCATCAACGCCAGACCTCGGCGATCGCGCCGTGCGGCGCAGCGTGAATGCGCACGATGTCCCCGAACGCGTCTTTGCGGGCCCAGGCAAAGCCACCGTCGCAGGCCAATGCGCCGAACCGCAACGCGCCGTCGGTGGGCTCGGGCGCGATCAGCCAGTGATCCACGACCGAGTCGGCGCCGCTGCCGATGTGGATCGCAAGCGCCTGCGCATCGATCGCGCGCGGAGCGCTGTCGCTGTCGTCTGCGTCGTCGCACCAGACTGGTAGCTCGTGCACGGCGATGCGTGGCGCCTGCCGTGCGAACGGGTAGATCACCGTGTGAAAGCTGGTGCGTGCGGCGCTGCGCCGGAACCGCACGACCGGCGCGGCCTGTTTCTCGCCGTAGCTGCGCGAGACATAGCCGTTGTCGATCGACACGGTGACCTCGGGCGTTGCGCTCTGTGCGATCAGCAGATTCGGCGCGGTGACAGTGATGGTGGAACCGACATGCTCGATGCGCGTGCTTTCCTGTGCGAGCGGATCGAGATGGAATTGCAGATCGAAGTCGTGTTCCCCCGTACCGGTGAGAAAGTCGCTGATGATCCAGTACTGCGCGCGCACGAAATGGATGATGCGGTCGTGGCGCACCGGATACTCGCTGCTGCACGCCCGTGCATGCAGATGGGTGAACGCGGGAGCGTCGTGCCAGGCGAGCACGCTCACCTCGGGGGCGGCACCGCGCACCTTGAAGCGCGTGGGGCCGGGCTCGTAGCGCGTCTGATTGCGGCCATCGACCAGCACGGTGTTGTGCGATCCGGTGCCGCGAAACAGCGCGCGCCAGTTGACCGTGCCGGACTCGCTGTAGGTGTAGCGGCCCGGATCGACGATCAGCGAGCGGCCGAACGCGGCGAGCTCGAAGCTCAGGCAATCGAAATGGCCATGATTGCCCGCGCCCAGCGGCCCGCAATCGGCCATCAGATACGGCTCGTCGCGGAACGGGCGCTCCCGACCCCAGCCGCCGCGCATGGTGTAGTAGCCGCTCGCGGTGAACGCGCCGGCGGCCGCGGCCGGCGCTTCGCCTTGCGCGCCCTGCGTGGCCACGTACAGCATGTCCTTGCGGCCGTACAGATCGAAGCCTTCGCGCAACAGGTCGCGGTAGCTGCGCACGTCGCCGTCGGAGAACGCCGGCACCTCACCGTCGGGCTTGTGCGCGTGCATCGAGAATTCCAGCGCGCGCACTAGGCCGGCGTCCATGCCCGCCGGCAGCTCGATCGCGTTCAACATCGCCAGGCGCTTCACGCACAGCCAGTTGCGCAGCACGATGTGGTGGTAGTCGGTGGAGAGCTCGCACTGCACGCCGTCCTCGAGCAGGTCGGTGGCGACGTTGCGGGCGATCTCCTGCAGCGCGAATTCGCGCCACTCGGCGGCCGCTGCGAACTCGGGGAACACCACGCCCGCCAGGAACACCGCGTACAACTCGAGCGTGCGGTGATTGCGCGCCGCGTGCAGATTGCGCCGCAGGTATTCGGTCTGTTCGTGCAGCGACACCAGAAACCGTTCGTAGAACGCCGCGGGGATGCCGGTGGGCCGGTTGCGGGTGACGAAGAAGTAGTGCGCGTAGATCCAGTTCTGGATGCGCCGGCCGGTGACGTCGGCGGCGATGAACCCCGGAGGAGTGCTCGCAATCCACGAATCGGTCAGCGCCACCCATTTCTGTACGTAGCGCTGATCGCGCGTCTTGTGCCAGCGCGCCCCGAGCCCGACCGAGTAGTAGAACTTGTGCAGCAGGATGTGCCACTCGACATCGGCGCTTGGATTGTCGAGCCAGGCGATCGGCTCGCCCAGCGTATGGGTCTCGCCGTTGAAGCTGAACGCGTTGTCGAGCAGCGCATCGATGCGCTCGCGGCGCGTCTGCTCCGGCTCGATGACCGGGAAGTACTCCACGCCGGTGCGCCGGTGGAAGTGCTCGAGCAGCGCCGCCGCCGGAAGCGCGCGATAGGACGGCCGCAGCAGATGCTCGAGCTGCGTCGGTGAGGCGGGACGATCGACGACGGCGTTCACGATGCGCGCTCCAGCAACGGTGCGCCCGCTCGTGCCGGTGTCTGCGCCAGCTCGCGCTGGAACAGGTTGTAGAGCGTGCGCGTGGTGATGCGCGCATCGAATCGTTCGTGCACCTTTTGCGACGCGCGCGCACCGAGGCGTTCGCGCAGCGCCTGGTCGGTCAGCAGCCGCTGCAGTGCACCTGCCAGTGCACCGGCGTCGCGATCGGCGACCAGCAGGCCGTCGCGGCCGTCGTCGACCAGCTCCGGGATGCCCGAGATCGGCGTCGACACCACCGCCAGCCCGGTTGCCATCGCCTCGGCCAGCACGTTGGGGATGCCGTCGCGATCACCGTCGTCGGTCACCAGGCAGGGCAGGGCGAACACGGCGGCGCGGGCGTACCAGTCCACCAATTCGTCCTGCGTCACGGCGCCGTGCAGGCTGACCATCTCGCCCAGTTGCAGGCGATCGATCGCCGCACGCAAGCGTTCGGCCATGCCGCCGTCTTCACCGATCAGCACGCAACGAAACGCCACGCCTGCGTCGCGCACGCGGGCACAGGCCTCGATCAGCACGTCGAAACCCTTCTTCTCGACCAGCCGGCCCACTGCTAGCACCAGCGGCGGCGCGTCGTTGCGGTCGGTGCCGCCACGCATGGCGCGGCCGAAGCGATGCAGGTCGAGCCCGTGGTAGATCGTGTGCACGGTGCGACACGACGGACACACGCCGCGCAGATGCTGTTCGTTGGCGGCCGTGCAGGTGGCGATGAAGCGCGCCGCCTGCATCTTGCGGGCCAGCAGGTCGCCTGGATTGAGTCCGGCCTGATAGATGTCCTTGGCGTGCGCGGTGAAGCTGAACGGCAAGCCGGTCAGACCGCTGACGAACCAGGTGACCGTGGTCGCGCCATGGCAGAAGTGGCCATGCAGATGGCGTACGCCCGGTGCATCGAGCAACGCGGCGGCGATCGATCCGGCCTGCGCGAACTCCTTGATGAACACCTTGCGCGGCGCGAGCGTGGATTTGCGATAGCGCCACGCCATCGCCACCGCGCGCGCGAGCGTGGCCGCGTAGCGCAACGGTCGGTGCAGCGCCAGGCGCGCATGGGCGCCGGCGAAGCGGGTGAAGTTCTCGACCAGCCAGCCGGCCAGGCTGCGATCGGAGATGCCGCTCGCATTCGGGATCTGCAACAACGGGGCCCGGATTCGCGCGACCACGCCTTGCACCTTGTCGTGCTCGCCGGGTTTGATCGAATACAGGCGCAGTCCCAGGCCCATCTGCTCCAGCAGATGGATCTCGTTGGCGATGAAGGTCTCTGTCAGCCGCGGAAAGCCCTTGAGGATGTAGCCCACCTCACCGGCAGCAACCGAGGTGTCGCGCATGGGTGTATCAGCTCGCATGTTGTTGTCTCTCGGCGGTGACCGCGGCCCGATCCATCGAGGGGGCACGGCTCGCCTGGGTGAGCAGATCACGCACCAGCACCAGGTTGCGGGCGTTGGAGAACTGCCGGGCGACGGTGTCGCGCGCGCGCATACCGAGTGCTGCGCGCTGCGCCGGATTCATGATGAGTCGCTCCATCGCGTGGGCGAGCGCACCGACATCCTGTGCCGGCACCAGCAGGCCGTTGCGGTCGTGCTCGATGACTTCGGGGATGCCCGAGACCGGCGTGCTGATTACCGGCAGCTGCATCGACATGGCTTCGAGCAGCACGTTCGGAATGCCGTCGCGGTCGCCGTCGGCGCCGATCTGGCACGGCAGCACGAACAGCGTCGCGCGCGCGTAGGCCTCGATCACTTCGTGCTGCGCGCGCTTGCCCAGCAGATGGATGCAGTGCGACAGCCCGAGCGCGACGATGCGCGCACGCAGCAGCGCTTCGTCCGGGCCGTAGCCGATGATCTCGCAGCGGAACGGCACCTGTCGCGCTATCAGTTGCGCGCAGGCTTCGATCAGCGTCGGGAAGCCCTTCTTCTCGCGTAGCCGGCCGACGCTCAGGATCACCGGCGGCTGCACCTGATTGCGACCCTGTGGGCCGGTGCGGCGCGCGAAGCGCTCCAGATCGATGCCGTGGTACATCCGGTGCACGCTCGCGCCGGGACCGCCGATCCGCTGCAGATGGTGACGGTTGTACTCGGTGCAAGTCACCGTGAACTGCGCACCGCGCAGGCGCTGCGCCAACGCGACCGGGTCGGACATGTAGATGTCCTTCGCGTGCGCGGAGATGCTGTAGGTGCCGCCGATCATGGTAGCGGCCACGGCGGCGAGTGC
>CADECO010000050.1:17026-18748 GCA_902825905.1 uncultured beta proteobacterium
GAACGCGTCGGTGGGCTGCTGCAGCGAGAAGATCGCCAGTGGCACGCCCAGCGCTTCCAACCCCAGGATCTCGCCGAGCACGAACGTCTCGGAGAGTTTCGGATAGGTTTTGAGCAGCAACCCGATCGGGGCGTGGCCGCGCCGGGGATCGCGCGTCGAGATGTTGCGAGTAAGGACGGTCATTGGGCGAGCGCCGGGATCGGTGCGTAGTAACTCGCCGCGGCGCTGCTGTCGTGCTCGCTCAGCTCGCCCAGGGCGTCGCCGACGCCGCGCAGGCCGCCGAGATCGATCTGATGCAGCGCCTGCCGGATGACGTTGCGTTGTCCGAGCTCCTCGGTCAGCGCCGCGTGCAGGCTCTTGGGCGTGAGGTGCTCCGGATGCAGTGCACGCAGCAGCCCCAGACGCGCCATGCGCTCGGCCCGGATCCACTGCTCCTGCACCGGACGCGTGCGCGGCACGACGATCGCGCGCTTCCTGAGCGTGAGCAGCTCGCACACGGTGTTGTAGCCGCCCATCGACACCGTCAGATCGGCCGCGTCGACCAGGCTCATCATGTCGTCGCTGAAGTCGATGACGCGCACCGAGCGGCCGCTGCCCAGCGCGCGTGCCTTGTTGTGCAACTGCTGCCGCTGTGCCTCGGCCATCTCCGGGCCGCACAGCACGACGCTTTGATAGGCACTGTGCTGCGGGGCGTAGTGCAGCGCGTCGAGATAGCAGTTGAGCAGCTCGAACCCGTCTTCGCCGCCGCCGGCCGAGGCCAGAACGAGCGGACGCACGTCCGCGCCAAGGATTGCGCGCTGTGCTTCGCGCGGCGTGCGTCCGCGTTCACGCCCGATGTAGCCGCAGAACCGCACCTTGGCGGCGGCGGCTTCGGGAAAGCCGTATTCCAGGCGTGCGTCGAAGATCTCGGGTGAACCGACGATCAGCACGCGATCGTAGTGCGACTCGATCGCACCGAAGTAGCCGTTCTTGTTCCAGACCGCGCGCGTCGCCTCCGGACTGTCGAGGATGTCGCGCAGCAGCAGCACGGTGCGCGGCCGATAGGTGCGACGCTGCAGCACGTCGAGGGCCGGTGCCAGCTCGTTGCCCACGCCGAAGGGCTTCTTGTCGACCAGGATCAGGTCGGGCTGGAAGTCGAGCACGGTGCTCAGGATCAGGTTGGCACGCAGCCGGACGGTGTCCTGATAGTGCAGCGACAGGAACTTCACCGTGTACTCGCCGTTGCGCGTGCGTGCGAGGCTCGGCAGCTTGACGTAGTCGATGCGCGCGGGGATGCGGAACGCGTGCAGCATCGGCGAGCCGGTGAGGATCAACACCGAGGTGTCCGGATCGTCGCTCACCAGATGCCGGGCGATCTCCAGCATGCGCTTGATGTTGCCCAGGCCGAAGGTGTCGTGCGAGTAGATCAGTACTTTGCGCATGGGAGGGTGCCGTCGCTGCATTCGTTGCAATGCCCGATGTATTGCAGCGACCGTGCCAGCGGGCGGTCCGGAACCGCGTTCGACGGCGGCGCGCATGCGCAAGCGCTTGTTCGATCAGAAGAAAAAAGTTGTGCGTGCGCGTCGTGTGGGTGTGCGCGTGCGTGCGAGTGGGATGCTGCGTCGGTTTGCGTTGGGGGATATGCCCCAGACATCCCCAATCAATTGGGGATCTCACGCAGGTTGTGTATCGGGCGCAACCACGTGGAACGCGCACGCCGCGTCGCGCGACGAGAAGCGCGCG
>CADECO010000050.1:18848-23683 GCA_902825905.1 uncultured beta proteobacterium
GAGAAGCGCGCGCGTCAGCGCGGCGCGGGATTACGCAGAGCAGGAAGCGGCTTACAGCCGATACTTCTCGATGCGATAGCGCAGGGTGTCGCGCGAGATACCGAGCAGGCGCGCCGCGCGCGAGACGTTGCCGTGGCTACGCTCCAGGGCGGCGACCAGCAGATCGCGTTCGACGCGATGCAGATTGAGCGCAGCAGGGGCGAGCGCGTGCGCCTCTTCTTGCGTTGCGGGCTGCGCCACGGATTGCGCCTCGGTCGTACCCAGTGCGAGGTCGACTGCATCGATCGTGTGGCCGGTGGCCATGACGACCGACTGCTCGATCAGGTTGCGTAATTCGCGCACGTTGCCGGGCCAGTCGTACTGTTGCAGCGCCTGCATGGCAGCAGAGCTGAATTGCAAGTCGGGCCTGCCGTATCGGGTGCGATGCACCTCGAGAAAATGCGCGGCGAGTAACGCCGCATCGCCGTCGCGCTCGCGCAGCGCCGGCAGGCCGATCTGGATGATGCGCAGGCGAAAGTAGAGGTCGGCGCGGAACCTGCCCTCGCGCACCAGCTGTTCCAGGTCGCGATTGGTGGCGGCGATGATGCGCACGTTGACCTTGCGTTCGCGCACGCTGCCCAGCCGGCGCACCTGCTTGTCTTCCAGCAGCTTGAGCAGCTTGGCCTGGGCGCTGGGCTCGATCTCACCTACCTCGTCGAGAAACAACGTGCCGCCATCGGCGGCTTCGATCAGACCGGGCTTCTGCTCCTTGGCGTCGGTGAAGGCGCCGCGCTCGAATCCGAACAGCTCGGCTTCGAGCAGATTCGACGGAATGCCCGAACAGTTGACCTCGATGAACGGTTGCGCGCTGCGTTCGCCGTCGAAATGCATGGCGCGCGCGACGAGCTCCTTGCCGGTGCCGGTTTCTCCGGTGATCAGCACCGCCGGTGCGTCGCTGTCGGCCAGCTGTTTTTCCGCGCTGATGACCTGGCGGATGCGCGTCTTGAGCGCCTGCATCGTCGTCGACTCGCCGATCAACCGGTCGAGTCCGCCCGGCCGCGCCGGTTGCGGTTCGGCTGCCCTCACGTCCTTGAGCAGGCGATCGAGTGTTTCGCGCAGCTTGCCCAGCTCGAGCGGCTTGGTGAGGTAGTCATCCGCGCCCGATTTCATCGCGTCGACGGCCACCCGCTCGCTGCCGAAGCCGGTCACCATGACCACTTTGGCGTTGCGATCGCGTGCACGGATGCGATCGAGCAGCTGCAGGCCGTTCAGCCCAGGCAGGTTGTAGTCGAGCAGCACGGCGGCGGGGGCGAGACTGGGCAGCTCGCGCAGCGCCGCTTCGCCCGAGGCGCAGACGTGCACGTTGTAGTCGAAGCGCTGCAGATAGGCGCGTATGTTCTTCGCCAGGGTCGCTTCGTCTTCCACCAACAGGACCGGACAGGGCATCGTTCAGGCCGCCTTCAGGGTGACCGTGGCGGAGGTGCCGATGCCGACCTGACTACGCATCGCGATGGTGCCGCCGAAGCGTTGCAGCACGCGCCGCACCAGTGGCAGACCCACGCCCATGCCGTGCTTCTTGGTCGACTGGAACGGCACGAACAGGCGCTCGAGCTGATCGGGAGCGATGCCGATGCCGGTGTCGTCGATCGACAGTTCGATCGCGTCGCCGTGATCGGCGCGCGCGGCTCGCGCGGTGCGCACGGTGAGCGTGCCCCCGCCGGGCATGGCTTCGATGGCGTTGGCGATGAGCGAGGCGAATACCTGCCGCAGCAGCGCCGCGTCGCCTTTTACGCTCGGCAGGCGTTCGCCAAGACGCCATTGGATTGCGATGTGCAGGCGCTCGGCGTCGCGTGCGAATTCGGCGATCGCTTCCTGCGCCAGCTCATTGACGTCGACCCGGCCGGTGGCATCGTCAGTGACTTGCGTATAGGTGACCAGGCTGCGCACACCCAGCTCGATGCGGTCGACCTCCTGCATGATCTCGATGCAATGCTCGCGACCGGCGGCACCGTGCGTGACGCCCAGCAGTTCGGCCGAGGATCGGATCGAAGAGAGCGGGTTGCGGATGCCATGGGCGACCACCGCCGTCATCTCGCCGATCGCAGTGAACGACTCGTTGGCCGCCAGTTGCGCCGCCTGTTGCGTGATCACGCGATCGGCACGCCGCACGATCCAGAACAGACCGCCGAACAGCAGCAACCCGCCCAACGCCGCGCACAACCAGATCAGACGCATCGCGCGGCGCAGGGTTTCGTAGAGCGCGCGCGGCTCCTTGTACAGCTCGACCACGCCGATCACCTGGCGGTTCTGCTCGTCCCAGACCGGGATGTAGTTCTCGACGAAATCGCGCATCGTCGAACCGAAGAAGACGTGCTCGGGTTTCATGTAGCTGCGGTGCTCGAGGATGTCGGCCTCGACCGACAGCTCGCCGCGCAATGCGGCATCGAGCTCGGGATTGAGTTCGAACTGCCGGCCAATCGCCTGCGGATTGCTCGACCAGATGATGGTGCGGTTGCGCGTGTAGACGTTCGCTCGAAGCACGTCGGGCATGGTGGTGATGCGCTCGAAGAACTCTTCCATGCGCCGCGCATCAGGCGCCGTGGCCGGTCCGCTGAAGTACGAATCGGCGCGGGCGGAGCGGGTCAGCGACTGGATGAAGGCCATGCCGACCTCGGCGTCACGGCGCAGCATCTGCTCGACGAACAGGCGCGAGACGAGCACCGCCGACACCGACACCAGCACGACGATCGAGATCAGGCTCACCAGCGCGAACCAACGCGTCAGATTGAACGGTCGCGGCCGGTTGCGGTCCGTTGGTGCGGCGTCCGCTTGTTCCGCAGCTGTGACAGGCGATGAGAGAACGCCGCCGTGCATAGATCCAAGTCCTCGTTGCGTCGATCGATGCGGCCACCACCTGATGGCCGCGAGCGCCCCCGCGCATTGCAGGCACGATGGGTGATGCCTGGCCTCGTGCCGCTTGGTGTGCTGCTGGATCAGGGTCGCCCGAAATATCCTGAAAGGTCCGAGCCCAAAACCAGTAATTGGGAAAATATTCCCATTATCGGGGGGCGGCGTCAAGCGATCCGTCGGGGGGGCGGGCCTGGTCCGAACCAGGATAGTCCTGGTCAGAACAATCGGGCCGATACCGGTCGATTCCAGCCGCCCACCGGTCGGCAGGCGGCGTTGGCGCATGGAATCTGTGTTCTTCCGACAGGCGCGCCTATCGCGCGACGAACTCCATCAGCAACTGCCCGGGACGAACCTGGTCGCCGATCGACACGTGCATGGACGAGACCAACAGATCCGCCGGCGCGCTCAGGACATGCTCCATCTTCATCGCCGACAACGCGAGGAGCGGCGCGGCTTTCGCGACCTCGGCACCCGGCGCGACGTGTACCGCCACGACTCGTCCGGTCATCGGCGCCAGGATGCGTCCATCGAGCGTGTCGCCGTCGCGCTGGGCGGTGCCTGCATCGATGTGTTCGCTCAGATCGAATGCATGGCCGTTCCATTGCAGCGCAATCGTTCTGTCGGAGCGGGTATAGGGCACGGCGCGTTGCACTCGCGAGTGCGCCAAGCGGACCGTCGCTTGCTCGCGCTCGAATGCGAGCACCTCGACGAGGATCGGGGGGCCATCGTCGCTGGTCGATGACGGTGTCTGCGTCGACGCACCCGCACTGGGAATTCGTGCACGTGCGGGGGCTGCGATCACCTCGAACCCCCGCGCTGTGCGCTCGACCTGCAATCGGACCACCTCGTCGCTGGCGCGCAACGCTAGATGTGCACGATGCGCGAGCGCGTTGCTCCAGTGCGCCCACTCGCCGAATCCGGACGCGCGTGCGTGGTCCAGGCACCACAGCACGGCCGCGACAGTCGCCGCTTCGCGCAGCGGTGGGAGAGCAGCAAGACGGTCGCGGTGGCGTGCCAGATACGTCGTATCCATCCGGCCGGCGGCGAATGTCGCATCGCGCAACACGCGCGCGAGCAGCGCCTGATTGGTGACGACACCGAACACGACGAACGTGTCCAGGGCCGCGGCCAGTTGCTCGCGTGCTGCGTCGCGCGTGCCGGCGTGCGCGACCAGCTTGGCGATCATGGAGTCGTAGTAGGGCGAGATCTCGGCCCCGGCGTGGATGGCGCTGTCCAGGCGCAAGCCGGCGTGATGGGCGAAGGGTTGCGCGTAGACCGGTGGCGACCAGCGCGTCAACGTGCCACTTTGCGGGGTGAAATCACGGGCCGCATCTTCGGCGCACAGCCGCAACTCGATTGCGTACCCGCTGAAGGTGATCTCATGCTGGGCCTTCGGCAACGCTTCGCCTGCCGCCACACGCAGTTGCCACTCGACCAGATCGATGCCGGTGCGTGCCTCGGTGACCGGATGCTCCACCTGCAGGCGCGTGTTCATCTCCATGAACGCATAACGCTCATCGGCATCGAGCAGGAACTCCATCGTTCCAGCGCCGACGTAGCCGATCGCGCGCGCGAGTTCGACCGCGTGACGGCACATCGCCTCGCGCGTCGCGCTCGACAGATTGGGTGCGGGCGATTCTTCGATCAGTTTCTGATGACGCCGTTGCACCGAACAGTCGCGCTCGCCCAGGTGCACGCACACACCCTGCGCGTCGGCGAAGATCTGCACCTCGACGTGCCGGGCGTCGCTCAAGGCGCGTTCCAGGATCAGCGTGTCATCGCCGAACGCGGCCAGCGCTTCAGCGCGCGCGCTCGCCAATGCGCCATCGAAGGCCGCTGCGTCGTGCACCAGGCGCATGCCACGCCCGCCACCGCCCGCCGATGCCTTGATGAGCAGCGGAAAGCCGATCGCGTGCGCTTGATGTCGCAACGTCGCGTCGGCCTGA
>CADECO010000051.1:0-3514 GCA_902825905.1 uncultured beta proteobacterium
ACTCATGGTTTGCAGAACCTCCTTGGGGGATGACGTTTCTTGTTTCGGTTCGCTTCGGGTCAGCGTTGCACCAACATGACCGGATGACCATCGGGATCGAGCACGACCAGCGCCTTGCGGTACGGGGCATCGAGCATCGTCACCGCGCGCGGCGAGATGAACTGCACCTTGCGTTCGGCGAGCTTCGGTACCAGCGCATCGATGTCCGCGACTTCGAACACCGTCCTCGTGCTCAACGCGGCGGTCGGGTTGGGTCCCGGGTTGAGTCCCGGGTTGCGTCCATCGGGCCAGGCGCGGCCATCGGCAGGCGCGAGGTACTGCAGGAATTCCAGACCCGGTCCGTGCATGCGGCGCGTCGCCAGTCCGGTGATACGCACCACCGCGCCGGGCGCTGCATCGAGCCGCTCCTGCGTGACGCCCTGATTGAGGCTGGCACCGGCCTTGATCAGCCCGAGCAGTTCCTCGTAGAACGCCAGACTGCGCGCGGTATCGCCGACCGTGATGGCCGAGTGATCGATGCCCAGAAAGTTCGTGCCCGCCCTTCGCGCAGCCTCATGCCACTTCGGCGCACCCTTGTCGGGGGGAAACGACAGCAGCTCCAGCGGATGGCCGTCGGGGTCGCGGAATTTGTAGGCCTTGATGCCCGCGGCGGCCTTGTTCGACTCCGGAATGGTCTGCGGCTCGGCCGAGATCGGACGCGCACCGTGATTGATCACCTGACGGTACGCCCGCTGCATGTCGGCGACGACGATCGCCATGTGCTGAAACCACAGGTCCTGCGAACGCCCCTCGACCGCAACCGGCTCGCCATCTCCGCCGAGCGGCTGCTCCAACTCGATCGTCTCGCCACCCAGCTGCAAGGTCACACTGCGCACCTTGCTCGCCTGCACGCCAGTGAGCGCCGCGTAATCCTGATTGACGATGATGCGATCGGCGATGCGCTTGAACTCGAGCGCCGATTCGTAGAACGCCGTGGCGCGATCGATGTCGCTCACCGTCCGCACGAACGAGCGGATCTCCAGGACGCCGGCACGGGCCAGGCCGCTCAGCGACAGGCACACCAACGCGAGCAACAGGATCGCTGTGGCCATCGCGGACGAGCGCCTGCCCGGTTTACCCCTAGGGAAGGAGCGCAACGGGGAACCCAAACGCAAACCCAAACGCGAACCGAGGGGGAAGCCAACAGGTAAACGGCGCATCGGGCGGCTCCGGGGAATCATCGTCAGGCCGGCAGTCTCGATTCCTTTGCTCCTCACGCGCTCACGCAGTTCTCAAATTTCCATCACGCTGCGCCACACCGATTTTCCTGGGCTATGGTCCGCTCCCATCATGGACCGCGCCCTGCATCCCCTCAGCCGGAACCGACCGGCCACCCCACGCCTCGATCTGCGCGCGGCGTGCCTCGCATTGCGACGTCATGCCTTCATGCTGACGGGCTACGTGCTTGCCAGCGCCAGCGTGCTCGCGACGGTGCTCGGCATTGCCATGGTCGTGACCCGCGGCGAGGCCCAGGCCGGCGTGCCCGCGATGCCGGCATCCTCGCAACACGCGCTGGTGCTCTACGCCTTGGTCGGCATCCTCGCCCTGAGCGGACTGCTGCTCGCGCTGGCCAGCCATGAACGGCGCATCGCGCTGGCGCGGTTGCGCGTCAGCGTGGCGCAATTCCGCGCGCTGTCCGAACAGATGAACGATGGCCTGGTGGTGATCGACAAGGAGGGCGTCATCACCGCTGCAAGCGAACGCTTTGCGCGCATGCTCGGCTGCGCCGCCAACGAGCTGATCGGCACGAGCGCGGCGGCGATCGAACTGCATGTCGACGCGCACGCGCTGGCGCCTGGGCAGGCGTGCACGATCGAAGGCGATCTGCGGCGCGCGAGCGGTGAGGCGCTGGCGGCGCGCGTGGTGGCGCGCGCCCTGGCTCCGGTCAGCGGGGCACCGAGCGGGGTGCTCGCGGTGGTCACCGACCTCACCGAGCAACGCAAGGTCGAGCTGGCGCACCGCCTGGCCGAGGATCGCGCGCGCCAGCATCTGAATCAGCTCGCGCATGTGGCACGGGTGAGTTCGATGGGCGAGATGGCGAGCGCGATCGCGCACGAGATCAACCAGCCGCTCACTGCGATCGCAAGTTACGCCAAGGCTTGCATGCGATTGCTGAACGCCACGCCGGCACCTCAGCGCGATGTCGTCGACGCGATGGCGAAGATCGCCGATGACGCATTGCGCGCCGGGCAAGTCGTGCGCCACATCCGCGCCTTCCTGCAGGCAAAGGAGGCCGACATGATGCCGCTCGATGCCAATCGGCTGGTGACCGAAGTGATCCGGCTGGCACAACCCGAGGCCCGACAGCTCGGTGCAACGCTGCGCACCGAGCTGGGCAACACGTTGCCGCCGATCATGGGCGAGCCGATCCAGCTCGAGCAGGTCATCCTCAACCTGGTGCGCAACGCCCTCGAGGCCATGCACGACGCCGGCGTCCGGCGGCGGGTCGTGACGCTTCGTACGGCAAGCACCGACGAAGGCGTTGCGATCTGCGTGCACGACACGGGCCCGGGCATCGACGCCGCTACGGCCGACCAGTTGTTCGAGCCGTTCTTCACCACCAAGGCCGACGGGTTGGGCATCGGACTGGCGATCAGCCGTTCGATCGTGACGATGCACGAGGGCAGCCTGCTCGCATCGAACGACCCGGCCGCCGGCGCCGTATTCACCATTCGACTTCCAAGGACTCACCTCGATGCTGAACGCCCCAGCTGAAAGCGCCGTGCAGATGCAACCGTGCAGGGCGCATTCGTCGGCCTGCGACAAAGGCGTTGCCTTCGTGGTCGACGACGAGCAGTCGATTCGCGACGCGCTGGTATTTCTGCTCAAGGCGGCGGGCTTCGATGCGTACGCCTTCGCCAGTGCCCACGCGTTCTTCGCGAGCTGGCGGGCCACCCGCCGCGCCTGCGTCATTGCCGACGTGCGCATGCCTGGAATGAGCGGCCTGGAGATGCTCGGCGCCATGCGCGACCGTTCCATCCGCCTGCCGGTGATCATGATCACCGGTCACGCGGACGTGCCGATGGCAGTGCGAGCCATGAAGGCAGGCGCCGTCGAGTTTCTCGAGAAGCCCTTCGACGACGAGCGACTACTTCAAGCTGTGGATCGCGCGCTGGCGTTGCCGACGATCGGGCTGGCGGCGTCGCGCACTCAGATCGAAGCGGATATCGCAACGCTCACGCCGCGCGAACGCGAGGTGATGGTGTTGATCGCCGCCGGCAAACCCAACAAGGTGATCTCGAGCGAGCTCGACCTGAGCGTGCGAACGGTGGAGGTGCATCGCGCGCGTGTCATGGAAAAGATGCACGCGGAGTCGGTCGCTGATCTGGTGCGCATGAGCATCGCCACCGAGCTGCTGCCGCTTTGAGCGTCACGCCTGACCCTAGCGCAGGCGATCGCGCTTAGCCGCAGGCGATCGCACTTAGCCGCAGGCGATCGCATATACGTCGAGCACGCCTTCGGGCAAAAGCGATTC
>CADECO010000051.1:3614-11132 GCA_902825905.1 uncultured beta proteobacterium
CCCGCATCGGTGGTGGTGAATACCTGTCCGCATCGCGAGACGCAGACAATGCGCGCCGCATCGCGCGGGTGCGGTGCCACGGCCATCATGGTGGCCCGCGCCTTGACGCCGTTGTCGAGCCGCTGCCAGGTCTCGCCCAGATCACTGCTGCGATAAAGCGAACCGTCCTTGCTCGCCGCGGCTGGAGACAGGCACGCCAACAGCACGCGCGGATCATGCGGGGACACGCGAACGTCACGCGCATAGGTGAGCGGCGAGAACCGCCCGACCTGCAGGTCTTGCCAGGTCGTGCCGGCATCGGCGCTGCGGAACAGCCCCATGCGCACCGCGATGAACACCGTGTCGGCGCGCGCGGGGCTGACACACAGTGCGTGCGCATCGAGCATGCCTTCATTCTCGGTATCGCTTTGCAGCCGGCTGCGCAGGTTCGCGTGGTGTTGCGCGAGATCCACCAGCGATTCGGCGCAATCGGTCCAGGATTCCCCGCCGTCGAGGCTGCGCATCGCCCCGCCCACTTCGAGCGCGGCGTACACATGATCGGAGTGCGCCGGGTCGGCCGACAGACGCATCACGCGGCAGGCGAACGACATCTTCACGCGCTGAGACGCCGGTACCGGCAGTTCGCGCCAGGTGGCGCCGCCGTCATCGCTGCGCAACACACCCACCGGCGATGTACCCGCGTACATCCGCTGCGGCTGGGTCGGATGGATCAGCACCGACCAGATCTGTTTGCCGGCGGGAGTCGGCAGTCGGTGCCAGTGATCACCGGCGTCGTCGCTGCGATAGATCCCGTCGGCCGCACCGACAAAGATGACTTGCGGTTCGTGCGGGTGCACGGTGATCGCCTGCACTGCCAGCGTGTCGGGCAGCCCCGCGGCGACACGCGTCCACCCACCATCGTCGTCGTGACGACGGAACAAGCCGCCGAGCGTGCCACCGGTCCAGCGAGCCGCGCCGACGTAGGTGTTCATCGCTGCACCGCCGTTGCGTAGAGCGAGACTCGCATGATCGTTCTCCTTTGTTGTCGGTGCGGCGCGTCTGTTCCAGCGTTGAGGTAGCGCAACGCAACGACGCCCCCCCCCAAATCCCCGATTGCCACCGTCAAGCGGCCCACCGTCAGGCTGTGCGCTAAACCGTCAGGCTGCGCGCTCCATCGGCGGCGCGCCGCGCAAACCGCAATTCGCGAACGCCGCCCGCACCTTGGCCTTTTCCTCCTCGGTGAGGTTGAGCAGCGGCCGACGGCTCGGACCGCCCGCCTGGCCGAGCAACTCCTGCCAGTACTTTTGCTGTGGTTGCGGCTTGCCGTGTGGGCGCGAGAGCTTGAGTGCCTGGCGGACAGGCTCGAGGCTGTCGCGCACCTTCTTCGCCTCCGCCACACGTCCGGCCATCGCCAACGCGGTGTATTCGTTCATGCGCCGGTCGGCCTTCGTCTGCATCAGGTACGGCGGCGAGGAGCAGAGGTAGACCTGCCAGCCCAGCTCGACGATGTTGTCGAACCATTCTTCTTCGGACGAGCAGCTGACGATCAGCTTGTCGCCCGCCAGCCGCGACAGGCGCGAGTAGGTTTCACGCGGCACGCTGTACTTGATCGCGACGATGTTGGGTATGTCCTCAGCCAGCTTCACGCACAGTTCCGGGCTGATCGTGTAGCCGCAATCGGGCGGCTGGTTCCACAACGTGAGGCCGATGTCGAGCTGGCTCGCGATATGCCGGTAGTACTCGTAGATCGTCGCATCGGAATGGGCGCCGAAATACAGAAGCGGCGTATGCACGACCACGTAGTCCGCTCCGATCGCCTGCGCATGCAGCGCGAGTTCGAGCACCGTGTCGAGATTCTGATCGGAGGCGGAAATCATGATGCCCCCGCGGCCCAGCCGACGCGCCTCTTCGACGGCGATCTCGTGCATGCGTTTCCGCTCCTGCAGCGTCATCGCATAGAACTCGCCCTGCTTGCCGCCGACGAACAGACCGGCGAGTTCCAGTTCACCGAGCCAGTGACGCAGGTTGTGACGCCAGCCGGCTTCGTCGACTTGCAGGTCTGCGGTGAACGGCGTCAGGGTCGCCGCCCACACGCCGCGCAGGTGCTCGCGGGCATAGGCTTTGGCGTCGGCTTTGCGGTATTTCATCGGCATCTCCGGAGGCGTGCGATCGGCGTGTCGTATCGGCGCGACGTCACGACGCGTACACCGGTGCCACATCTCGGCACGTCGAATCCGCGCCTCAGAAGCACCGGCCGATCGGCACAATCGCCTCAATGTAGACGATTCTCACGATCGCGGGCAATGCCCGGGCTCCGGCGCGGGCGGATGGGGCGGCGCATGGCATTCGAGCCGCCATGCACAGCAGGCCGTCGCTTACGCCGAGTTCACGCTGAAGGCGTCAGCCTCTAGACCGGTGAGCCCGCAGCGGACAGTGCGGTCGGCGCCGCTCAGCTCTGGAAAGTGCGCAGATCGACGAACAACCGCGACAGCTTGGACGATGGCCGATACGTCCGCTCAGCACGGTCGAATTGAAGGTAACCGAGATTCACCAGGCACATCATCAGCATCGACGTACTCGACTGCGGAAAGCGCAAAGCACTGGCGATCTGCGAGATCGTCGCGGGTGCCGAGCGCTCGGCGAGGTACTCGATCACCTGCAGCGTGCGCACAGCCGACTTGACGGTCTTATGCGTTCGCGGTGCGACGACCGACACCACGTCGTTCGATGTCACTTCACTCGACAGGCTGTGATCGCTCATGGACGTACCGATCGCGGTTAGGGAATGCGACGAAGACTGCGTCAATGAAGTAGAGAAGCGTTGCCGTAATGAAAGGTGCTCGGCCCGATGCTCAGCGCTCGACTGCTTCGAACATCACAGGCACTTCGGCATCGGACTCGGACAACTGACGTGCAGCAGCCGGGGGCAGCATCGCGGGCGCGTGCCGACCAACGCCCGCAGGCTCGCCGAGTGCGGCCGCCAGCGCGGGACGATCCCCACCGCCGATGTACTCCAGCCGATACCCATGTCCATAGGTGGAAATGAGATTCCAGCCCGCGGCGGGCACCAGATTGAGCTTCGATCGCACCTGCGACATGTGGGTATTGAGCGTGCGCATGTCGCGCCGCACCGGCAAACCCCAGACCGACTCGAAGATAGCGCCGCGCGACAGCGTGCGGCCGAGGTTGCGCAGGATGAAGCTGATAAGGCGGAACTCCTTGCGCGTGAGCGCGACTTCGGCGCCCGCGACGAATGTTTTCTGCCGGTCGTGATCGATGCGCAGATTGCCCACCTCGATCACCGAAGCATTGGGCTTGTGCTGACCGCGGCGAGTGAGAGCCACCAGCCGCATCAGGAACTCATAGCGCTCGAGCGGCTTGGTCGAGCAGTCGTCGGCGCCGCGATGCAGCAGCCAGGGAATGCTGGCGCGCTCCTTCGGATCGACCAGAAACAGCGTCGGCGTCGCCAGGCCGAGGGTCGATCGTACCCAGCTGAGCACCTCCTCGCCGGACCGATCCCCGCCCGAGGTGGCGAGCACCAGCACGTCGAAGCTTTCCTGACTCACCAGACGGATGAACTCCGAGCCGGTGATCTTCCAATGACAGCTGTGGTTGGCCTCGTGCAACCAACGCACGATCATCTGACCGAATTCCTTGTTGCTGTCCATCAACGCGACGCGCAATCGCTTGGCCGCGTCGGCCTGCGGATCCTGGTATTCGTGGTTCATGGTGCCGAACAAGCGTCTCTGGTAGTAGCAGTCGCCTCCTTGTTCTTGTCGATCGCTCGCTCAGGACGCCCTCGACCTCCATCACCTCATCGAGAGCCGCGCGAGAGCCGCGCCTGGTCATTGTTCTGATTGCCTAGCGCCATCATCCATTCCCTAATGATTTCTTAGAGGGGACACGATGGCACGCGCCAATATTCACTTCCCTGAAACATTCTCGCAAGAAGAAATTGCGGACCATCAGCGCAGGAAATCTCCTACACCGAACTGATTCGAAAAGTTGTCTTGGGCGTCCGAACAATCCGCGCGTGCAAGGCGTGCACCGCGCGCCGCGTCTACTGCAACATGCCTACTGCAACATGTTGTAAGTGAGCGCGAGTCGGGTCAGATCGGCATTCGAATGCGAGGAGGTCTTCTCGAGCACGCGAGCGCGGTACGTGCCCACGGTCTTCACGCTCAGGCCGAGTTCATGACTGATTGCGGTGAGACTCTGACCACGAGCGATGCGGAGAAACACGTCGAGCTCACGCGACGAGAGCTGCTCGTGCGGCGCTGCCATCTTCTTGTCACCAACCGACGCGGCAAGCGCCTCGGCGAGCGTCGGACTGAGGTACTTGCCTCCGCTTGCCACCTTGCGCACGGCCTCGACGAGGAGATGGGAGGGACTCGCCTTGCTCAGAAATCCGTCGGCACCGAGCTTGAGACAGCGCACGCCGTACTGCGTCTCGGTGTGTCCACTGAAGATCAGGATGCGCGCCTGCGGCACCGTAGCCTTGAGTTCGGTCACGATGTCCAGGCCACTGCGATCGGGCAACCCGATGTCGAGGACGACGACGTTGGGAGCGAGGTCGTGCGCCAGCTGCAGCGCATCCTCGGCACTGCCGCATTCCCCCACGATCACCAAACCGTCCTGGTCAGTCAGTCGCGCGCGCATGCCGTCGCGGACGATCTCGTGATCGTCGACCAGTACGACTCGAACAGGATGAAGACTCATGCGACGTGAGTGCGAGTATCGACTCCGCAGGACCGCGCGCTGCGTGGCGTGCGATCCTGTCTCCCTGGCGCGATCGTGAGTCTCACGACTGACGATCCGCGGTTTGCAGCCAAGCTTGCGCGACGGCCACATCTAACTAAATAGTTTAACGGACTTCTTAGCATTGTGACCGTTCGTCGGCGCTCATTTGCGCGCCGTCCGCTTGCTGCAATCACGATGCACCAAGAGCGTCCGGACGATCAATGGCGGCGGCGGAATCGCGCGGCGCATCATGACGATGCGCCCGCATCGCGGGGAAGCGACATGTTCCAACAGCACGTCCCGCGCTGTCGTAGACATGCGTACAACGTCGAGTCTCTCTATTCGGATGCTACGTGCGCAACGCATGCATCCTCTTATCTTTTCTTATCGATTTCGAATAGTCGCTTAACGTGCGCGCGAGCGGTGCGTGATCGACTGCCGTCCGACTTCCTCGCGCGACCTCCATAGTCCGCGCGGCTCGCTCCGCCGTTTCCATCGGGCGTGACGCCTCGCGCCCGCCCTACCGAAAGCCGCGGCGCGAATCTCTACCTCGCACTCGCAACGAGCGTTGCGCCCCCCACTCCGGTTCGAGCGAACCCTCGCTGACAGACGCCTCGGTTCGCCGCCTCTCCAACCTGAAAGCCTCCCTGATGATCGATTCCGCTGAACCGAGCCGCCAGCTCAATGCCATCGTGCTCGACGACGATCCGATCGCACGGCGCCTGGCGAGCGCCTCGCTGCGGGTGATCGGGGTGCATCCAAGCATCGAGGCTGCCGACGGCGGCGAGGCACTGAGCCGACTGCGCGAGCACGGCTCGGACATCAACGTGGCCCTGTGCGATCTCGAGATGGAAGGCATGGACGGCGTCGAATTCCTCTCGCAACTGCACGCCGAGCACGCGGACATCGCCGTCATCCTGGTCTCCGGCGCCGAACGCGCGGTGATCGAGTCGGTCGAGGGCATGGCGAAGAACCTGGGATTGAAGGTGCTGGGGTCGTTGTCCAAGCCGATCGACCGCGACAAGCTCGCTGGTCTCGTCGCGCGCTTCAGCGTGGTGTGCGGCCTGCCCGATGACTATCCGCCCTTCGAAGGCCAGATCGCGGTGAACGACCTCGACGTCGCCCTGGAGACGATGAGCTTCGTGCCGTTCTTCCAGCCCCGAGTGCTGCTGGCGAGCGGTGAGCTGATCGGCTGCGAATCGCTAGTGCGCTGGCGGCATCCGCGGCTGGGGCTGATCCCGCCCCATCGGGTCCTCCCACTTGTTCGCCACGCAGGGCGCTCGGTGGAGATCACCTGGCGCATCCTGGAGCAGACCTTCGTCGAGTTGCAGAACTGGCGTCAGGCGGGGCTGGAGCTGTCGGTCTCGATCAACATCTCCGCGGAGTTCCTCGAGGAGATCGCGGTGACCGAGAACATCGTGTCGATGGCGCAGAACCATCGCATCCCGTTCAACCGGATCATCCTCGAAATCGCCGAGAAGAACGCGGTGTCGTTCGGCGGCGCGGTCATCGGCAATCTCGCGCGCCTGCGCTTGCGCGGCATCCACATCGCGATCGACGACTTCGGCACCGGTTACGCGACGATGGAGCAGCTCTCGCGCATCCCGTTCACCGAACTGTCCATCGACCGCTCGTTCATCTCGGGCGCGGTGCGCAATGCGAGCATTCGCGCGATCCTCGAATCGAGTCTGCATCTGGGCCGGCGGCTCGGCCTGCACACCATCGCCGAAGGCGTGGAGTCCGAGGAGGAACTGGCCATGTTGCGGCAGCTGCCGTGCGACTCCGCGCAGGGCCATCTGATCTCACCGCCGCTCGATGCCCAGGCGTTCTGGCAGTGGGCGGACTCATGGAAGGCCTCGAACCCGTATCAGGGCATGGCCGTACGCGAGCATGCCGCATGGGCCTAGCGCGCGTCACAACGACGATCGTTCATCGCGCCGTCCGGGCATCGCGCTGATCCACGCAGCCGCTCGAACATCCGGCCCGGCACCCACAACACATCATGGTGTGGCGAGTCCTCCTGGCGCTGACGATCCTGATCGCCATTCCGAGCGTGTGGCGCGTGTCGACGCGAGGCCCTGCGCCGCTGGAGTTGTTGGTGCCAGCGTACTTCTATCCGAGCGATCAAGGCCTGGCGTACTGGAACGACATCGCCAGCATGGCGAGCAAGGCACCGGTCACGGCCATTCTCAATCCCGCGAACGGGCCCGGCGCGCAGGCTGATCCGGCCTACGCCACCGTCATCGGTAACGCCCGTGCCGCGGGCGTCAAGGTGATCGGCTACGTGCACACCTCCTGGGGCAAGCGGCCGCTGATCGAAGTGATCCGCGACATCAACCGCTACATGACGATGTATGCGCTCGACGGGATCTTCGTCGACGAGATGGGCAACGACACCTCCGAGAAGATGGTCAACTACTACCTGTCCATCTACCACTACGTGAAGGGCTTCGACCAGAAGCATCGCGTCGTGGCGAATCCCGGCGTCAGCGCACCGGAGTTGTATCTGAGCCTGCCGGTCGCCGATTCAGTCGTGACCTTCGAGGCGGGTTCGCGCCAGTACCAGCACAAACAGGTTGGAGGGTGGGAGCGCAACTACGGCAAGGAGCGCTTCGGCCACCTCATCCACGGCGTGGCCACGGTCGACGTGGCGCTCAAGTACATCGATCTGGCCGAGCAGCGACACGCTGGGTTGATCTACGTGACCAACAACCGCATCACCGGCAATCCCTGGGACAGCCTGCCGGCGTACTGGAACGATCTGGTACGAGAGGTGTGCCGTCGCAATGGCGGCAAGGA
>CADECO010000051.1:11232-16619 GCA_902825905.1 uncultured beta proteobacterium
GCTATCGGCGACGCAAACACGCTGCGAATGCCGGGGCCGGGACGATCCCCGGTATGTTCACCCACACTAGGGAGTAAGTCAGATGCAAGTCATCAACACCAACGTGGCGTCGCTCAACTCGCAGCGCGCCCTGTCCAGGTCGAACGAAGCCCTGAGCACCGCACTGCAGCGCCTGTCTTCGGGCCTGCGCATCAACAGCGCCAAGGACGACGCCGCCGGCCTGGCGATCTCCGAGCGGATGAGCTCGCAGATCCGTGGCCTGAACCAGGCCGCCCGCAACGCCAACGACGGCGTGTCGCTGTCGCAGACCGCTGAAGGCGCGCTCTCCTCGGCCGGCGACATCCTGCAGCGTATCCGCGAACTCGCGGTGCAATCGGCGAACTCCACGAACTCTTCCAGCGACCGCCAGGCGCTGCAGAACGAGGTCACGCAGCTCACCACCGAACTGGATCGCATCTCCACCACGACCCAGTTCAACGGCCAGAACCTGCTCGACGGCACGTTCACCTCGTCGGTGTTCCAGGTCGGCGCCAACGCCAACCAGACGATCACGCTGACGTCGGCCAACTTCCGCACGACAGCCTACGGCCTGAATCGCCTGAGCGGGGTAGCGGCTGCGGTCGACTCTAACGGCGGCGCAACGACTGTCGATGGTACCGACCTTACGCTGAACGGCTACCTCGGCAGCGCCACCGCCGCCGTCGCTGCGAGCGATTCGGCCAAGACGATTGCCGAAGCGGTCAACGCTAAGAGCGCGACGACCGGCATCACCGCCTCGGCCCGCACCGAAATCGACGTGAGCTTCACCGCCAGCTCGGCGTACTCGGTCGATATCGTGTCGAACAATTCCTCGGCGATCACGCTTGCGTTCTCGACCGGCACCAACGACGCGAACGGGCTGTCGGCCGCGATCAACGCGTTCAACGACCAGTCGGCGAAAACCGGTGTCACCGCCAAGCTGAACACCGCCGGTACCGGCCTCACGATCACCAACGAGAGCGGCGCCAACATTTCGCTCGACAACAACTCGGTGGCCGCAGGTGTCGTCACGGTCGACGCCACCGCCGTTGCCGGTGGTGCCGCCAACGCGGCAGTAGTGACCGGTCAGGTGACGTTCGACTCGCAACGCTCGTTCAACGTGCTCGGCGGTGCGACCGACGGCGTGACCAACAGCGCCACGGCGGTTGCCGGCACGCTGAACGCGGTGTCCTCGCTCGACGTGACCGACTTCGACAAATCGACCAAGGCTCTGGCGATCGTGGACGCGGCCCTCGCCGCCATCAACGGCCAGCGCGCCAAGTTCGGTTCGCTGCAGTCGCGGTTCGAGACCACGATCACCTCGTTGCAGATCAGCTCGGAGAACCTGTCGGCCTCGCGCTCGCGTATCCGTGACGCCGATTTCGCCTCGGAAACGGCCGCCCTCACCCGCGGTCAGATCCTGCAGCAGGCCGGTACGGCGATGCTCGCGCAAGCGAACGCGCTGCCCAACAACGTGCTCTCGCTGCTTCGCGGGTAATAACGGCAAGCGGGGATGACGGTGCGAACCTCCATCCCCGCCGCCGACACGCGGGAGCCCGTCAGGGACGCCGGATGACCCGGCGTCCCTGACGGGCTCCCGATGCAGGTCTTCAGTCACTGAGTATTCGAGGTTAGAGGTAGCGCCATGAAGATTCCCAGTCATAGCGAGCTCTTTCCTTCCCGAGCAGCGCCGCCGGCAACGGGCCCGCAAACAGGGCCGGCCAGTGGCAGTCAGGCTTCGTCAGGAGCCGGTGCGCCTGCGCCGGCCACGGCCGCTCGACAGCAGCCGCAGCCTGATCAAAACGCGGTGGAGGCCGCGGTTGAGGCCGTTAATCGAGCGATGGCGCTCAACGGTGCCCAAGTACAGTTCACCATCGACAAAGACCTCGGCCGGACCATCGTGCGTGTGATCGACACCGAGACCAAGAAGGTGCTGCGCCAGTTTCCCTCGGAAGAGATGATCGCTATCGCGCGCAACATCGACCGCATGCGCGGCACGAACATCCAAGACGTGGTGTAGGGCCGCGCCATGGCAACGATCGGTACCACTCAGAGCTCGATCGACGTTGCGAGCATCGTCTCGCAGCTGATGACGATCGAGCGGCGCCCGCTCACCCAGCTTCAGCAGAAGGAAGCCAGCTACCAGGCGCGCCTGACCGCGTATGGCACGCTGAAGGGGGCGCTGTCCAGTTTCCAGGGTGCGCTCTCGGCGTTGAACAGCCCCAGCGCCTATCAGGGGGTCAAGGCCAGCTCGAGCGACGAGGCACAGGTCAAGGTGTCGGCCAGCAGCAGCGCCGCACCGGGCAGCCACTCGGTGCGCGTGACCGCACTGGCGAGCAGCCACGTCGTTGCAAGCAACCGGTTCACCGCGACCACCGACACCGTCGGCAGCGGCACGATCACCTTCCAGAAAGGCACGTTCAGCACCGGCACGTTCACGCCGAACGCCGACGCGCCGACCAAGTCGGTGACGATCGCGGCCAACCAGAACACGCTCACTGGCATCCGCGATGCGGTCAATGCCGCGAATATCGGTGTCACTGCGAGCATCGTGAACGACGGCACCGGCAACCGGCTGGTGTTCGCGTCCACCTCCGGCGGCGAGAACAGCCTCAAGATCACGGTGGACGACGACGACACCACCGATACGAACACCACCGGATTGTCGCAGCTCGCCTACGACCCGGCCGCAGCCGTTGGAGCCGGCAAGAATCTGGAGCAGGTGCAGGCGGCCCAGGACGCCACCGCGATCATCGACGGCATCACCGTCACGAGCAGTACCAACGTCGTCAACTCGGCGATCGAGGGCGTGACCTTCACGCTGAACGCAACCTCCAGCACGGCCGCGACGGTGAAGATCGATCGCGATACGGCCGGCATCAAGACCAAGGTCGAAGCGTTCGTCAAGGCATACAACGATCTGAACGGGCAGTTGAAGGAACTCGGCGGGTACAACGCCGAGACCAAGCAGGCCGGCCCGCTGCAGGGCGATTCGACGATTCGGCTGATCCAGAACGATCTGCGCCGGCTGCTCACTACCCCGCTCACCAGTACCGGCAAGCTGCAAAGCCTCAAGGACATCGGCGTCGCGCTCGATCGCAACGGTGTGCTGCAACTGGACAGCGCCAAGTTGCAAACCCAACTCGACGCAGACCCGGGCGCCATCGCCGCACTGTTCGCCAAGGCGGGCAAGGCCTCCGACAGCCGGGTTACGTTCCTCAAGGCAGGCACCGCCACCAAAGCGGGCACCTACGCCGTCGACATCACGCAGGCTGCCACCAAGGGCTCGCTGGTCGGCGCGCAGGCAGCCGCACTCACGATCACCGCCGGCGTGAACGACTCGCTCAGCGTCACGGTCAATGGCACTGCTGCCACGGTGACGCTCGCCGCGGCCACGTACGCGAGCGCCGATGCGCTGGCCGCGGAAGTGCAATCACGCATCAACGGCGCCACGACCCTGTCCTCGAACAGCCTCGGCGTCACCGTCACCAACAACGCCGGCACGCTCACGATCGCCTCGAATACGTACGGCGCCAGCTCGAGCGTCGCGGTATCGGGCAATGCCGCCACCGATCTGCTCGGCGCGGCGCCGACGGCAACCGCCGGACTGGACGTGCAAGGCACGATCGACGGCGGCGATGCGACCGGCACCGGGCAGAAGCTCGTATCGACCAACGGCAATTCGATCGGCATGGAATTGCAGATCGTCGCGACAGCGCCCGGTTCGCTCGGCACGGTGACGTACTTCGAGGGCGTGAGCGCCAAGCTCGACGCCCGCATCAGCGAACTGCTCAACGAATCCGGCCCGGTGCGCGCGCGCACCGACGGCATCAATACCTCGATCCGCAACATCGAGCGACGCGCACAGGTCCTCACCGACCGCCTCGGGCAGATCGAACAGCGCTACATCCGCCAGTACTCGGCACTCGACACGATGCTCGCGCAGATGAGCAGCACCAGCGCCTACCTGCAACAGCAGTTGGCGCAGCTCAGCGCGAATATCGCATCGGGCTAACTACCTCCAGCTCAAAGCACTCGCCATGTTCGGACCCCGCAGCGCCGCCACGACCTACGCCAAAGTCGATCTCGAATCGCGCGTCAACAGCGCGAATCAACATCAGCTGATCCAGATGCTTTACGACGACGCCATCCTGTCGGTGGCGCAGGCGGTCAGCGCGCTGGAACGCAACGACATCGCCGCCAAGGGCGCCGCGATCTCGCGCGCGATCTCGATCATCGAGGACGGGTTACGCGCAAGTCTCGATCCGACTCAAGGCGGCGCGCTCGCCGCGAGCCTGGACGGGCTGTACGAGTACATGTCGCAGCGGCTGCTGCTGGCCAGCCTGCGCAACGATCCGGCCCTGTTCAGTGAAGTCAAACAGCTGCTCAACGAACTGCGCGAAGCGTGGGCGTCGATCGCCAATGCCGCAACGCAGCCAAAACCCGAACTCGCCGCCGTGGCCGGAGGCCGCAACCGGTGAACGAACCGCACGCCGCCTGGGAGCAAACCATGCGCACTTACGAATTCCTCGCGCAGAAAAGCACCGCGATGCTCGAAGCCGCCACCCGCAGTGAGTGGGACACGGTGATCGAGATCGAGCGCGAGTGTCAGACACTGATCGCTCAGCTGAAGGTCCACGGTGACGTCATCCCGATGGACGAGTCCGCCCGGCGGCGCAAGGTGCAGATCATCCGCCACATGCTCGAGCAGGACGCCGAGATCCGCGAGCTTGCCCATCCCTGGATGGCCGAGCTCAGTCGCGTGATGCGCATATCGCGGACGCAGCGAAAGGTCGAGAACGCCTACGGCTGAGGCCGCAACGAGCCAACGGCGCGCGGCAGGTCGCCCCGGTTCGTGATCCGACGCTCGGCCTGCTCGCCGCCTCGATCCGGCACTAAACATGGAACTCGGCTCGCTATCAAGATTGCTGCTGGCCAAACTGGCGACCGAGCTGCGCGGCGAGACCGTCGTGGGTCGCGCCGATCCGTCAGGCGCCCTCGGCGCGAACGGCACCCGATCGACGTCGGGCGCACTGCCGCAGCCGGTCCCATCCAAACCTGAAGCATCCGCGCAGCTGCCGGCGCCGTCGACGACACTTACCCCAACGGGCCAACTGGTCGCACGATTGCTGCGCACCGATTCGGGTGCCGACCCCTCGCCCGCGATCGCGACCGCGCAGCCGATCGTCGATGCGACCGGTTCGCCCGATCAGATCGCGCAGACGTTGGCCCGCGTGGTGACCGAGAGTGGTCTGTTCTACGAATCGCATCTGCTCGAATGGACGCAAGGCAAACGCGACCTCGATTCGCTGCTGCGCGAACCCCAGGCGCGTCTGCCCGATGGTCAGGGCACCGCACGTGAAACGAGC
>CADECO010000051.1:16719-23425 GCA_902825905.1 uncultured beta proteobacterium
CATCAACTCGACGCGTTGGCCGCCGAGCAGATCGTGTGGCGGGGCGCGTTGCGGCCGGGCGAACCGGGAGAAATCGAAATCGGACGCGACCCGCACGCAACTGCCGAAGCCGGGCCTGAGGTCTGGCGCGCACGCCTTGCGCTGGAGCTGCCGCAACTGGGTAGGGTCGAGATTGCCATCGCCCTGGACAACGGCAACGTGGCGCTCGCATTTCGCACCGGTGCCGACAGCCGGGCCGAGCTGGCGAGGCAGGCAGGCGCGTTGCAAAGCGCACTCGCCGCCCAGGCGCTGCGTGTCCAGGGCATGCAGTTTCTCGAACCACGCCCGCTACCGGAGCGCGTGCCGTGAATCCGTTGCGCGACGCGAAATTGCCCCTGGCGGTTCGCGGCACGACGAGTGCCGCATCGACGCAGGCGCGCAGCGCTGCAGCGATGACCGCCGTGGCACTTGCGTACACCGAATCCGACGTCGCACCGCGCGTGGTCGCCAAGGGCAAGGGTGCGATCGCCGAAGAGATCATTCGCCGCGCGCGTGAGGCCGGTGTATTCGTCCACGAATCGGCGGAGCTGGTCGGACTGCTGGCGAAACTTGACCTTGACGCACACATCCCCCCCGCACTTTACTTCGCGATCGCGGAGATCCTCGCGTGGATCTACGCGGTCGAGCGCAACGGCGGCGCAGACAGCGGCCGTCCGCCTCAACGCGGCAGCGATGCTCCGGCCCCGGTCGTTCCACAACCCACTTCGAAATCGTAGCGACGCCTATGCAGGAAGCAATGAGCCCAGGTACCGGTACGCTCGCCGAGCCGGATCTGTTTCCGTTCACGGTCACCAATGCACGCGAGATCACCAGCATCCTGGTGGGACTGTGCAAGCACCGCATTCGCGCCAGCGTCTACTTCAATGCGCAACCGGGTTCGATCCTCACCTGCCTGCTCGCGGTGCAACCGAGCAGCAACACCCTGGTGTTCGACATCGACCGTGACGAGCGTCGCAACGCCGCGCTGGTGAGCGCCGAGAAGCTGGCCTGGCGCACCGCCGTCGACGGCGTGAAGATCGAATTCAGCACTGGTCAGGCACGCCTGATCGACTTCGAAGGCAGCCCCGCGCTCGCGGCGCCACTGCCCGCGCGCATGCTGCGGCTGCAGCGGCGCAATGCTTATCGCGCGCCGGTACCGGTAAGCCGCCCGCCGATCTGCCTCATCGATCTCGATGGCACCGGGAAGGTCGCGTTCAAGGCGCGCGTGCTCGACATCAGCACGCTCGGCCTGTCGGTGCTGATCGACTCGAACCAGGTGGACCCGACGCCGCTGCTCAAGCTCGCGCGGCTGTCGCTCGATCTGCCGGGTTTCGGTGAAGTGCAATGCTCGGCCGAGATCCGCTACGCGATCGATCCGGGCCGGCGTTTTCCGTCGAGCCTGCGCCGCTGCGGCGTGCAGTTCCTCAATGTCGCGGCCGCCGACGAAGTGCTGCTGCAGCGCTATGTGATCGCGCTCGATCGCGATCGGGTCAAGAACAAATTGACCGAGTAGCGCCGGCTCGCGCTGCCCTCGCCGCGTCGAACGACGCCGCGAACGCTTCGCGATGCCCGGTCCGGACGAACCCTACACGTTCATTTGCATGATCTCGCTGTAGACCGCAACGAGCCGTGCGCGCACCTGAACCGCCGCCTGGAACGTGATGTTCGATTTCTGCGCGGCGATCATCGTGTCCTCCAGGCTCACGTCGGGGTTGCCCAGCTGAAACTCCTTGGCGAGCGTGGCGGCCCGGTTTTGCGTACCGCTCACGTTGTCGAGCGCTTGCTTGAGCGCCGCACCGAAGTTGCCGCCCGGCTCCGTTGCACCAACGGCGCTGCCCGCCTGCGTTCGCGCAGCTTCGAGTGCGCGCAGGCTCGGCTGCATCGCCACTGGTTTCGTCGAGATGGTTGCCATCGTGGTTCTCCTCGCCGTCGCGTATCGGCAGCGACAATTTCTCACGTCGCCAGCGTACCGCTTTGCCATCGTGCACAGCCGCTCGAAATGATCTGAAAAGCCAGCGCTTTTCATTGGATTGGCACGGCGCACCTGCTTCGATAATCCCGCGAGGTCGAATGACCGACATCGCTTCAGGTCGAATGACCGACGACGTTTGTGGTCGATCGATCGACATCGTTTCAACACGGGGGCTTCGAAAAGGATGGCAACGCAGGCTGCGAACACGTCGGGCGGCATCGTCGCGTCCGCGCAGGGGTTCGCCGAATTGCCCAACCGCTCGAAGCTCGGCCTGATGATCGGGCTGGCGGCGCTTGCCGCCATTGCCGCGGCCGCGCTGATGTGGATGCGCACCCCCGAATACCGCGTGCTGTTCTCCAATCTGTCCGACCGCGACGGCGGCGCGATCGTCTCCGCGCTCTCGCAGATGAATGTGCCGTACCGGTTCGCCGAGGGCGGCGGCGCCATTCTGGTGCCGGCCACTCAGGTGCACGACGTGCGCTTGCGCCTGGCGTCACAGGGACTGCCCAAGGGCGGCAACGTCGGCTTCGAACTGCTGGAGACCCAGCGCTTCGGCCTGACGCAGTTCCAGGAGCAGGTCAACTATCAGCGCGCGCTCGAAGGCGAACTCGCCCGCTCGATCCAGTCGCTCTCGGCGGTGCAGACCGCACGCGTGCACCTGGCTATTCCGAAGCAAAGCGTGTTTCTGCGCGAATCGCAGAAACCGACCGCCTCGGTGCTGCTCAATCTCTATCCGGGCAAGGTGCTCGAACGCGCGCAGATCGCCGGCATCGCCCATCTGGTCTCATCGAGCGTGCCCGAGCTCGCGCTCAGGAGCGTGAGCGTTGTCGACCAGAGCGGCGCCCTGCTCTCGACGCAACCGTCGGAGAACGAGGCGCGGCTCGATCCGTCGCAGCTCGCCTACGTGCAAAGCGTCGAAGCGGCGTACATGAAGCGCATCAACGAAATCCTCGAACCGATCGTCGGGCGCGGCAACCTGCGCGCGCAGGTGGCGGCAGACGTCGACTTCACCGTGACCGAGTCGACCGACGAGACGTTCAAGCCCAACCGCAATCCGACCGACGCTTCGGTGCGAAGCGAACAGAGCGCCGAATCCTCCAGCCTCGGCGGCAGCGGCCCGCAGGGCATTCCCGGCGCGCTCTCCAATCAGCCGCCCGGCCAGACCAACGCGCAGATCACCCAGCCGCCGAACCAACCCGGACAGCGTCCGCAAGGCAATGACACGGTCGTGCGCAATCCAACCGCCACGCAACGCACCAACGCCGTCAACTACGAGATCGACAAGACCGTGCGTCACACGCGCGCGCAGGTCGGCTCGGTGCGCCGCGTCTCGACCGCGGTCGTCATCAACTACCGCAAGCCGGCGCAGGAAGGCGGCAAACCCGAAGCACTGAACGAGGACGAACTCAAGCAGATCGAATCGCTGGTGCGCGAAGCGGTGGGCTTCAAGCAGGATCGCGGCGACAGCCTGCGGGTTACCGCGGCGCCGTTCTCGGTCGAAGTCGTGCCGCCCGCGGTCGAACTGGCGCTGTGGCAGCGTCCGGAGATCATCGCGCTCGCGATCGAGGTCGCCAAATGGATGCTCGGGCTGATCGTGCTGTTCATCGTGCTGTTCGGCATCCTGCGTCCGCTGCTCAAGCAACTGGCCACGCAGCCCCGCGTGCTGACGACGCTGCCACCAGGCAGCGACGCCAAGGCAGGCGAGGCCGCCAGGAGTGAAGACGCAGTCGTCGCGTTGAGCGGTGCGCAACCGGGCCAACAACAAGCCCTCCCCGACAACACCGGCTCGCGTCTGGACAACGCGCGCGCGATCGCACGCGAGAACCCGCGCCTGGTGGCCAACGTGGTTCGCAACTGGGTCAACGGCAATGGCTGACGGCGAACTGGCCAACGCGCATCGTGCTCGTCCGACGATGGTGAGGGGCCATGGCTGACGAAGGGCTCACCGAAGGCGCCATCCTGCTGCTCACGCTGGGCGAGGAGGAAGCCTCCGAGGTGTTCAAGCATCTGGCGCCGCGCGAGGTGCAGAAGCTGGGCGAGACCATGGCCGCGCTCAGCAACCTCACGCGCGAGCAGGTCGACAAGGTGCTGGAGCGCTTTCACTCGGAAGCCTCGGCACAGGCCTCGCTCGACGTCGACACCGACGCCTATCTGCGCAACGTGCTGTCCAAGGCGCTCGGCCCCGACAAGGCGAACCTGCTCCTCGATCGTATCCTGGCAGGCGGCGACACCAGCGCGATCGAGCGGCTGAAGTGGCTCGACGGCCCGACCGTCGCCGAGATGATCAAGAACGAGCATCCGCAGATCATCGCGACCATCCTGGTGCATCTGGAACGCGACCAGGCCTCGCAGGTACTCGGCGCGTTGACCGCTCGCACCCGCAACGACGTCGCGCTGCGCATCGCCACGCTCGACGGCGTACAGCCGATCGCGCTGCGCGAACTCAACGAGGCGATGGCCAAGCTGTTCTCGGGCAACGACAACCTGTCGCGCAAGCCCTTGGGCGGCGTGCGCATGGTTGCCGAGATCCTCAACATGCTGCCCGGCGCGGTCGAGACCGAAACGGTCGACAGCGTGCGCGAGGTGGATGCCGATCTGGCACAGAAGATCCTCGACGAGATGCTCAAGTTCGAAGACCTGCAGAAGCTCGACGACAAGGCGATCCAGTCGGTGCTGCGCGAGGTGCAGGGCGACTCGCTGGTGCTCGCGCTCAAAGGTGCCGACGCCACGCTGCGCGAGAAGATCTTCAAGAACATGTCGCAACGCGCCGCCGAACAGATGCGCGAAGACCTCGAATCGCGCGGCCCGGTCAAGCTTTCCGAGGTCGAGGGGCAGCAGAAGGAAATCATCAAGATCGTGCGTCGCCTGGCCGAGGAAGGCACGATCGCCATCGGCGGCAAGGGCGACGACCAGTTCGTCTAAACACACGCCATGTCATCCGCGAAATCCACCCTCGATTCGCTGCTCATCCCGCCTGAGCAGCTCAAGGCCGCGAAACGTTGGAGCCCGGGCCAGCTCGACACGCGCTCTTCGCCCGGTTCCGCACGAGCGAACACCCGCGAATCGCCTCACGCTCTCCAGCAGGCCGCCGAGACGCGCGCCAGGCAGGCCGCGCTGCTCAAAGCCAGGGAGGACGGATTCGCCGCGGGCTTCGCCGACGGGCGTGCACTCGCCGAACACGAGGCGCGACGGCTGTCGCAGGTCGCCGCGAGCATGGAAGCGGCCATCGCCGGCCTGGAACACAGCGTCGCCGATCAACTGCTCGACCTCGCGATCGATCTGGCGCGCGCGGTCCTTCGCCATGAACTCACTGTTCGCCCGGAAGCGCTGCGCGAGTTGGTGCAGGAAGCGATGCGCGCACTGCCCGAATCGATCGCCGGCGGCGAGATCCAGGTGCATCCATCCGACGTCGATCTGGTGAAGGACTATCTGCGCGACGCGGGCTACAACGGTGGCTGGCGCGTCGTCGCCGACGCCCGCATCGACGCTGGCGGTTGCCGCATCGCCACGCGCGCCTGCGACATCGACGGCACGCTGCGTACCCGCTGGGAACACCTGATGCATTCGCTCGGGCGCAGCGACGCCTGGAAGAGCGCGGACCCCAATGGCTAGCCCGGCACCGCTCAAGGACGCCACCGCGCGCTGGCAACGCTACCTCGCCGAGTGCCGTGCCTTCGCCGGCGTGCCCACGCCGCTCAACGTGCACGGCCGGCTCACGCGCGTGGCGGGGCTGGTGATGGAAGCGGTTGGGCTGACACTGCCGTTAGGCAGCACCTGCATCGTCAAGCAGGACGGCGCGCAGCTCACCGAGGCCGAGGTCGTCGGATTCTCGGGCGAGCGGCTGTTCCTGATGCCGACGACCGAGATCCACGGCCTCACGCCCGGAGCGATCGTGATCCCGAGCGAGATGAATCACGCCGGGCCGCGCTACGGCAAGCCCGGACATCCGTGGCGCCGCATCGAGGACCGCACCCGACACATGCCGGTGGGCGATAGCCTGCTCGGGCGCATCGTCGACGGCAACGGGCGCGTGCTCGACAAGCTGGGCGCGCTCAACGTCGGCGAAACGCGGCCGCTGCGCAGCCGGCTCATCAATCCGATCGATCGTGAACCGATCCGCACCGCGCTCGACGTCGGCGTGCGCAGCATCAACGCGCTGCTCACCACCGGCCGCGGCCAGCGCATGGGGCTGTTCGCCGGATCGGGCGTGGGCAAGAGCGTGCTGTTAGGCATGATGGCGCGCTACACCACCGCCGACGTCACGGTCGTGGGACTGATCGGCGAACGCGGCCGCGAGGTCAAGGAGTTCATCGAAGACATCCTCGGCGCCGAGGGCCTGGCGCGATCGGTCGTCGTCGCCGCACCGGCCGACGCCCCGCCGCTCTTGCGCCTGCAAGGGGCTGCTTACGCCACGTCGCTGGCCGAACACTTTCGCGATCAGGGCCGCAACGTGCTGCTGATCATGGACTCGCTCACGCGTTATGCGATGGCGCAACGCGAGATCGCGCTTGCGGTCGGCGAGCCCCCGGCGACCAAAGGCTATCCGCCTTCGGTGTTCGCCAAGCTGCCGCAACTGGTCGAGCGCACCGGCAACGGCACGGCAGGCGGCGGTTCGATCACTGCGTTCTACACGGTGCTTACCGAAGGCGACGATCAGCAGGATCCGATCGCCGACTCGGCACGCGCGATTCTCGACGGTCATATCGTGCTCTCGCG
>CADECO010000052.1:0-20233 GCA_902825905.1 uncultured beta proteobacterium
CCGGCAATCGTCAAGGCGCAAGGCCCGACGTCGTTCCGCTGGCAGTCGACCTGGCCGGCGAAAGACATCTTCCATGAGTACGCCCAGGACTTCGCCACCAAGGTGAACGACATGTCGGGCGGCGATCTGAAGATCGAGGTGCTGCCGGCGGGCGCAGTGGTCAAGGCGTTCGATCTGATCGACGCAGTGTCGAAGGGCACGCTCGATGGCGGCCACGGCGTGGTGGCGTATTGGTACGGCAAGAACTCGGCGATGGCCCTGTGGGGCTCGGGTCCGGCCTTCGGCATGGACGCGAACATGCTGCTCGCCTGGCACAAGTACGGCGGCGGCAAGGATCTGCTCGACGAGATCTACAAGGGCCTCAATCTGAACGTACAGTCGTTCCTGTACGGGCCGATGCCCACGCAGCCTCTGGGCTGGTTCAAGAAGCCGGTCGGCAAGGCCGAAGACTTCAAGGGCCTCAAGTTCCGCACCGTGGGCTTGTCGATCGACATCTTCACCGGCATGGGCGCTGCGGTGAACGCGCTGCCCGGCGGCGAGATCGTGCCGGCGATGGACCGCGGCCTGCTCGATGCGGCCGAGTTCAACAATGCCACCTCCGACCGGCTGCTCGGCTTCGCCGACGTCTCGAAGGTGTGCATGCTGCAAAGCTTCCACCAGTCGGCCGAGCAGTTCGAGATCCTGTTCAACAAGCAGAAGTACGACGCGCTCGCACCCAAGCTCAAGGCGATCATCAACAATGCGGTCGAGGCAGCCTCGGCCGACATGAGCTGGAAGGCGATCGACCGCTACTCGAAGGACTACATCGAGCTGCAGACCAAGAACAACGTCAAGTTCTTCAAGACGCCCGACGCGGTGCTGCAGCGCCAGCTCAATGTGTGGGATGAAGTGATCAAGAAGAAGGAAGCCGAGAACGCGCTGTTCAAGAAGGTGAACGAATCACAGAGGTCGTTCGCGCAGCGCGCCGTGCGCTGGCAGCTCGACACCTACGTGTCGCAGCGCATGGGCTACAACCACTTCTTCGCGCAGCAGAAGCCGGCGGCGAAGAAGGCCTGACCACGAGACATCGCGGAGTCGAACCGAGGCCATCCGGGCGAACCCGGATGGCCCTGTTTGTTTCTGGCCCATGCAAAAGCTCCTGATCGCGATCGACAAGCTGTCCACCTGGGTCGGCCAGGCGTTCGGTTGGCTGATCGTCGCGCTCACACTGCTGATCTCGTGGGAGGTGTTCTCGCGCTACGCACTCGATCGGCCACATGCCTGGGCGTTCGATGCGCAGATCATGCTGTACGGGACGCTGTTCATGATGGCCGGGGCTTACACCCTGGCCAAGAACGGCCATGTACGCGGCGACGTGTTGTACGGGTTCTTCCGGCCGCGCACGCAGGCGAGCATCGATCTGGTGCTCTACATCCTGTTCTTTATTCCCGGCGTGGTCGCTCTGGCATACGCCGGCTACACCTTCGCCGCGGAGTCGTGGCGTATCAACGAGCACTCGTCGATCACCGCCGATGGCCCGCCGATCTATCCGTTCAAGACGGTGATCCCGATCGCCGGCACGCTGCTCCTGTTGCAGGGGCTGGTCGAGATCGTGCGCTGCGTGCTGTGCATCAAGAACGGCGCCTGGCCGCGTCGCGAGCAGGACGTCGAGGAAGTCGACGTCGAGAAACTCAAGGAGATGGTGCACGCCACTGATACCCCGGCCGCACCTTCCTCGAGCGTGGGGCGATGACCATGCGCAAGGAGCTGTGGTTCGGCTTTTCGATCATGGGGATCATCGTGCTCACCACGGTGATCTTCACGCCCTGGACGCAGCTCAGCAACGGCCACCTCGGCCTGTTGATGCTCTCACTGGTGGTGGTGGCGATCATGCTCGGCTTTCCCACGGCGTTCACGCTGATGGGCATGGGCATGATCTTCACCCTGTTCGCGTATCTGTCCGAACAGGGTGCCACGCTCGAGCGCTCGGTCGAGAAGACGCTCGATCTGATGGTGGGCTCGACCTACGGCAAGGTGATGCAATCGGACGTGCTGATCTCGATCCCGCTGTTCGTGTTCATGGGCTATCTGGTCGAGCGCGCCAATCTGATCGAGAAACTGTTCCGCAGCCTGCACCTGGCAATGGCGCGGCTGCCCGGTTCACTCGGTGTGGCCACGCTGGTCACGTGCGCGGTGTTCGCCACCGCCACCGGCATCGTCGGTGCGGTGGTGACGTTGATGGGGCTGCTCGCCATGCCCGCAATGCTGCGTTCGGGCTACAGCGTCCAGCTGTCGGCGGGCACCATCACCGCAGGCGGGTGTCTGGGCATTCTGATTCCGCCGTCGGTGATGCTCATTCTCTACGGTGCGACGGCAGGAGAGTCGGTCGTCAAGCTGTATGCCGGCGCGTTCTTCCCGGGGCTGATGCTGGCCGGGCTGTACATCGCGTACGTCATCATTCTGGCCAAGATCAAACCGGGCCTCGCTCCGCCGCTGTCGGAGGCGGATCGACGCGTACCGTTGCCCGACGTATCGCAACGCATTCAAGGGAGCGGTCGCAGCAACGCGCTCATGGGTCTGCTCACCGCAACGCTCGGGCGAATCGGCGGCGTCTCACCTGTCGCGGCCTTGCGCCAGTTGAGCGTGGCAATCGTTCCGGCGCTGGCCGTGGCGCTCATGCTTGGTCTGGTGTACCGCAGCGTGACCACGCCGCAGGTGGAACAGTCCACCGCAGGGTTGGAGCAGATGGGCCTTGGCGCGACAGGCGCCGACAGCACTGCGAGCGGCGGTGGACTGGCGGAACCGCCGGCCGCCGAGAGCGTTCAGGAGCCACCGCAGGAAGGTGAACTGAGCGAACCCCCGCAAGAGGCGCGCGCCACGGATCAAAACGGACAAGCGCCGGCGCTGGGCGAGACGCCGCGGGCAGCCGAGTCACCAACTGGCGGCGCCGGCGTGCGGGAACCCGCAGCGCCGACAGCCGAGTCGACGGCGAGTGCGGCGCGCGTGCCCGCGCCTTCGTGGTTCTGGACAACGGCGGGGATTGCCGCGGGGGTCCTCGCGCTCTTCTATGCGATCTTCACGTTGACGCGCCTGGAAGTGTTCAAGCTGCTGCTCGGTTCGTTTTTTCCGCTGGCGATGCTGATCCTGGCCGTGCTGGGCACGATCGTGTTCGGTCTGGCCACGCCGACCGAGGCGGCGGCGGTGGGCTCGCTCGGCGGATTCCTGCTGGCGATCGCGTATCGCTGGATCGATCATCGCCGGCGCGATCGGGCGAACGCCGTGCGCACGACTTTGCGCGAGGTCGGCGCGATCACGCGTGAATCGTCGTTCCTCACCGCCAAGACCTCGGCGATGGTGTGCTGGCTGTTCGTGGGCTCGGCGATCTTCTCCTCGGCGTTCGCGCTGCTGGGCGGCCAGGAGCTGATCGAGAAGTGGGTGCTGTCGCTGGGCTTGTCCAAGCTGCAATTCATGCTGCTGTCGCAGTTCATCATCTTCGTGCTCGGCTGGCCGCTCGAGTGGACCGAGATCATCGTCATCTTCATGCCGATCTTCCTGCCGCTGCTGAAGGTGTTCGATGTCGACCCGCTGTTCTTCGGCCTGCTGGTCGCGCTGAACCTGCAGACGGCGTTCCTGTCGCCGCCGGTGGCGATGGCCGCGTTCTATCTCAAGGGCGTCTCGCCGCCGCACGTATCGCTCAATCAGATCTTCGCCGGCATGATGCCGTTCATGGTGATCCAGGTATTCGCGATGTTCCTGTTGTACGTGTTCCCGCAGATCGGACTTTGGCTGCCGGGTGTCCTGTACGGTCGCTAGCGGCGGCTGATCGAGGGCAATATCAGTCGGGGCCTGTTCGGGGATAGTGCCTCGCGCATGCAACAGCCAAACGGCCTAATGGCGGGGGCGTAGGGCTGTTGGATACTCGCTGCCCAGCCGATCGATCATTCACCGAGAAACATAGTTGGCCAGCCTCATCAACGTCCTGCGCGGGCTCGCAAGCGGAGAGTTGCCGGCGCAGGAATACCTGGAACGCGTGCTGCATCGCGTGCTGACACGCGAGCAGGTCGTGCACGCGTTCGCGCATATCGACGTGGCGCGCGCGCGTGCGCTCGCCGAGGCATGCGACAAGCATCGTCGCTCGGGCGGAACCATCGGGCCGTTGCATGGCCTGCCGGTGGCGGTCAAAGACACGTTCGATACGGCCGACCTGCGCACCGAAGCCGGCTTGCCGTTCATGGCCAATCACTACGCAGCCGAAGACGCGCGGCTGGTCGTACGCATTCGTCAGGCGGGCGGGTTCGTTCTGGGCAAGACGGTGACGGCAGAGGCGTCGTTCGCGCATCAGGGCGAAACGCGCAACCCGTGGAATCCGCAGCATTCGCCGGGTGAATCCTCGGCGGGCTCGGCGGCGGCGATCGCGGCGGGATTCGCCCACGCGGCGATCGGTTCGCAGACCAACGACTCGGTCATCCGCCCGGCGGCGTACTGCGGTGTGGTCGGATTCAAGCCCACGCAAGGGATGCTGTCGCTCGAGGGGGCGTTCTGCTTCAGTCCGACGTTGGATCAGGCCGGCGTGTTTGCGCGCTCGGCACTCGATGCCACCGCGTTCTGCGCGGGGCTCGTGGCCGACAGCAAGTCGAGGCCTGCCGCGCACCAACTGGCCGCGCCGCCGCAACTCGGCGTCATCGTCGACTTTCCGTGGACGTCGCTCGAGCCTGAGGCGGCGCAACACTTCGCCCAGATTCAACGGGTGCTGAACGGCCACGGCGCCAGTATCACGCCGGTCACGCTCCCGCCGCCCTATCTCGGCGCGAATACGGTGCATCGTCTGATCATGCTTCACGAAGGTTCGCGCCAACTGCGCGAGTTGCAGGCGCAGTTCCGCGGACAGATGTCCATCGAGTTGAACGACGCGCTCGACGAGGGGCGACGCATCAGCCCGGCAACCTACGGCGAATCGATGGTGCGCCGCGCACGCCTGATCGAGGGAGGCGAGACGCTGTTCGGCGAACTCGATGCGATCATCACCCCGGCGGCGAGCGGACCGGCGCCCGCACGATTCGGCACTCGCGGCGATCCCGGATACAGCACGTTGTGGAGCCTGCTGGGTATGCCCGCGATCACCGTGCCCACCGGGTTCTCGGGCAACGCGCTGCCGCTGGGCATGCAGATTGCCGCACCCGCCGGCGCCGACGACCGCTTGCTGTCGGTGGCGCATTGGATCCAGGCGACGCTCGGTGCGTCGGCGCAGTCCAGGCAGCGCAAGAGCGAATCGAACTGACCAGGGCCGGCTATTCGCTGGCGGCGACGATTTCGCTAACATTCACGGCGCCCCAGGGTTCCGTTCGATCAGTGCCGTGAAGAAAGCATTCACCTCCTCGCAAGACGCCGAGAGCGCCTTCTACGACGCGCTCGAACGCGCCGATCTCGACGCGATGATGACCGTGTGGTCCGAAGACGACGATATCGTGTGCGTGCACCCGGGCGGACCGCGGCTGTCGGGATTCGAGGCGGTGCGCGCGTCCTGGGCCGAGTTGTTCGGCAGTGACCAGAAGATGCAAGTGCGCCTGACTCAGCCGGTGTACGTGCAAAGCGGCCTGTTCGCCATCCACAACGTGCACGAAGTCATCTCGACCAAGGACGGCTCGCGCACTGCCGGCCCGATCGTCGCCACCAACGTCTATGCACGCACTACCGACGGCTGGCGCATGATCGTGCATCACGCTTCGCCAGCACCGGCGCTGCCCGAACGAGCGCTCGACGCGCCCAAGACGTTGCACTAGTGGGCCACGCATCCGCCTCGCCACCGCAGCCCTATCGCGCCCCGTGGTGGCTGCCCGGCGGACACGCGCAGACCATCTACGCACGGCTGTTCGCGCGCTGTCCGCGGCCTCGGTTCGAGCGCGAAACCTGGACCACGCCCGACGACGACGTGATCGTGGTGGACCGGGTCGTGGGCGCGGCCTCCGCACCGATGGTGGTCATGTTCCACGGACTGGAGGGCGGTGCCGACAGCCACTATGCCCGCGCGATGATGGCGGCGGTAGCGGAGCTCGGGTGGCGTGGAGCCGTGCCGCATTTTCGCGGCTGCGGCGGGGTGCGCAATCGCCTGCCGCGCGCGTACCACTCGGGCGATTCGGGCGAGATCGATTGGGTGCTGCGCCGCTTCCATGGCGAAGCGGCATCGGCGCCGCTATTCGCCACCGGTGTGTCCCTGGGCGGCAATGCACTCACGAAGTGGCTCGCCGAGCAGGGCGAGCAGGCGCGTGCGGTGGTGCGTGCGGCCGCGTCGATCTGTGCGCCGCTCGACCTCGCCGCCGGCGGGCGCGCCCTCGAGCGCGGTGTGAGCCGCATTTACAGCCGCTATTTCCTGCAGACGCTCAAGCCCAAGGCGCTGGAACTCACGGAGCGCTTTCCGGGCAGGTTTGATCCTGGGCGTATTCGCGCGGCGCGCACGCTGCGCCATTTCGACGATGCGGTCACCGCGCCGATGTTCGGATTCGACGACGCCGAAGACTACTGGCGCCGCTCCAGCGCCAAGCCGTTGCTCGATCGGGTGCGCGTGCCGGTGCTGCTGATCAACGCGCGCAACGATCCGTTTCAGCCCGATGATGTGCTGCCCGGAACGCATGCGCTCAGCCCGAGCGTCGAGACGGAATTCACGGGCGAAGGCGGGCACGTCGGCTATGTTACGGGCCCGTTTCCCGGGCAGGTCGACTGGTTGCCCGCTCGTATAATCGCTTTCTTCTCCCGCTTTCTCGACGCCTGAACGCCTCGTCGGCGCTCGACGCCTGAACGTCTTCAACGGACGCATGAAGCGACCCCTCCCATCCGCGACGCAGCAGCGTCTTTCAGGTCCTCCACGCATGAGCGCACTCCTCCCGCAAGAGATCTTCAAGGCCTACGACATTCGCGGCATCGTCGGCAAGCAGTTGACCGCGCAGGTGGTCGAGCGCATCGGTCAGGGGCTCGGCACCCTGGCGCGCGAGCAGGCTGTGCCGGGCGCGAAAGCGACGATCGCAATCGGACGTGATGGACGCCTGTCCGGTCCTGAGCTGGCGCGTGCGCTGGCCGATGGCATCCGGCAGTCCGGCGTAGACGTCATCGATCTGGGCATGGTCGCCACGCCGATGGCCTATTTCGCCGCGCATCACCTGGGCTGCGGCAGCGCCGTCATGGTCACCGGCAGCCACAATCCGCCCGACTACAACGGGCTGAAGATGGTGATCAACGGCACCACGCTTTCGGGCGATGCGATCCAGACCCTGCGCAAGCGTTGCGAGAGCGGTGATCTGGCCACCGGCGCGGGGCACTATGCGACGCAATCGATCAACGACGCGTACATCGAGCGGATCGGCTCCGACATCCGTCTGGCCCGGCCGATGCGCATTGCGATCGACTGCGGCAACGGCGTACCGGGCGATTTCGCCGGACGGCTGTACCGGCGCATCGGCTGCCAGGTGCAGGAGCTGTTCTGCGAGGTCGACGGCAATTTTCCCAATCATCATCCCGATCCGTCGCAGCCGAAGAACCTCCAGGATCTGATCCGTGCGGTCACCACCGGCGATGCCGAGGTCGGTCTGGCCTTCGACGGCGATGGCGACCGGTTAGGCGTGGTGACCAAGCGCGGCAACATCATCTTCCCCGACCGTCAGTTGATGCTCTTCGCCAAGGACGTGCTGCAGCGCCGGCCTGGTGAACCGATCATCTACGACGTCAAGTGCACCCGTAATCTGGGGCCATGGATCGAGCGCAATGGCGGCAAGCCCTCGCTGTGGCGCACCGGCCACTCGCTCATCAAGGCACGCATGAAGGAACTGCACGCGCCGCTCGCCGGTGAGATGTCCGGACACATCTTCTTCGGCGAGCGCTGGTACGGCTTCGACGACGGCATGTACGCCGGCGCGCGCCTGCTGGAGATCCTGTCGCGCGAGTCCGATCCGAGCGCGGTGCTCGAAGCGCTGCCCGATTCGGAGACCACCCCTGAATTGAACCTGAAGCTCAACGAAGGCGAACCGCACCGCTTGATCGCAACGATGCAGCAAAGCGCGAAGTTCAACGGCGCGCAGCAGGTCATCACCATCGACGGGCTGCGCGTGGAATACGCCGACGGCTTCGGTCTGGCGCGCGCCTCGAACACCACGCCGGTGATCGTGCTGCGCTTCGAGGGCGATTCACCCGCGGCGATGCAGCGCATCCAGGCCGACTTCCGCCGCGCATTGCTGGCAGTCAAGCCTGACGCACAGTTGCCGTTTTAGCGGCTGCGCGCTCGCCGGCCGTGGCCATCGGCGCCACGGCGCCGAGCGGCGCGCGGCCGACTGCGCCACTGGCTTCACCGGGCGCGATTCGATCGTTGGATACCACTACACACAAAGAGGAGCGTGACATGGCACGAGTGCCGCTGCAGAACGAATCCACATTGCCCGATCATCAGGCGCTGATCGCGCGCATCAAGGCTGAACGCGGCGGCAAGCTGCTGAACCTGTATCGCGTGCTGCTCAACAGTCCGGCGATCTGCGAGGGCTGGCTCAATCTGTTCACGGCGATCCGCCAGAAAGGCAAGCTCGCCGATCGCTATCGTGAGTTGGCCATCATGCGCGTGGCGGTGATCAACGGCGCCGACTACGAATACGACGCGCACGTGCCGTTCGCGCTCAAGGCCGGCATGAATCAGACCCAGTTGAACGAACTATCGCGCTGGCGCGGGTCCGACAAGTTCGACGAGCGCGAGCGCGCAGTGCTCGCCTACACCGACACCATGACCAAAAACGTGCAGGTGTCCGACGACGTGTTCGCGCCGATCAAGAAGTTCTTCGATCCGCAGGAGATCCTCGAGTTGACCGCGACGATCGGCGGTTACAACCTCGTGTCTCGCGTCCTCGAGGCGCTGCAGGTCGATCACGAGTAGCGTGGCGACAACCGTATCGTCGCGGGTGCGTTGAACTCGGGTGGCGGCGTGATCGAGTCGAAGCATTGGGAAACGTGAAGTCCTCCGAGAGAGGTGTCGACATGCGAGCGGTTGTGCTGAGCGTGCTGATGTCGGTGCTGCTGGGCTGCGCGGCGGTTCCGGGAGAACCCAAGCCGCCGCCACCGTCGATCGCCGACATCGTCCGGATGTCGCGCGAGCCGGTTCCTGAAGACGAGATCATCCGTCTGCTGCACGAGTCAGGCGCGGTGTATCGGCTGTCGGGCTCGGAGCTGGCCAAGCTCAAGGACGACGGTGTCGGTCCGAAAGTGCTCGACTATCTGAACCAGGCGCAGATCAATCAGGCGCGCTACGAGGAGTGGGCGCGCAGCCGGGAGCCGGTCTTCTGGTACGGCCCTTCGTACGGGTATTACTACTACGGCCGTCCGTTCGGTCCGCCCTGGCCGCACCGTCGTCCACGCTGAGCCGCGTTCACCGGTTCGCCTGTTTGGCCCGCGCTCGAGGAAATCGCTCGCGGGACGCCTAAATCGCTGTGCTAGGATCGCGCGCCGTCCGACACCCGCGCGCCCCTTCCTCGGTGCTTCTCCTCCCGGAAACCCTGCCGGTCCTGCGTCTGCTGAGCGACGGTACGCCGCATGCGGTGACGGCACTCGCCTCGGCGCTCGGCGTCGCGACACAGCGCGTCGGTCGCGCGATCGAGCAGCTTCGCGAACTCGGGCTGGACGTCGGGCACAACCGTGTCGACGACACGATCGGTCTGGGCCGGCCTATACAGATGCTCGATGCGGCCCGGATCCGCGCGCAATCCAACCGGCTGCAGGCGACTCGTCCGGCCCTCCACGTGCTGGACCAATGCGACTCGACCAACGATGCGCTGCGTGAGCTGGCGCTGAGCGGTGCTTCCAGCGGCACCTGCGTTGCTTGTGAAGTGCAGACTGGTGGCCGCGGCCGCCGCGGGCGCAAATGGATCGCGCCGCCGGGGGCGAGCGTCGCGCTCTCGGTGTTGTGGCGCTTTGGGTGCGACGTGCAAGCGCTCACCGGACTGTCGCTCGCTGCCGCGGTGGCTGCGTTGCGTGCGCTCGAGCGGTGCGGCGTGCGCGAGTTGGCGATCAAGTGGCCGAACGATCTGCTGCGTCGTGGCAGCAAGGTCGGCGGCATCCTGGTCGAGACCGTGAACGTCGACGGAGCATGCGCGGCCATCATCGGTGTCGGCGTGAATCTGCGCCTTGGCCGCACGGCACGCGCGCTGATCGATTCGCTGCGTGATCCGGTTCGCGGGCCGGTCGCGGCAGGGCTGGCCGACGATGAGTCGGATGCCGTCGCGCCCGCCGACGACACGCCAGAGCGCAATGGGCTCGTCGCGGCACTGGTGGATGAATCGAGTGCGGCATGCGAGGTGTTCGCGCGCGACGGGTTGGAACCGTTTCGCGATGCGTGGCGCGCACGCCATGCGTTTCAGAGTGCGCAGGTCACGATCAGTGCCGGCTCGGAACCGGTTGCGACCGGCCGCGCAGTGGACATCGCTGAGGACGGCGCACTGATCGTCGAGACCGCGCAGGGTCGGCGGCGGTTCTACGCCGGTGAAGTGTCGCTTCGATCATGATTCTGGCCATCGACTGCGGCAACACGCGCGCCAAGTGGGGCTTGTTCGACGGCGCGGCGTTCGTCTCGGTCGGCGCCGCGGCGATCCAGGATCTCGACCAGTTCGAGCGCGCGATGTGCGCCCTGCAACGGCCCGATCGCATCGTCATCAGCAACGTTGCGGCCGCGACGATCCGCGCACGACTCGATCAGGCCACCCACCGGTTCGGTGTCGCGGTGCAATGGGTGAGCGCCCAGGCCGAGGCCGGCGGCGTGATCAACCGCTACGAGAATCCGACCAGCCTGGGCACCGATCGCTGGGTGTCGCTGATCGGTGCGCGTGCGCGTGCTCAGGGCGAGTGTGTCGTGGTCAATTGCGGCACGGCGACGACCGTCGATCGCTTGAGCGCGACCGGCGAGTTCGTCGGCGGCATGATTCTGCCGAGCATCGCCCTGATGAAGAAGGTCTTGGCTGAAAATACCGCCCGGCTGCCGCTGGCCGCGGGGCAGTATGCAGCGCATCCGCGCAAGACGGTGGATGCGATCGAAACCGGATGCATCGAAGCGACGCTTGGCGCGATCGAGCGCGCGCGCGACCGCGCCGGTCCGAACGCCCGCCTGTTCGTCACCGGCGGCGCGAGCGGGTTGATCATGGCGCACTTGCGTGCACCGGTGGATCACGTGGAGCATCTCACTCTGGAGGGCTTGGTGAGGTTGGCGCGATGAGATTGCTGCTGATCATGCTGGTGGTCGCCAACGTGCTGTTGGCGGTCTACAACGCATGGCCAAGTCCGCCGGTGGTGAGCGAACCGGCGCAACGCGAGATCGCGCCCGAGCGCATCCAGTTCCTCACGCGCGATCAGGCGAGGAAGCTCTCCACCAAGTCGGGGCCGCGCGCGTGTTTCGAGTGGGGGCTGTTCACACTCGCCGACGCCGCCCGCGCAACCGAGGCGCTCGAGCGACTGGGCGCGCCGTTGCGCGTCGCCGAGCGGCGCATCGAGCCCGGCCAGGCCTTCTGGGTGATGATCCCGCCCCAGCAAGACAGGCGCGCGGCCGACTTGCTGCTCACCGACGTCAAGCGGATCGGCGGCGATGACTACTACGTCGTGCAGGAGGCGGGTCGTTTCAACAACGCGATCTCTCTTGGGTTGTTCAACAGCGAGGCCGGCGCACACGCGCGGCGCGAGGCGCTGAGCCGGCAGGGCGTGCGCGACGTGCAGGTCACGACCCGCGAGACGGCCGCACCGCGCGTGGTGTTGCGCGTGTCCGAACTGGCCGAAGCCGATCTGCAACGGATCGAGCGCTTGCGTCCCGATTTCGCCGGGGCTGACCTCAAACCCTGCTAGAGAGACAGTACTCGCGGCTCGTTCGCGCGGGCCTCGATTGGCTGAACGGACGTCGCTGCAGCCGCGCGTTATCAGAGCGCGCGAATACGCTCGAGCAGCAAAGTGGTCGAGCGCTGATGCTCGAAGGCGATCGAATGCACGCTGCCGCCCCAGGCCCGCACTTCGTCGGCACCGACGATCCGGTCGGCGCTCCAGTCACCACCCTTGACCAGCACGTCGGGCCGGCACAATCGAATCGTCTCGAGCGGCGTGTCCTCGTCGAACGCGACCACCAGATCCACCGAGGCGAGCGCGGCAAGCAGCGCCATGCGGTCGGCGAGCGGATTGATCGGGCGATCGGCGCCTTTGCCGAGCCGACGCACCGACTCATCGGCGTTCACCGCGACGATCAGTGCCTTGCCGAGCGCACGGGCCTGCGCGAGGTACGTTGCATGACCGCGGTGAAGGATGTCGAACACGCCGTTGGTGAACACCACCGGACCCGGTAGCGCGCGGGCACGTTCGGTCAGTTCGGCACGCGCGCAGAGCTTGCGCTCGAACTCGGGCACCGCGTGGCGCTGCCGGCCGGTCATGACGCCGCTCTGCGGATCGGCTGTGGGCGACGACGACGGCGTGGATGGTTTGGCCATGCCCAATTGGAACAAGAAACCCGGAACAAGAAAATCGGCACACGAAAAAGAAAAGCGCGCGTTGCATCAGACCGAAAGGTCTCTACAGCGCGCGCGAAGGGGGCTACAACAAACTGTTGGGAGCAAGCCGGGCAGGGCAACGACCGATTCGTCGCGGCGGGTGCCCGGTCTTGGCCGGAATTCAGTGGGCGGGTGTAACTGGGGTGCGTTCTCCTCGGGTCGACGCTTGTTGGTTCCGCTTGTCCGCTTCTTCAACCGACGGGAAGGGTGAGCTGCGCGTCGTGTCGAAAGTCGAACGAATTTTACAAGTATGCAACACGGATGCCAATGTTTTTTGCATCGATCGTTGGCGAACGATCGGCCCGCGCATATCTTATTGATCGGAAAACGCTTTTCTAGCGGAATGCCGGGGAGGCGGGCGCGACTACCCTGTGATCCAAGGGCTGAATCCGTCAGGAATGCGACGTGGCTGGCAGCAGATGGGCTGCGGCGGCGCCCTGCGAAGCAACGGTTGCCGCGAGTCGCAGCGCACTCTCGCCGGATCCGCCGGCGCGCGGTGAGTGCGTCCGGCTACTTCGACGTGCCGGGCGTTGCCGGATCGGACACGTACTCGAACGCCTTCACGACACGCGAGACCCCTTGCGTGGTCGCAGCGAGCCGCGCGGCCTGATCGCCTTCGGCTTCAGTGACCAGCCCGAGCAGGTACACGGTGCCGGCTTCAGTCACGACCTTCACGTGGCCTGGGTTGAATTTTTCTGCGCCGATGAAGCGTGTCTTCACGTTGGTGGTGACGACGGTGTCGGTACTGCGCTGACCGAAGTTGCTGAACTTGCCCACAACCAGTTCATTGATTACGCCTCGCACGCCCGGAATCTCCGAGACGATGCGTTCGGCGGTGCCGCGCACTTCCTCGGAGGAGGCCTGGCCGGTGAGCAGCGCCATACGGTTGAAACCGGTGATGTTGACGTTCAGGTTGTCCCACTGACCGGAGCCGCGCAGCCGGCGGCTCGCTTCCCATTCGATGCGTTCGTCGGCGAGCATCGTCTCGGACTGGCGTCGATCATTGGCCGCGGCCGCTGCCGCGCCAAGCCCGCCGGCTACGAGCACCACCGGGCACCCCTGCAGCAAAGTCACCGTCGCCAGGACGATGCAGACCATCGGTCGAATTCTCATGATTCGGCTCCCATCAGCATGTGGTCGATTCCGTCGCAGAGGCAATGCAGCGTCAACAGGTGCACCTCCTGAATGCGCGCCGTACGCGAGTGCGGCACGCAGATATGGACGTCGCGTTCGCGCAAAAGATCCCCGAGCACGCCGCCGTTCTTGCCGGTGAGGGCCACGATTGTGATATCGCGCTCCTGCGCCTCCTTCACTGCGGCCAGCACGTTGGGCGAGGAGCCGCTGGTGGAAATCGCGATCAGCACGTCGCCCGGCCGCCCCAGGCCCGCCACCTGTTTGGCGAACACCTGTTCGTAGGCGTAGTCGTTGGCGATCGAGGTGAGCGTGGAGGTGTCGGTGGTGAGTGCCACTGCGGCGAGCGGCGGTCGCTCGCGCTCGAAGCGGTTGAGCAGCTCGGCGGCGAAGTGCTGGGCGTCGGCAGCCGACCCACCGTTGCCGCAGGCCATGATCTTGCCGTCGTCGAGCAGGGTGCGAACCATCGCCTGGATGGCCCGCTCGATGTTGGGGGCGAGCACTTCGAGCGCTTGAAGCTTGGTCTGAGCGCTTTCGGTGAACTGCTCGCTGATACGCGCGCGTAAGCTCATTGCGGGCGAGAATTCTACACGCGGGCCACCGAGGCGCCGAATCGATGCGAGGACCGGCGCGTCTTGCATGCCGTCGCTACTCGATGAACACCTCGAAGCGCACGCGTTCGCGCGGATTGGGGTGTTCGAGCAGTCGGCTCACCCGGGCCCGGACCCGCTCGCCACGATCGAGCGCCCAGGCTAGCGTCTGATTCTGCGAGCGCGGCACATAGCCCAGCATGTGCCCGCGCCATTCGACGCGAATTGCCGCGCCATCGTGCGGATTCGCCGGCTCGCGAACCAGATCGAGCGCATCGCCTGCGCGTATGGCGCTGAACATGGTCGGGGCTTCGTGATAGCGAAATCCGGCGAGCGGCGAGTCCTGCACTACCAGACGTGTCGCAACCCCTGCGTCGTCGGCCCTCGCCACCGGCTGCGACGTAACGATCACTCCCATCATCACCGCGTCGATCAACACCGCGGCGGTCACGTTGCGAACCGCGATTCGCGATCGCCTGAAGGCGACGCTAGGCGGCCGGGAACGCATCTTTGATCCATTCGATGCTGGCCGCATCTAGGTCGCTCATCGCGATGACGTCGAAGCGGCATGCACCGGGCGTCTTGCCGATCAGATAGTGCTGGGCTGCCAGGACGACGCGGCGCTGCTTGTGGAACGTGACGCTCGCGCCCGCTCCGCCGAAGTCGCTGCGCGTGCGCAGCCGCACCTCGAAGAACACGAGCGTCGCGCCGTCGAAACCGATCAGGTCGACTTCGCCGCCGCGGCAGCGATAGTTTCGCGCGACGATGCGTACACCTCGTGCCTCGAGGTAACGCGCCGCGATCGCTTCGGCTTCGATGCCGCGCGCGCGTCGTTCGCGTCCTTGTTCAGTGCTGGGCGTGCGCCGCAGCGCCGCCGATCTCGTGTTGCGCAACTCCGACCTCCCCTCCACAATCGAACGCGACCTGCGGCGTCGTGCAACGATCATCCCGCAGCCCTTGCCCTCGGCCGTCGAATCCGGCCCATCCTATCGCCGATGAGTGATCCCGCGCCGCCGACACCCACCGCCGGCACATTGTATGTAGTGGCCACGCCGATCGGCAATTTGCGCGATCTGTCGGATCGCGCGCGTGCCACGCTGGCCGAAGTGGACCTGGTGATCGCCGAGGACACGCGCGTGACAGGCGGACTGCTCGCACACTGCGGTCTGCGCAAACCGATGCGGGCGATGCACGCGCACAACGAGGCGCGTGCGACAGCCGAAAGCATCGAGTCGCTACGCGCCGGTCAATCGATCGCGTTGCTCACCGACGCCGGAACGCCCGCGATCGCTGATCCCGGCGCGCGCCTGGTGCGTGCGGCGCACGAGGCGGGTGTTCGTGTGGTGCCGATTCCCGGACCGAGCGCTGCAATCGCTGCGCTGTCGGCTGCGGGGTTCGAAGGATCGTTCCTGTTCTTCGGCTTCCTGCCGGAGAAGTCCGTGGCCCGTCGCAAGCAACTCGTCGCGCTGGCCGATCGGGCCGAGACACTGGTGATCTACGAAGCGCCGCATCGGATTGCCGACACGATCGCCGACATGCTGGAAGTGTTCGATGCCGATCGACGCGTCGTGATCGCCCGCGAGCTGACGAAGATGTTCGAATCGATCCGCGCGATGCCGCTGCGGGATGCGCCAGCCTGGCTCGCTGCCGATCCGCACCACACGCGCGGCGAGTTCGTGCTGGTGGTTGCCGGGGCGCCCGCGCTCGCTCAGGCATCCGAAGAACGGTATGACGCGGTGCTGCGCGCGTTGCTGAGCGAGTTGCCGCTCAGCCAGGCAGTGTCGCTGGCAGCGAAGATCACCGGAGCGCGCCGCAATGTACTGTACGAACGTGCCCTCGTTCTGAACGCAGCGAGCAAGCCGTAGTGCCCATCCAGCGGTCACCGAGATCCCACCTGGAGGTCCGCCGGACGTCCCCGGTGCGGCAGATGAGGTGGCCTGACGCCCACCTGAACGCGTCCCACCTCTAAGCCGGCGTTAGACCTCGCGTCCCACCGGCCGCACTGCAGCAGCGCGCGCGCATTTACACATCGTGACATCCGCGCCAGAATCGGCCGAGGATCCGGCGCCTGTCCGGGTCGACCAAAGGGAGAGGGGCGTATGTGCAAGCTATGCGATGAAGGGCGTCCGCAGAACCATGAAGAGGCGGCGCGCGAGGAAGGGCAACTGGGCCGCCGCGATTTCCTGAAGGCAACCACGGCCACGAGTGCCGCCGCAGCGGGGATGAGCCTGTTCGCATCGCCGCCTGCTCAGGCGCACGACGACGAACCGCCGCGCGATCACGGCCGTGCCGGCCGGCGCATCGTCATCCGTGGCGGCCATGTGATGACGCTCGATCCGAAGCTCGGCGACAAGGGCAACTTCGTCGAAGCCGACGTGATGATCGAGGGCAGGAAAATCGTGGCGATCGGGCCGAACCTGCACAACTGGGGCGCCACGATTATCGACGCGCGCGGCAAGATCGTGATGCCCGGGTTCGTCGACACCCACCACCACCTGTTCGAAACGGCGCTGCGCAGCACGCTCGCCGACGCGCTGCTGTTCGATGGACTCGATCCGAACATCACGCAGAACTACTTTCAAAAGATGCTGCTCACGTACGCGCCGGCGTTCCGGCCCGAAGACGTGTACATCAGCACGTTGTTCGGCGTGCTCAGCGCGTTGGATGCGGGCGTGACGACGGTGCATGACATCTCGCAGATTCATCACTCCCAGGCCCACAGCGACGCGCAGATCAAGGCGCTGTACGACGGCGGCGGTCGGGCGGTGTTCGGGTACTTCGAGAGCGCGGGCGGCGTGGCGGGCAACCAGTATCCGGGCGACGCGACGCGAATCAAGACGCGCTACTTCAGCTCGGGCGACCAGTTGCTGACGATGTTCATGGGCGGGGAAATCTACCTGCCGGGCTACGAGGCTGCGTGGAAGATCGGGCGCGAACTCGGCCTTCCGGTGGCGGCGCATATCGTGGGCACGTTTGGGATGCGAGACACGTTCGATGCGCTCGCGATGGGCGCGGGCGGCGACAGCAAAACGCTTGGATTCGGTCCGGACAATTTCTTCATCCACGTGACCGGCATGTCCGACATGGCGTGGGGAAAGCTGCGCGATGTGGGCGCGGGCGTGTCGCTTGCGGTTCCGATCGAGATGAACATGGCGCACGGCACGCCGCCGATCATCAAGGCGCAGCAACTGGGCGTGAAGCCGTCGCTGTCGAGCGATGTCGAATGCACGCTCACGGCCGACTTCTTCACCCAGATGCGCAGCGCAATGGCGTTGCAGCGGATGTTCGTGAACGCCAACACGCTGGGCGAGCCCAACATGCCGGCCACTGGCGGGGTGCCGCGACTCACGGCCAAGGACGTCATCGAGTACGCGACGATCAACGGCGCTCGCGATCTGAGGCTCGATAGCAAGACCGGCACGCTGTCGCCGGGCAAGGAAGCAGACCTCATCATCCTCGACGCTCAAGCGCTCAACGTTGCGCCGCTCAATCATGTTCCCGGCGCAGTGGTGTCGTTGATGGAGCGCGTCAACGTCGATACGGTGATGGTCGCCGGACGCATCCGCAAGTGGCGCGGACGCATGGTCGACGTGAATCTGAACCGGCTGCGCAATCAGCTGGAGAACACGCGCGACTACATCTTCGCCAAGACCGGAACCCCGCACGATCTGTTTCGGGCGAGTTGATCGATCGGTTTGCAGTCGGCGTGAGCACTGCGGTCGGCCCGCGTCGATGTGAATCGGCGCGGCCGGTGTAGCTGCGCCGCATCGAACCGAAGCGAGTTGTAACGGATCGCGATCGAACAGGAGCTCGCCGATGACGCGCAGCATCGCCGTTGGCCTGGGTCTACAGGACTTCCCGTTCGATTCGATCGACGGCTACTGGCGCTGGGTCGATCTTTGCGAGGCGGGCGGTGTCGACTCGCTGTGGCAGACCGACCGCATCATCAGTCGCGAGCCGATCCTGGAGTGCATGGTCACGATGGCCGCGCTCGCCGGCCGCACCTGTCGGCTGAAGTTCGGCATGAACGTGGTGTCGCTCGCGCTGCGCGACCCGGTGCTCGCGGCGAAGCAGTGCGCCACGATCGATGTGCTCTCGCGCGGACGTCTGCTGCCCGGTTTCGGCATCGGCAGTCCGCTCGCGCCCGAGTGGAGCGCGCTCTCGATCGAGCCCAAGACGCGCGGCAAGCGCACCGACGAGGCACTCGTCATCCTGCGCCGGCTGTGGACCGAAGATGTCGTCGATTTCCGCGGCGCGCATTGGACGCTTCAAGGTGCCTCGATCGCGCCGCGCCCGGTCCAGGCTGAATTGCCGATGTGGATCGGCGGAAGTTCCGAGGCCGCGATCCGGCGCACCGCGAAGCTCGGCACCGGCTGGCAGGGCGGACCGGAAACGCCCGCCGAGGTCGAACGAGTCGTGGCGGCGATCAAGACGGCGACCGTGGAGGCCGGTCGATCGATCGATGAGGATCACTACGGCGCGGCGTTCCCGTTTCACTTCGGCACGGCTGAGCCGACGCGATTCGAGCGCTTGCAGGCGGCTTACCGGCAGCGCACCAATAACGATCCGGCCGGCTACTTCGTCTTCGGTGATGCCCAGGCGATCGTCCGGCGAGTTGGGGAGTACGTGGATGCGGGTGCCTCGAAGTTCATCCTGCGTCCGCTTGGCCGCGGTGATGCGGAAATGATGGCGCAGACGCAACGGCTTATCGACGAAGTGCTGCCCGAAGTAGCGAAGCGTTGGCCCAGGCCCGCGAAAGCCGTAGCCACGTAGCGCATGAGCGAGGCAGCGACCTAGGCGCGTGGCCGCGGCGCGAAGCTGAGCTCAATCGCGCGGGCGGACCAGCGACACTGCCGCGGCGGCGCAAGCCAGTGCGACCGCACCGTACGCCAGCGCGTAGCTCCCGGTGAGTGTCACCACCACGGTTGCGAGCGACGGGATCAGCAGCACGCCCGCGAACATCGTTGCTGCGCCCAAGCCGGTGGCCTCGGTGCGACGCGCGCCGCCCAGCCGCGCGAATTCCGCGTAGGCGATGCCGGTGTAGCCGCTGGCACTCGCGCCGGCCACGGCGCAGGTCAGCAACACCATCGCGCCTGACCATGTCGCATCGAACTGTCCGGCTGCGATTGCCGCAACGGCCATCACCAGCCCCTGCAGCACCAGCAGCGATCGTGCAGACGTGAATCGATCGGCGATCCAGCCCCAGATCGGCCGACTCACCACGCCGCTGATCTGGTAGAGCGCGAGCGCTTGCCCGGCAGCCACCACGCCGAAGCCCGCGCGCGAGGTGAGATGGACGGTGAGAAAGGCGACATAGCAAAGCTGCATGCCCGAGTAGAAGAAACTCGCGATGGTGAGCACGCGCAGTTCACGGTTCTCGCGTAGCAGCGTCCGCAGCATCGCGATGTTGCCGCGCGACGAAGCGCCTGCTCGTGGCGTGCGATGGCGATCCCAATCGCGGCGCGGCAGCTCCAGCAGCGCAATCAGCACGAGCACCGGTACGGCGAGAACGAGCATTGCGCGCTGCCAGCCGATCAGCAACGCCAGGGGCGGCAGGATCAGACCGGCAAGCACGCCGCCGAGCGGCACGCCGATCTGCCGCAGCGACATCACGAAGTTGAGAATGCGCGGCGGAGTGCGCGGTACCAGCAGGTGCGCGCTCGAAGGTGCCGTGGCGCCGTAGGCCAGGCCGAGCACGACTGCGCCGATGGCGACGGCGGTGACGCCACCGAGCGAACTCGTCAGCAGCATCGCCAGCGCGCACAGCAGCACGAGTTGGCAGGCGCGAACCGCGCCGCGGCGCTGAATGAAATCGGCGGCGAGCAACGATGAGCCGATACCCACGCCGTAGACGACTGACACGAAATATCCGGTCAGCGCGCCGTCGACGTTGAGGTCGCGCGCCAGAACCGGTGCGAGTGCGGGCACCGAGTACGCCGCCATCGTGGCCAGCGTCTGCATCGACGTGGTGGCGATGAGCGGCCAGGTCGGAAA